>NZ_JANQOP010000312.1 GCF_028285745.1 Acaryochloris sp. IP29b_bin.137 | reverse complement strand
ACAGGAGCAGTTGAGCCTTTTAGAGAGCTGAGGTCTCACCCCCTGACCCCCTTTCAGGGGTTCTTTCCAAACCTCCGGTTTTACCGGAGGTTATTGATTTGCTTCTAGCGGTTATTTTGTCTAAAGGCGGCACCCAGATTCGAACTGGGGATAAAGGCTTTGCAGGCCCCTGCCTTACCACTTGGCTATGCCGCCGCTTTGAACTTTTCGCCGTTGACCTTCAGGTTAGCAATATTATGAAAGCTCAGCGATCACTAACCATATCATGGTTTAGAGCGGAGTGGCTGCATGGGAGTTAGCTCGTCAGCTCTGCAGGGGCGTCGCTTCAGCCGGATCAGCCCAGCAGCCTGTTCAATTCAGAGCTTACAAGCCCTCTTTGGGAACTAGCTCCCACCACCCAAAGGACGGACCAATAAACCGCACAACTAACCAGGATAGCAAGACGAGAAATACACCTACCCAGCTTCCCTTCATGACCAGGTCATAGATTTTCTGAAGCTGACTCTTAGTCAACGGGAACCATGAGCCCATTTTGGGCTCTTTGCCATAATTGTCCCCTAAGGCTTCCTGACGACGTTTTGCTTCTCCCATTGCGTTTCCCCAATCTAGATAACTAAAGTTGCATGCAGTACTAATTAAATCTTATCGATAAATTGGGGTGGGATTAAAGAGAGATCATCCTGATTTAAGATACGGCCCGGTTGTCTAAAGCCGCTGCTGACCCGATGTGGATGTCGTTGCAAATAAACGGTCATCTAGGTAGTTAATGCGCGAATAAGGGCTCAGCGCCGTTAAGACTTGTTGACCATAGCTACGATGCAAGACACGATTATCGAATAAAGCTACGATACCTTGATTGCAGCGAATGGGTGCGATCGCAGTTTGTAGCGTTCGCAGGGCAGTCGGTAACAGGTACAGGCGAAACCAGTCTTGGCGATGCTGCTTATAGTAGGCTACTCGGCCCGCCACCCGCGGATCCTCAAGGGAGGGAATCGGCAGGGTGGCCACCACCAGCACCTTAGGAATCGGCAGGGTGGCTTGATAACGCAACCAATAGCCCCACCCCGAAATCAAAATGGTTTCTGCATTCAAATCGGGCGTTTCCACCTGCACCCGAGAGCCAAACTCCGAGGCCATCGCCGTGGCTATCTGCCGCTGCATCGGGGTGTCTTCAATAATAATAACCGTGGGTCCACCCAGTTGAGCCTTCGCCACCATCAGCAGATGTAGCTGCTGCAGTAGTGCCCCCTGAAACGAGGGCGTATTAGGCATGGGCAGGCCATCTGGGAGATACAGCTGAATGGCTTCTGCGTCCCGATTCGCTGCAAATTGCACATAGGTCATTTCTTCCAGGCCCAACTGCTGGCGAAATAGCTTCGCCCCCGATTCAAGATCAAAACTATTGCCTATCAGCACGACGGGCTGCCGCGACCACAGACCTTTGAGGGCTCGATTGACCTCGTTGGGGGCGCAGTGCAGCGAGAAGGCCCCATTCTCACGGTTGAGGCTACTCCAGAGAAGGTGATGACTTGATCGATAGGCTTGCCAGAACTGCTGCCATGGGGGTGGACTAAGGGATATGCCATGGGCCAAAATCGCCTGATGGAGCTGAGCCAGAATTTGGCGCTCTTTCTGCTCAATTAAGGTGTGGCCGTAAGGATTTTCTGGATGCTGGAAGAGGGCTCGAGTCAGCTTGACGCGGGTTTCACGAATCAGCGCTAGCAGCGGCGGGTAGCACCAAATCAGCTGCTCCCAGTCTGGCGGAGATAACGACAGGGTAAGCTGCTGCCGAGCCCAGGTTTCAATTTGGTCGGCATCATCAACCAGAGTAGGAATATCTGTGGGAAATTGATAGGACTGGGTGAGATAGTCCTGAAGCCATACCTCTGGAGTCACCAGCAATACGCCCTTAAAGTGGCTACCCGGCCAACCGTTGGAGGCCAGAATTGGCTTATTGATCTGCATCCAGTCATGGAGATGGGGCATCTCGGCCTGGAGCAGTTGTTGCTGGACCGCTAGAGGGGCCACCAAGATGACGGCTTCTCGCCAAATCATCAGGGGCGCTAAATAGCTCAGTCGATAAAGCCCCTGGTGTTTTGCCGCCGCACTAATTTGAATCAGAGCACTGCGCTTGAGACGAAAGGCTCGAGCGACGAGGCGAGCAATGGTGAGGTGATGAGGCCATTGATCAGAACCCTGATCCCGCAAGAAAGCATGGAGTTGGCGGTGGACTTCGACCTCAATCACGATCTCAAACGAAATGACAATGCATGACCTTTATTCTGGCACAGTCCCCAGATTGTGCCTCGACCTCAACTTAAGACTGCTGTAAAAAGGCCACTAATTCTTGTAACTTTTGCCAAGCTGCGCCACTCGCCAGAATGGCTTTGGCTTGGGTCACCCCCTCAGCATAGGTCTCTACAGCATGACCGACAAATAAGGCTAATGCTGTATTCAGGGCCACAACATCCGTTTGGGCAGAGGTGCCGTTACCTTGGAGTACCGCTTGTAGAATAGCGGCATTTTCGTCTACACCACCGCCTTTTAGGGCCGTCAGCGGGGCCGAAGTTAGTCCTAATTCTTCTGGCTCTAGAATATCTTGGCTCACCTGCTGATTATTTAAGACAGCCATATCTGTCAGATTGCCTAATCCGGCTTCATCCAGTTTTTCGCGCCCGTGGAGGACCACCGCTCGCTGCACGCCTAAGGTTTTTAACGCCGTTGCTAGGGGATGGAGCAATGCTGGATCGTATACGCCGAGCACTTGCCCCGTGGGCCGGAGGGGATTAACCAGCGGTCCTAACAGATTGAAGATAGTCCGTACTTTTAGGGTTTTGCGTAGCGGCACCACTGCTTTCATGGCGGGGTGCCAACCGGGAGCGAACAAAAATGTAATCCCCACCTCTGCGACAGCAGCCTGAATTTTTGCTGGCGGAGCTGCTAGATTGATTCCCAACGCTTCTAAGACATCCGCCGATCCAACCCGACTTGAGGCAGAGCGGTTACCATGCTTAGCGACGGGGATCCCAGCAGCAGCGGCCGTAAAGGCCACGGCCGTCGAGATATTGAAGGTCGAAGCGCCATCTCCTCCGGTCCCACAGGTATCAATCAAGGGGGTGGGCATTGCCACTGCTGATTCGACCGATTGCTGGAGCAACACGGTCGCCATCCCAGATAGCTCATTCGCAGATACTCCTTTCGCTTGCAAGGCTGCCAAAATCGCTCCCGACACGACGGGAGGGACGGTCTCTTGGAGCCAGCCCTGCATCAGTTGAGAGGCTTGCGCTTGGGTCAGGGACTGACCCTCTAGGAGTTGTTGAAGGAGTTGAGACCCATCAAGGGAATCGGTTGTGAAGGTCATAACACTATCCTGAGGCTAGGGTGATGAGCGCAGTCCCTGTGACTCGACAGATTCGCCAGTCGGGAAGCACGATTGCCCCTAGTGTTTCATAGAATGCGATCGCAGATTCATTCCAATCCAATACACTCCATTCCAAACGGCCATAATTCCGCTCTGACACTAGTTTTGCCACGCATTTTAACAGCGCCTTACCAATTCCCCGCCCCCGATGGTGTTCTTGCACATACAAATCCTCCAAGTACAGCCCCGGTTGCGTTAAAAACGTCGAATAGCTGGTGAAAAACATTGCATAGCCCACGATCTGCTGATCCATTTCAGCCACTAGCGCTTCGATATATGGAGGGTCGCCAAATAGATGTTCCCTTAACGCCTCTTGATTACCAGTGACTGCATCTTCTAAGTGCTCGTATTGGGCGAGTTCAAGAATCAACGCAAATAACGCAGAGATGTCATCCTGCTTGGCCGCACGAATCGTTGCTATAGACATTCCTAGTCCTCAGCCGCCATAACCGTCTCAGTAGAAGAAAAACGCTCAAAGACGGCAGCCGTCATAATATGGGACAGCAGACCAATGGGGCCAACCAATAGACATAACACTAACGAGTGGCTGGTCCAGGCGCCTGTGCGCTGGCCTTCCCAGTAAATCCATCGTCCGACAAACAAATCCATCACCAAAAAATGAACCCAGGCTGCTGCTACCTGTTCTTGGCCAAACAACTGGGCAATATCAGCAAGGGTGGGATTCGCTAAGACCTTGGCAGATTCAGGAGTAAGGACTACAGCAAATAGGGCAGTATATAAGAGCGCTAAGCCCACAAAAGGCAAATAGGAGGTGAGAATGCGACGGGTCCAATCCCATTGGGGCAGAATAATCATTAATGCCCAGAAGGGCAGCACAAACACGTTGGCAATCGTAAACCACTGAAAAGTTGTCATCATCAAGACCGCTACTGCAACCATTCCCTTTATTGTCAACGGATTAGGGATCTTCTGCTCAAGAAGTTCTCAGGGTTATGGTCTAAGATAAATGAGTCTTACGTCTATCACTATCAACCTTAGGGATCATCTATGCCACGCCGTCGCACGAAGACTTCCTGGTTACATCGCTGGTCACGACCATTGATTGGCGCTATTGCTGTTTTGGGAGCTACGAATACAGGATATTTGGCGGCCACCAAACTAGCCGGAGGAGAAGCAGCCTGCCCAACTCAAGGATGCGATCTGGTCCTGTCTAGTCCTTATGCCACTATTTTGGGGCAGCCGCTGGCATTGTTTGGTCTCTTGGCTTATGTTGCAATGGCAATTTTTGCCCTCGTCCCCCTGGCTATCAGTAGCGACAATAAGGAGATGCGAACGACTGCTGACAACATCACTTGGTTCCTTCTATTTATGGGAGCAACCGCCATGATGTTTTTCAGTTGGTACCTGATGTACATCATGTTTTCTAAGTTCGTCGTTCCTTATGGCGCAGGGGCCATTTGCATCTACTGCATTGCCTCAGCAGCGTTTGCAACACTGATGTTTCTTCTCACCATTCTGGGGCGTTCTTGGGAAGACGTGGGTCAACTTTTATTCACGGGTATTATTGTATCGGTCATCACCCTAGTTGGCACCTTGGGCATCTACTCACAAATTGATAGGCCCGTCACAGCCAATGACGCAACCGAGTACCAGTTGAAATCCGCAACAGGCCAAGTGTTCTTCACCGTCACCGACACATCGGGTGAAGCTGAAATTGAGCTGGCCAAACATCTAAAGCAAATCGACGCCAAAATGTTTGGTGCATTTTGGTGCCCCCATTGTGCGGATCAGAAAAAGCTGTTTGGCATCCAAGCCATCTCTGAAATGCCCTATGTTGAATGTGCGCCGGAAGGCCCCAGCCCCCAGCTAGAGTTATGTCAAACTGAATTGACAAAAGCCAGCGAGAAATTGCGACCGATTATTGGCCGAGACGCCGGTTTTCCCACCTGGAAAATAGGGGATCAATATTACTCAGGACAACAATCGCTGCAAGACTTGGCTCAGTATTCCAACTATCAAGGCCCCAAAGATTTTAAGAATGCCCTCCAGTAGAGTTTAGCTTGAGGGTGGATTCACTCTTCTCAATGCCGTCATTCAGATGTCATAGAAAGCTCCTGCCTTACTATTGTTGATGGTGAGGGAAAAATGCGTATTATCTGTCCAACTGACAGATAACTAATCGTTGGTACTGGAGCAAAGTTGTGAATTTTCAGCAGGTTTGTGCTTACTGAAAGGACATCCACTTGCTGCTTTGAACCTTATGATTGTTCGTTTTCTTGACGGGGCTGAGACAACCTATTTCGGTAGCACGATAGATTTTGATCTAATGCCCCAAGTTTGAGCGCTTATATCTGCTCTATAACACCCAACTCTATAACACCCAACTTAGTGATTAGGTAGAGATACGATGAGCAACTTTAAGGATTTAGAAGACCAATTCCTAAAGTTTGCGGGAGATGATCGAAAGCTAGACCTTGAAGAATTTCAAAACGCCTTAAAGCTAAGCAATAAGTACATAAGTGAGCGATTGTTCCACATATTTGACGTGGACCATACTCAAGGCGTTAATTTTCAAGAGTTCCAGCTAGGAATCCATCGAGCCAAGACTGAAAAGCTAGAATTTGCGTTTCAACTGCATGATGGTAATGATGATGGTTACATTGATCGGCAAGAACTCGCAAAGTTTATTCGAGCTAGCCTAAGAGAGGCAAATCTGGATCTGCCAACTGAGAAGCTTCAGCAATTGCGAGATATTTTGTTTGAGAAGGCAGATACCAATCAAGATGATGAAATTTCATTAAAAGAATTCAAGAAACTCCTGAATCAATCTCCTCGCTTACAAAAAGTACTCTCTGTTAACCCTGAGGAATGGCTCAAGAGCCCTATTACATTCAACTCAGCTAGTAGTTTGTCGCAAGAGAATGGGGTAAAGCGATGGCATTATCTACAAAATAATTGGGGCAAGCTCTTATTTCTCTTACTGTACTTTGCTGTTAATGTTTTCTTGTTCTTTAATGCTTCCACAAGTCCAAAATACAATTCCGGAACACTCTGGTTGCGAGTAGCACGTGGCTGTGGACTAGCCCTCAACTTTAGCAGTGCTCTAATACTGATCCCCATTATGCGAGGTTTGATGACTCGGTTGCGCAAAACCAAGCTGAATGATTATTTGCCAATCGATGAGCATATTGAATTTCACAAGATCATTGGACATACAATCTTTTTCCTAGCTGTCATTCACACTGTGGCCCATCTTGGCAATTACAGTTTAGTTAATCTAGGTTTTCAACTCAAATCTGTTTCTGGACCAAACTTCACTGGATTGCTGCTTATAGTCCTGCTACTGACGATGTGGGTAACGTCCTTGCCTTTCGTACGCGAAAAAGGAAATTTTGATCTTTTTTCCAAAATACATTGGGCTTACATCCCTTGGATGGGCCTATTGCTGAAGCATGGGCCTCATTTCCGTTGGTGGGCAATGGCATCAATAACGGCCTATGTAGCAATACCTTCGCCAAACGGTTAAAGATTTTCAGATGCTTGTCTAGGGTGTATCGCGCCTAAGTTGGCAACCTTGGCAATAATCTGTGCCCAAGAAATA
>NZ_JANQOP010000311.1 GCF_028285745.1 Acaryochloris sp. IP29b_bin.137 | reverse complement strand
ATCTTCTACAGCATGAGCCAAAGTGGACTTACCTGCACCAGAAAGTCCGGTAAACCAAAGAATGACACTGCGGTGACCATTCTGTTTCTCTCGATGCTGGCGAGTCACAGTAGACTGATGCCAGACAACATTTGAAGATCTCATATTCATACTACAAAAAATAATCAGTGAGGAATTTATTAGCGATCTACAGCGTTTACATCAGCTTTTTTCTTCTTCTTTTTCCTGGCAGATTTTGACTGTTGACCACCAGAATTCTCTCCATAGTAATCTTGAGCATAGTAGTAATAATAACTATCAGGCTCATTTTCAGGGATAACACCGTTAATTACTAGTCCCAGAACCTTCTGTCCAGCCCGTTCTAATGCATCCTTCGCCGATTGAGCAGACCCAGAATCGACTAACCCTGGACGAGTAACCAAGAGGATACCATCCGTCATTTTGCCTAGTAATAAGGCATCTGCCGCAACAGCCAAGGGTGGCGAATCGATTAGTACATAATCATAGGCTTGATGAAACTCCTCTAGTAGCATAGCCATATGGTGCGAATCAATTAAGGGGACGGGGTTTGGGGGAATTACCCCAGCAGTGAGGATATCCAGATGCTCATCTTCTTCCCGAATCACGTCTGACCAGCCTTTTTGTTCGACTAAAACGTTACTCAAACCTTCAGTATTGGGTAGTTCCCAAACTTGATGTTGCGAAGGACGGCGTAAATCAGCATCAATAACGAGAACTCGATTCCCCAACTCAACAAGGACTAAGGCCAAATTTGCAACAACCGTTGATTTGCCCTCCTTCGGGATAGAACTAGTGACGACAAAAACCTGAACACGATGATCAGAACTCAGAAACTTGAGATTAGCCTGCAACATTCGATAGGATTCACTCACCGATGAACGAGGATCATCACGAACGATCAAATCAGGTGTTGGCCGATCTAAGCCTTTGCGAGACATCTTTTCTGCATCCTTAAGGAATGGGATGTTGCCCAATACTGTGTATTGAAAAATATTCTTAGCTTCTTGCACTGTTTTAATGGAGGTATCCAGGGCTTCCAGTAACAGAGCCATTCCAATACCTAGCAAACTCCCTAATAGCACCCCCACCACTAAATTAAAGACTTTGCGAGGGGCAATGGGCTTTTTAGGTAACGACGCTGCAGCAACAATACGAACGTTCCCAATATTTTGATTTTCACTAATTTGAATCTCCTGTAAAGCCTTCAAAAGACCTTCATAAGTGGCTTGTGTGACCAGCTGCTCCCGTTCAATAGCGACCAATTGTTGTTCCAATCTGGGCAAGAATTTCTGATTGCGCTTATATTTTTCCTGGTTCTCGATGAGGGCAACGGCCTGTTGATCCAAACCGAGACGTTCAACTTCCGCATTCACCAAAGCGTCTATCAATCTCTGTTGTGAATCGCCAGCTTGCAGATTGCGAAGAGGTTGAGAGACGTTGCTGCTAACGACTTGACTCACCTGCTGGTTCAGTACAGACTTAAGTTCTGACTGTCTATCGACTAACGCTAAAACGTTAGGATGATTAGGACCATATAACGTTCGAGCTTCGGCCAGCAGAACTTCATTCGCTTGAGACGCCTCTAAAATCCCTCTCACACCTGGGGACTGGCTCAACTCGTTGACCTGCCTTGCCTCTTCAGTGGTCATTCCCAACTTGTCACGGAGTGCCTGCGCCTCTGTCCTTACTTTCACCATCTGACTTTGAACGCGAGAAAATTCTGTTTGTTGATCTCCCGTTACTTCCGCTTGGACCCTAGCTTCTGCTGCTAAATCAGTAATGCCGTTCTCTTCTTTGAACCGTCGTAATGCTATATCTAAGCGACGAAGGTCTGCAGTAACGAGGGGAACTTGTTGCCCAATATATTTGCGAGCAGAGGCGGCTTCTGCCCGGTTGACGGTAACGTTATTGGCTTGATAAACCTGCATCAGTTGGTTAACAACATCAACCGCTTCTTGAGGATCAAGGCTCTTGTAGGCAACACTTAAAATATCGGTATTTTGAATATTGGTGACGGTTAGCGCTTCCAGAAACGGGTCTGGTTCTAAGAGGTTTCCATCCTCATCTTGCAACTTCAGGGTCTTGATAGTTTGCTTAATAATAGGCTTGGATGTCAGGATCTCAACTTCGGTGGCAAGGGGGTTGCTTTTTCCCGATACGGCTTCTATCCCCCCTATCCCTTTGATATTTAAGTCCGATGTGGAAACCCCCCCTATCTGTTTCAACTGGAGCGTCCCTTCTGCTTCAAAGACTGACTTCTGCAGAAAAGTTGCCAGTGCTGTTAGGGCCACAACAGTTGTAAAAATAGCTGTGGCAGGTATCCATCGACGTCTGAGTATGCGTAGGTAGTTGCGGATATCGATGCTTTCGTCTGTATACTCAATACTCATTGGCAATATAAGGGGCTTCTCAATTCATTTCAGGGCAAGGGATCGAAGTTAATTTAGCTTTCAGTTCACCGAATAGCAAATTTTCCTAAAGGCTAAAATCTCAGGGTTTAAGGGGTAGCACAATCTTTTTGCATTAAATCATTCTTCGGTGAAGATTTGGGCGGTAGTTTCGGGTGGCTATCGAGCAACTTCGAGCTAAGCATTGACCCATTCGGTTCCAAATCAATTGGATGTCTGGAGAATTGTTGTATTCCGCTCCCAAAAAATTCCTTAAAAAAATCCTTGAATGGTCACGTGAGAGTCTGCTAACTCAATATGTCGCTCGGATAACAAGCAATACTCCTCTTCTATGCCGATCAACTGCCTACGCAGTTTTTTAGCAACCACAGATGTTATACCACTGCCCAACAAAGGCTCAAGCACAGTATCTCTAGAGTTGCTACTTTCCAGAATGAGTTTAGCAATTCGCTTCTCACTTTTGTGAGTGGGGTGATCAGTATTTTCGGGCATTGATCAATAAGGGAATAGAAATATCCGTCCATAGATTAGACGCCAAGGTATCTCTAAAGTTGCCGCTTGCTGTTGGTATCCAATCCTTGGGAGAACCACCAGGATGTCGATAGGGTGCATGTACCCTTCTCCGCTACTTCACAGCTTGGCTATTCAGACAGTTGCTAGAGGGAGCTCAACATCTAAACTAATAAAAGTTAGCCCAACTTCCACTAATTTTGATGAACAAAGTAGACCTGGCAAAAGCGATTTATGAAACGTCTCATATCACGGGTGAGTTTTTACTCCGATCTGGGCAAGTCAGTCATGAGTATTTTGACAAATATTTATTTGAGGCGAATCCTATATTATTGAAAGCGATCGCAGAGCATCTAGCGATGATGATTCCTTCCCCAGCAGATGCTTTGGCAGGCTTGGAAATGGGCGGAATCCCCATCGTGGCAATGTTGTCTCACATCAGCGGATATCCCTCTCTCTTTGTCAGAAAGGAAGCAAAACCCTATGGCACCTGCAAGTTAGCAGAAGGTGGTCCTATCCAAGGTCAGCGGTTAGTCATTATTGAAGATGTGGTGACATCCGGCGGTCAGATTCAGCTATCAGCTCAAGCGTTGCGATCGCTAGGGGCTACGGTCACTGATGTGATGTGTGTGATTGACCGTGAAGCAGGTGGGATGGCCAATCTCGAGGCTGAGGGATTAAAGCTCCATCCCCTCTTTACGATGACAGCGCTCAAACAATCCATTCTCTAAGGGTTACCATCGATCACTAAAAGATATACCTTTTTCCCAAGACTATCCCCCAAACCAGACGCTGTGAGAATAAGACCGGGAATCCTGTAATATCACAACCAACCATGAGCAAACTCTTCTCCCAATGTCAGATGGATCAGGGAGGAAAGCTATTCAAGGCTTTCAATTCTTCAGCCGTGCCATCTTATTTCGTCACTGGATGCCTTTGCCTTGCCCTCTTAACGGGATGTAATGTCTTTCCGCCGATCCAGCCTAGTGTTGACCACCTAGCCCTTGGAAATCCCAGTCAAGCCAGGGTTGTCTTAGCCAATAGCGACAATTACTTAATGAAGAAACCCCAATTTGCTCTGTCCTACAACCGTCGTAAGGGAATCCCAAATTGGGTGAGCTGGCAGCTCGATCAGACTTGGTTAGGAGAAGTGGATCGCCGCAATGATTTTCGAGCAGACCAAAGCTTGCCTCCCGATTGGGAAAAAGTTGACCCCCGAGATTATAGGCGCAGTGGCTATGATCGCGGCCATATGACCCCTTCGGGCGATCGGACGAATTCAGAGGTTAACAATTCTGCCACCTTTGTGATGACCAATATTGTGCCCCAACGACCTGATCATAATCGGGGACCTTGGGTTAATCTTGAGCACTATTGTCGGGACTTAGTCGAGGAGGGCAAAGAATTATTTATTATTGCTGGCGGATATGGAGAACAGGGTGCGATCGCAAAAGGAACCATTATTCCTCCCAAAAACCTCTGGAAAATCATTGTCGTGATGGAAGAGACCGATTTAGGCCCACAATCCATTTCCGTGAACACTCCCGTTATTGCTGTCGATATCCCCAACAAGCAGGGCATTAAAACTCATCAATGGCAGCGGTACATCGTTTCCATCGATAGCCTTGAGGAAAAGACTGGCTATAACTTCTTATCCAACCTTCCAGAAGACATTCAAAATCGCCTAGAGGAAAAAGTTGCTATCCCAGAACGATAACGGTACATCGCGCATGATCGTGATGACTACCCCAGGGTAGTGCCCCTGTTGTTCACCCTCTAACCTCAGCGAAAAGAACAATGGAGGAGACTAAATATGATAGAATTCCCAGACGGCTCATATAGAGTCTGACCTTAGCTAGGCTATATTTCAGCCCATTTCAGTCAGTCTATGGTGACCCTTAAACCAACAAATATCCACAACTCCAGCTTGCATCCTTCAGCAACAGAGATCTCACCTAATCAACAAATCCTGCCCCTATCCGTCCAAGTTGACCCAGCCGGGCAGATGAAGATTGGAGGATGCTTTGCTGCTGAGTTAGTTCAGCAGTACGGCTCTCCCCTCTACATCATTGATGAGCTGACTCTGCGAACGGCTTGCCAGCAGTATCACCAATCTTTCCAGCGCTTCTATCCAGGCTCATCGCAAGTTCTTTATGCCTCCAAAGCTTGGAGTTGCTTAGCCGTTTGTGCCCTAGTTGCTCATGAGGGCCTGGGTTTAGACGTAGTTTCCGGTGGAGAGCTCTATACTGCCCTACAGGCAGGTGTGAATCCCCAAAAAATCTATTTTCATGGCAATAACAAATCAGTTGCCGAACTGGAAATGGCGCTGTCTTGTGGTTGCGCCATCATCGCAGACAATTGGCTGGAATTAAAACAAATTGTGGGTCTCCTCCCCTCTAATGAGGCTCTTACAGTGCCTCCTAGAGTTATGCTGAGGATTACGCCAGGCATTGAATGCCATACCCATGAGTATATTAGAACGGGACATCTCGACAGTAAATTTGGATTTGATCCGAACCAGATTGATCAGGTCTTATCCTTTGCCCAACAGCACCCTCAAATTGCTTGGATTGGATTTCATGCCCACATTGGATCTCAAATTTTTGAGCTTCAGCCCCACGCAGATCTGACCAGTGTCATTGTGGGATGGTTGGTCAAGGCCAATTCCCTAGGCTTATCCATGAACGAGCTGAATATCGGTGGCGGATTAGGAATTCGCTATGTTGAGTCAGATGATCCCCCCAGCATTGCCCAGTGGTCTGAAACGGTTTGTAACGGTATCATCCAAGCTTGCCAAGCGGCGGCTTTACCATTACCAAAGCTCCTCTGTGAGCCTGGGCGGTCTATCATTGGTCCAGCCTGCATCACAGCCTATAAAGTTGGCGCCAAAAAAGATATTCCCAATATTCGCACTTACCTGTCTGTGGATGGCGGCATGTCTGATAATCCCCGACCCATCACCTACCAGTCAATTTACAGCACAGCCATCGCAAATCGGATGGAAGCTCCAGCGACAGAGATTGTGACCATAGCTGGAAAACACTGTGAATCTGGGGACATTTTATTGAAAGATGTCGCTCTTCCCCCAAGCCAAACAGGGGATATCCTCGTCGTCATGGGCACGGGAGCCTACAATTACAGCATGGCCTCTAATTACAATCGTATTCCTCGCCCCGCAGCCGTGCTTGTTCACGATGGAGAGGCAAATCTCATACTCAAGAGGGAAACGAATCAAGACTTAATTCGTCAAGACTGCCTACCTAGGCATTTAGAACCTAGGTAGCCCCTTTAGCGACAATTCGGCGGACTAAACCCAGTCAAGCATTCTTCAAAGTTGCACTCCATGGCAATAAAGCTAAACTGACATAGGTATATCAAAAGGTTAGGCCAAAGGCATGGATGGGGTTAAGGAATGGCTGATAAACCATGACTGGATTCAGACCCTGCGTGCCTTATTCGATATCAGTCTTGCTTTAGCACTTACCTATATGTTGCTGTTAGTGATCGCTGAACGACGGACCTTGTTGATGGTAAGGGGCGTCGTGTTTCTGGTACTAGCGACAGTTGCCAGCAAGCTTCTGCGATTCAATTATCTCAGCCAATTACTCACCTTCTTACTGATTGGCTCTGCTGTAGCGATGGCCGTCATTCTCCAATCAGAGGTCCGCCGATTTCTGGAACAGTTGGGGCGAGGAGAACTGCTGAAGTTGTTGCGCCCTGCTAAGCAGGTGACTCAAAATCCTGATAACATCATTGATGAAATTGTGGATGCCGTCAAAGAGCTATCCCAAAACCGTACAGGTGCGTTAGTTATTATTGAAACCCGTAATATACCCATTGACGAGAGAGACTTTTCTGTACCAGGGATTAAATTGAGTGCAGAGATTTCCCGTGAGTTAATCCAAACGATCTTTCAAACCACCACCTTATTGCATGATGGGGCTTTATTGATTCGGGGAGATAGAATTATTTCTGCTGGCGTGATACTCCCTATTTCAGAACAAACGGCTTCTAGACAACTCGGTACTCGTCATCGGGCTGCCATGGGCATTACAGAACGGGTTGATCACTGCGTTTGCGTTGTTGTTTCTGAAGAGACTGGCTCCATTTCATTAGCTGAGCAAGGTATCTTAAGGCGTCCACTGACCAGCAGTAAGCTGAGAGAACTACTCGCTGATCGATTAATCCTAGCGGTAGATAGAGAAGTGGTCACCCCTAGCTTGAGAAGCTTAGGTCGGAAAGTAAGGAAAAAAACGTTCACTTTACTGTCTCAGTTATTTCCATTGCTCAGATCTCGCAAGAACATATGACACTCCATTCCAGTCTTTCTAAGCAGCTTCCCTCCGACTTAGATGTTCAGCGATTACCGAAGCACGTAGCTGTCATCATGGATGGTAACGGGCGGTGGGCAAAACAACGAGGATTACCGAGAATTCTCGGTCATCGTCGGGGTGTAGATACGCTTAAATCCCTCCTGCGCTGTTGTAAAGACTGGGGCGTTCAAGCTTTAACAGCCTATGCATTTTCCACCGAAAATTGGGGACGTCCGCATGATGAGGTTGAGTTTTTGATGACTCTTTTTGAGCGAGTCCTGCGGCGAGAGTTGAAAGAAATGGTCGATGAAGGCGTGCAAATTCACTTTGTGGGTGATCTGGAGGCCTTGCCATTAACCTTACAAACCGAAATACAACGTGCAATGGCGGCTACACAAGAGAACCAAACGATTAAATTCATCGTCGCCACAAATTACGGAGGGCGGAGGGAAATTATTCAAGCTTGCCGTGACATTGCAACTCAAGTGCTTCATCAGAACATTACCCTAGATGATATTGATGAGAGCTTGTTTGAGAGACACTTATACACGGCAGGCATCCTCGATCCAGATTTACTGATTCGAACCAGTGGAGAAATGCGGGTCAGCAACTTCTTACTCTGGCAAATGGCTTATGCCGAGCTATATGTAACGGAAACGCTATGGCCTGACTTTGATCAACATGAATTTCACCAGGCCCTTCGAAACTTTCAAACTAGAACAAGGCGTTTTGGCAAAGTGTCCTAAATTCAATCAAATGTTCCTGAGGATATTCTCGACAGACACTAGGGACCGGAGAAAACTGCATCTTCAATATCTTGACGGCTTAAGGAATATTTGAAGGTTCTTTGGATATCACGGTCGTGCCGATTTGAGGGCACATACACAACGGATAATTCCTCAACGTCCAACCAAATTTCTGCTTTCCAATGTGAATGCTCTATACGCCACAGGTGCAAGTCTGTGGAATCCTGGTGACACCCGAGACTGATCAGCCATTGCTCAATTTGAGGAAGGGGATGGTTATATAACGGTGTTTGCGGATCAGGCAACAATGATTTAGTCATCAGCAAACTCTTAACAAACTTAGAAACTCTGGTGATTAGAATTCTCAACAAAAGGAGTTGATCTGCGAAGAAGACAATTTCGGGTGTTGTTCAATTCGTTCGGTAGGAAATACAACCCAACGCAAGAGCGCCATACTGATTCTGCGTACCCCATTCGCACCTATTAATCGCAAGACTCTGAAGTGCTGAGTAACGGGCAGGCTGTATACCCGCAGCTGGGGAAGCCGCATGAAGAATCATTTCTCCCCGAGTAACACCTAAAATCAACGCCAGACCTAAACAAGCTAAAAAGGTGATGACTAAAATGAGTACTGCAAAAAGTTCTCCAGGAGATAAAGGGCGCTCTTGTATCTCAATGCGCGAGGGGGTTAGCGGTGAATTCGAATGTTGGGTGTAGCGTCTAGGAAGGGATCTAATCGTTGATAGCCCGATTTGAGAATCGTACTTTTTTCTCAAATCAGGACAACTTAGCGTATCATACGCTTCATTTAAGAGTTGGAACCTATGAATAGCGACGTCTTGGGGCAATGCTGTCGTGTCTGGGTGATAGAGTTTACTCTTTTGTCGATACGCATCATGAATCTCGTCACTAGAGGCTTGAAGGGGGATATCCAGCAAGTCATAAAAATTGCGATTCGTCGACATTGAGCCTGATTCTGAATATCGAATACTAGTGTGGGCTAAATTGCTAAGTTTTTTCTGCTCTGTAACATTGTAAACAAGCCATGCCACTTAGTCGACATGACTTGTTCGCAATCCCGTAGCGTTGTCCGAAGCGTATGGGGATATGTCTTATGCGTAGGGTTGAGAAAAAGTGTCTATCTAACGTGGTGTCTACTGGACAAGGTCAAAGATCTTAAACATCGGTAAATACATTGCAATCAGAATTGATCCAACCATTCCCCCCAAAACAACAATCATCAGAGGTTCCATAACGCTTGTCATTGCCTTGACAGCTTGTTCCACTTCATCTTCATAGAAATCGGCTACCTTCATCAGCATTTTGTCGATTTCGCCCGTTTCTTCCCCTACATTGATCATCTGCGTGGCTAGAACAGGAAACACTTTTTCTTTCTGTAAGGCTAGGCTGAGCATGCCACCTCCTTGGATTTCCCGACGCGCTTCATCAATCGCATTGGCAACCACCTGATTTCCAGCAGTATCGCGAACAATCTCAAGAGAATAGAGGATAGGGACACCTGAGCGAGAGAGAGAGCCAAATGTGCGGCAAAACCTGGCTACTGCCGTCTTTTGAATGAGATCGCCAAATAGCGGTAGTTTAAGCATAATTCGGTCTATCGTTTCTCTTCCTGCACGGGTTTTATAGTATTGCTGAAGGGCAAAAACAGTGCCAATCACAAAAATAGCAGCAGTGATACCGTAGATGGGTGTTCGTAGAAATTCACTGAGATTAACCATCATTTGGGTAAAGGCTGGTAAATCGCCTCCCAACTGTTTGAAGATGCCATCAAACACTGGAATCAGAAAGATAACCATGCCTAGGAAGATGGTTACGGCAATAAAACCAACCACCACAGGATAAGCAAGGGCTGATCGAATCTGGTTTCTTAGACGAGCTTGATCTTCAAGTAGAGTAGCTAAACGGTTTAGCACTTCGTCCAGTACACCACCTGTTTCACCCGCCTGAATCATAGCCACATAAAGCTGATCAAAGGCCGCTGGATGACCTCTCATCGCATCTGACAAGCTAATTCCCTGCTGTACCGCTGCGTTAACATCCAAAAGAGCTTTTCTCAGCTTGGGGTTTCGGCATTGTTCAGCCATGACGCCCAAACCTCTAACCAAAGCAACGCCAGCATTGACCAGTGCTGAAAATTGTCTAGAGAATAACGCCTTGTCTTTAACAGTAATGGATTGTAAAAAACTGAGGTCCAGTTCAGCATTGAAACTGAAACCTTGTGCTTCTTTAATATCAAGGATCTGTAACCCTTGACGCTGTATGTTTGAGCGAGCCTCTTTTTGAGAGGTTGCATTTACCCTTTTTTGGCTAGATTTACCTTGAGGATCTCGCGCACGAACAACGTAAGTTGGCATAACTCAATTCTCAGCAGTGAACGGTGAACGGAAAAAACGAATGAATGCGACAGCTATGTGAAGTAATTCTATCTTCTATATGAGGTGGCACCCGCTCCCCGTGGGTTGCCCATGGGCGCTGCTCCCATCAGGCGTTGCATTTCGTCCGGCCGGGAGGTTTTCGATACGGCAGATTCAAAGGAAATCGTGCCTGCACGATATAGCTCTGCTAGAACTTTTTCCAGGGTAACCATCCCTAATTTTCCACCAGTTTGGATAGCGGAGTAGATTTGCGATGTTTTTCCTTCCCGGATTAAATTAGCAATCGCAGGGGTGGAGATCATGATTTCCTGGGCCATGACGCGCCCAAATTCACCGGGTTTAGGATTTTTCCGAGGAACCAATGTTTGGCTAAAGACGGCAACCAGCGAGTTGGAGAGTTGAACTCTAACTTGAGTTTGTTGTTCTGGAGAGAAAACATCTACCATTCGGTCAACGGTTTGGGCGGCAGAACTGGTGTGCAATGTGCCAAAGACTAAGTGACCGGTCTCTGCAGCGGTAATGGCCAGCTGAATCGTTTCCAGATCCCGCATTTCACCAACCAGAATGACATCAGGATCTTCACGCAGTGCTGCTCTCAGGGCATTGGCAAAACTTTTGGTATCCTCCCCAACCTGACGCTGATGAATCAGGCTTTTAATGGGTTCATACACAAATTCAATCGGATCTTCAACCGTGAGAATGTGCTCAGCCCGAGTGAGATTGATATTGTTAATCATGGAGGCCAAGGTAGTTGATTTCCCCGAACCTGTTGGTCCCGTCACTAATACCAAGCCTCGAGGTTTTTCCGACATTTCGCGAACGACGTTTGGTAATCCCAGGGTTTCAATAGAAGGGATTTTAGAACTGAGGGCTCGAAGTGCTGCAGCGTAGGTACCTCTATCTTTATAGACATTGACACGGAAGCGGGCTAAGCCTCTAACACCATAAGAACAATCGAGTTCCCAGGTTTGCTCTAACTGTTTCCGTTGAGTGTTATTCAGCATGCTAAAGATCAGACGCTGACACTGTTCTTGGCTGAGCGGGTCATAGTCGGTTGGTGTTAATTTCCCATTAATCCGAATGTAAGGAGGTAAGCCGACAGAAAGGTGTAAATCCGAGCCCCCTCGCTCAACCACCTCTTCCATGAGGTCTTCAATCATGTAATCCATAAATTGCCTCTCATTATTCTCAAATAGAGTAAATTGATTGATTTCGCCAACACGACAAATACTAAAATGATTCTAGAAATGGAGTTAGTCTTGGAATCTTGGAGTGGTGCAATAGGGACAATCTAGCCATTCCGGTTTTAAGTCTGCATTACAAACTCGACAGGTCAGTGAAGTCTTGCGCTTTGCCTTGAGTTCAGCTTCTAGGCCACTGTCGGTAAAGGTGACTCGCTCAACTTCAGCGAGGGTTGTATCTCCTTTCTTAACCAGCTCGAGGCTATAGGCTAGGAGGGTTTTCATGCCCTCTTCAACGGCGACTTCCTTAATCCGTTCGGTTGGAGCGCCTTCGGTAATGAGGGCTTGCAAGGTTTCGGTAATTTGCATTACTTCGTAGACACCACAACGCCCTTTGTAACCAATCCCATTACAGGTCTGACAGATGGCTTGCCCTGTAGCCTGAGCCGTTTGAATCTCATCGGCTGATAAGGAATTGGCTTTGTAGAAGGTGATTTCTGTTCCGGGAGAAGCGGATAACCCAAATCGCCCTAGCTCTGTAGGCGTGGGCTGATAGGGGATTTTACAATCTGAGCATACTCGCCGGACCAGGCGCTGAGCAACCACACCTAGTAAGGAGGCGGAAACCATAAAGGGTTCAACATCCATTTCGGCGAGGCGGGCGATCGCACTAGCTGCATCATTAGTGTGCAACGTGGTTAACACCAAGTGTCCCGTCAACGCTGCTTCAATAGCGGTTTTGGCCGTTTCTTTGTCCCGAGTCTCACCCACCAGAATAACGTCTGGATCTTGTCGAAGGAAGGCTCTCAAAATAGAGGCAAAGTCCATGCCTTTTTCTCGAATGACCTGAACCTGGGTCAAGCCAGGGAGGGTGTATTCAATGGGATCTTCAGCGGTGCTGATATTGACACCTGGGTGGTTACATTCAGCGAGTGCTGAGTAAAGCGTGGTCGTTTTACCAGAACCCGTCGGACCTGTGACCAAGATGAGACCAAAAGGACGACTTACCATCTCTCTGACGATGTCAAGACTATCCTCATCCGAGATGAGCTTTTCTAGACCAAGCTGAGTTGAAGAGTTATCGAGAATTCGGAGTACAATCTTTTCGCCATATCGACTAGGTAAAGTATTGACGCGAAAGTCGATCTTACGTCCTTGAAACAGTCTCCGGATGCGACCATCCTGGGGTAAACGGCGTTCTGCAATATCCAACTCAGCAATGATTTTGAAACGGGATATAACCGCAGGAATAATTTTTCTCGGCAGTGGATCGAAGGCTTGTTGTAAGACGCCGTCTTTCCGGAAGCGGACGCGGAGGTGATCCTCTTGGGGCTCAATGTGAATATCCGATACGCCACTCTGCAAAGCTTTTGCCAAAATTTTGTTAACTAGACCAATAATGGGAGCTGTTTCCGCATCCTGAAGGGCGGCACCCAGATCTGTCTCTAGTTCATCACTCGGTAGATCATCGAGACCTGCGATCGCATCTAAGTCATCATCCAGATCAAACTCAATTGGCGTATTATTCGCTTTCTCTTTTTGCTGAGCTTGCTGGTCTAAATACTTACTGATCAGCTGTTGATAGTCTTCAACCGCAATGACCATCCGCTGCAGGGTGAAATTCTGTTCTCGAAGAATTCGACCGAGATCGTCTAGTGCCCCCAAATTATCGGGATCGACCATTGCCACCAGCAGTGTTGCCGGATCAGTCTCACGATCCAAGGTTAGGGGAACAAGCTGATACCGCCTACACAAATCGAGGGAGATATAGTCTTGAATCAGCTGTTCAATTTGATCGGTCGGAATTTGACTCAGCTCTAGATCTAAAGAATCAATCCCGTAGAGTATCTTTAGCTCGAATAGCTGTTGTCTTTTATATTGGCGCAAAAGTTCAGGTGGTAAAGCCTGGCCAGTCACGCCTTGCAAAATTTCAACCAGGGAACGCCCTGATCGTCGGCTTTCTAGCGTCGCCTCCCGCATTTGATCTTGGTCGACATACCCCGTTGAAATCAGCTTATTGCCAAAAGGGGAAAAATTGTGCCGTGTAACTAAAGCACGCCGCTGTGAGGAAGAGTTAACCATAGCGATGAAAGCGAGAAACCTAACCGTGGATTATGTATGCTTGAAATCAGACTTCCTAGCCCTATAAGGCAAAGGCAAGGCTGTTCTCAGCATGCCCACATTTTCCTAGGTTTTTACAATTGAACGTTGCGGAAACACCTTCATCGCTCAATTAAGAAAATTTCGAGTCTTACGTAGGACGGCAGAAAAATTGCTAGAGTATACGGGATTAGTAGCGATGAAGGTCTTCTTCATCCTTCACGGGGCAATGCATCATTTGGATCGGTCAGAAACAATTCTCAAATCCATTTTGATGATTGATTGCACTGAGTCTAGGATAAGTATATATATCTAGCACTGAATTAGCTGGGAGGTCAACGCTTCATTTCTTCGAAAGTCGTCACTATTTGAGTTGGCGGCCCAAATAGTGCAGTTCATTGCAATTTAAGCGTCAGAATTCTGATATCTTGCACTAGTTTAGGAAATTTTAGCTTTGTACGCCCTAGCCAGCTCCTAGCTTAGGATAAATTGCTATAGAGTGATGTCAGCAGAAACACAGTGCCAAATCCAACATCGATCATTGACTAAATAGACGAACATACAACAGGAGCATCATGAGCGAAGACGCGAAGAAGCACGAAACAATTGAAGCCAATGATGTTGTTCATTCAGATGACTCTTCGCTTCATCTGGATGAACCTAACGCCGGATATGAGGAATTACCGCTGGATAATCCAGACGAATCATTAGCAGACGTTTTAGAGGACTTTTCGACAACCGATCCCTCAGAGACTGATAACTCAGATCATGCATCCAATGCAGAGGGCTCTTCCCCCCAAGATGAAGAGGGCCATCTTCATGCCAATGCAGTGGATCCTGAAGCACTGACCCAGCTAGCGGCTGAGGTTGAGACCTTGAAAAGTCAACTCGATGAACGCACAAGCCAATACATGCGAATTGCAGCAGATTTTGAAAACTTTCGCAAACGAACTGGGCGGGAAAAATCAGATTTAGAACAGCGAGTGAAGCGGGATACCCTCAGTGAGCTTTTGCCCGTCATTGATAGCTTCGATCGAGCCCGATCCCACATTAATCCTCAAACTGATCCAGAAGAAAACATTCATAACAGCTATCAAGGCGTTTACAAACAATTGGTGGACTGCCTAAAACGGATAGGCGTTGCACCGATGCGATCAAAGGGGCAGCCCTTTGATCCAAATCTTCATGAAGCTGTCATGCGAGAACCGACCAACGAGTTTGAAGAAGGCACCGTTGTCGAAGAATTGGTCAGTGGATATTTACTCGGAGAACAAGTCCTTCGACATGCCATGGTGAAAGTTGCTGCCCCCTTAGAATCGGATGCTCCCCCTGAGCAAGAGCATGGTCCGATGGATGAAAACCCTGACGCTGAATGAATTTCACAGCATTTTGCTTGATGGTTATAAGGCCTAATTTTTAGGTTAATTTGCCTAGGGTTGATTAAAATCGTGGTTAGATGAGGCACCCTACAATATGAAGAGCTTTTTTCATCGCTCCCGATATGTAATCAAGCATAATTGCCGTTTGCTGCGAAATAATTATGGGTAAGGTCATCGGAATTGATCTAGGAACAACGAACAGTTGTGTAGCTGTTCTAGAAGGGGGAAAACCTGTCGTTATCCCCAATACCGAAGGTGGGAGAACGACGCCTAGTATTGTGGGTTTTGCCAAGTCAGGTGATCGGTTGGTTGGACAGCTTGCCAAACGACAGGCCGTTACGAATGCTGAAAACACGATCTTCAGTATCAAGCGATTTATTGGTCGCAGATGGCAAGAAACAGAAATCGAGCGATCCCGTGTTTCCTACACCTGCGTTCCGGGTCGAGATGAAACCGTAGATGTCCAAATTCGAGGAAAAAACTACACTCCTCAAGAACTTTCGGCAATGGTTTTACAAAAGCTAAAACAAGATGCTGAGGCTTATTTAGGGGAAAACGTCTCCCAGGCCGTCATTACCGTGCCTGCCTATTTTAGCGATGCTCAACGCCAAGCCACAAAGGATGCTGGCACGATTGCTGGCTTAGAAGTTTTAAGAATTATTAATGAACCGACGGCGGCATCTCTATCCTACGGCTTGGATAAGCAAGCAGAAGATCACAAGATTCTTGTGTTTGACTTGGGAGGGGGGACATTTGATGTCTCCATTCTGCAGCTTGGAGATGGGGTTTTTGAAGTTAAAGCGACAGCGGGGAATAATCACCTGGGCGGCGATGATTTTGATGAAGCCATCTTGAAATGGATGTTAGAAAGCTTTCATGCAATTGAGTCAATCGATTTATCAAAAGATAAAATGGCTCTACAGCGATTGCGCGAAGCAGCAGAAAAAGCCAAAATAGAGCTATCTAGCACCATTACAACTTCCATTAATCTTCCGTTTATTACGGCAGATGAGACAGGCCCCAAACATCTCGAAATGGATTTAACTCGAGCTAAGTTTGAAGAGTTGGCTGCGGAGTTAGTGACCGGGACCATGGAGCCCGTTGAGCGGGCCTTGAAAGACTCGGACCTGCAAACAGGGGATATTGACCGAATTATCCTTGTAGGAGGCTCTACTCGGATTCCCGCAGTTCAAGAAGCCGTCAAACAGTTTTTTGGCGGGAAAAGCCCCGATCGCTCGGTAAATCCTGATGAGTCTGTTGCCCTGGGTGCAGCGATTCAAGCTGGTGTGCTGGGGGGAGAGGTCAAAGATCTCCTCTTACTGGATGTCTCTCCTTTGTCGATGGGGATTGAAACCCTAGGTGGTGTCTTTACCAAGATTATTGATCGCAACACGACCTTACCCACTAGTCGCTCTCAAAGCTTCTCGACGGCAACAGACGGCCAAACGTGCGTAGAGATCCAGGTTTACCAGGGCGAACGTGCGATGGTGAAAGACAATAAGTGCTTGGGTCGCTTTGAATTAACGGGGATTCCGCCTGCACCGCGGGGTGTCCCTCAAATTGAGGTCACCTTCGATATCGATGCCAACGGCATTCTCAATGTTTCGGCTCAAGATAAAGGGACTGGGCGAGAACAAAGCATTCGCATCTCCAATACGGGGGGATTGAGCAGTCTGGAAGTGGAGCGGATGCGTCAAGAAGCTCAAATTTATGCCGATCAAGATCGTCAACTAAAAGAAGTTGCTCAACAGAAAAATCAAATTGACAGCATGCTCTATAGCTGTAGCGCAACCCTTAAAGAAAATGCGGCGGTCATCACGCCTGAGCTAAAACAGCGCGCGGAGCAAGCTGCTGCTGAACTCAAGGTCCTAGGTGATCAGCCTGACGTAACGCTTGAAATGATCAAATTGAGAATGGATACGCTGCAGCAGGTCCTTTTGGATATCGGAGCGGTTGTTTATCAGCAATCGACAGCAGGCGCTCCACCCTCAAATAATGCTTATCCCCCGAGTGACGTTTATAATAGTCAACCTAGCACTGTTGCAACCCCTGATCCAGTTTCTGCTCCGTCAGCTCCACTGGATGATGACTCCACTATTGTTGGAGACTTTGATGATACGGTGATCACAGATTACGAAGCCGTTGATTAAGGGTTAAGTGCGTTGCCAATTCGTTTAGTGACCTAAAAACAACCATATATGGCCCGCGACTACTACGACATCCTAGGTGTTTCCCGCAGCGCCGACCCCGATGAATTGAAACGTGCCTATCGGCGTTTAGCCCGTAAGTATCACCCTGATGTTAATAAAGAACCAGGGGCCGAAGAGACATTTAAAGAAATCAACAAAGCCTACGAAACGCTATCCGATCCCCAAATGCGGGGGCGATACGACCAGTTTGGAGAAGCTGGTGTGAGTTCTGCAGCAGGGGCAGGATATCAGGATTTTGGCGACTTTGGTGGATTTGCAGATATCTTTGAAACGTTTTTTAGTGGTTTTGGAGGTAGCCCTCAATCAGGCAGGCGCCGCTCGGGGCCGGCTAGGGGAGAAGATCTTCGCTTTGATTTGAAATTGAAGTTTAGAGAAGCGGTGTTTGGGGGAGAACAGCAGATTCGTATTTCCCATCTTGAGAGTTGCAAGACCTGTGGAGGATCCGGTGCTAAGCCAGGCACAAGACCTCAAACTTGTGGCACTTGTCAGGGAACGGGTCAGGTCCGGAGGATGACCCGGACACCGTTGGGAAATTTTACCCAGGTTTCTGTTTGTCCAACCTGTAATGGCCAAGGACAAACGATTACTGAGAAGTGCGACAATTGCGGTGGCCGAGGTCAGAATCAAGTCAGTAAGAAGCTACAAATAAAAATCCCCGCTGGAGTCGATACTGGCACCCGATTACGGGTCTCCAATGAGGGGGATGCAGGGCAAAAGGGCGGCCCACCGGGTGACCTATATGTTTACCTGTTTGTGCAGGAGGACCCTGCATTCCGCCGAGAAGGCTCCAATATTTTGTCTGAATTCAAAATCAGTTATCTACAGGCTATTCTGGGCGCACAATTGCCCATCACAACCGTAGACGGCGAAGATACGATTACCATTCCTTCAGGTACCCAACCGGGTACAGTCTTGACTCTAGAAAACCATGGTGTGCCTCGATTGGGCAATCCTGTGAGTCGTGGAGACCATTTGGTCACCATTATTATCGATATCCCCACCCGAATTTCGACGGAGGAGCGAGAGCTGTTGGTCCAATTGGCTAGCATCCGGGCAGACCAAACGGGTAAAGGAGGAATCGAGGGCTTCCTAGGGGGGATATTTGGTCGATGACAAATCAACAGTCCCCGCTTTTACCCCCCTCGGATGATCAACTTGATTTGAGGGGAACGCCTTGCCCCCTTAATTTCGTTCGCACTAAGCTTCATTTACAAAAAATGGCCCCCGGTTCTCTGCTGGAAGTATGGTTAGATCCGGGTGAGCCGATTGAACAAGTTCCCGATAGTTTAAAGATGGCAGGCTATGAAATTGAGCGTTTGCAAGACTGTTCGGGGTTCTTCGCCATGCAAGTCCGATCGACTGACGTATGAGTACACGCGGACGACTTAATAGGCCTGCGCCCATTACAGGAACTGTGTTGGCGGTTCAGGCCAATTATTATCGGGTCCAGCTTCACGGGGAACAGGTTTACCCAGTTCAACAACTGCTCTGTACGCGTCGCTCCCGCCTCAAGAAGCAGGGGCAACACGTAATGGTGGGTGATCAAGTGGTTGTGGAAGAACCGGATTGGCAAGGGCAACGGGGTGCGATCGCAAGCATCCTACCCCGCCAATCCGAAATTTTTCGCCCCCCCGTTGCCAACGTTAACCAAATCTTGTTGATGTTTGCCCTCGCTGAACCGAAGCTTGATCCACATCAGCTCACACGATTTCTGGTGACAGCGGAAAATACCCACCTCCCCATCATTCTGTGCTTCAATAAACGGGATTTGACTTCCTATACGACCCAAAGAGCTTGGCGAGATCGTATAAAGCGGTGGGGGTATGATCCTGTTTTGGTAAGTCTGCAAACCGGAGTGGGACTCAAAACATTAGAACGGCGACTCAAACAACGAATCACCGTCATATCAGGGCTCTCGGGCGTGGGCAAATCAAGCCTTATTCATCACTTTATCCCGGAACAGGAGGTACGAGTGGGTTGTGTTTCCCAGCGATGGGGACAAGGCCGCCATACGACCCGGCATGTTGAACTGTTTGAGGTGGGCGAGGAGGCGTTTTTAGCAGATACGCCTGGCTTCAATCAGCCCAGCGTCGATACCATCCTACCGCCCCAGTTAGGACATTGTTTTCCAGAAATTCGACAACAACTTCAACAATCCCAATGCCAATTTAAGGATTGTTTACATGTTAATGAACCCAATTGTGTGATTCGAGGTGACTGGGAAAGATACCCTGACTATCTGAGTTTATTATCCGAGGTGACAGAGGCCCATACTAAGCGCCAAATGCAGTCAGCCAGCGAAGCTCGAACCAAACGCAAATCGGGTAAGCGAGGTAAACCCCAAGATGAACCCAAGCTAGAAACTAAGCGATACCGGCGTCCATCTCGCCGACAACTGCAGCAAAGTCTGCAAAATATCGATATTGAGTCTTTAGAACATTTATCACCTTAATACAAGCGCTGATATGGTTGCTACTCGCCATAGACTTGGTACAGCCGTTGTCGAATAGCAAGCAAGTTTCGAGGTAAATCTTTTCCAAGCTGTTGCTCAATCGCTTTAACCGGAATGAGCCGAGTTGGACAGACTTGCAAGGTATAAATTAGGGCAGTTCCAGGAATATCTTCAGTACTAGCCTGCATCTTCCATGAACCTGCAAAGGATTTAAAGTCACCTTCAACCATCTTGAAGTGAATGGTATGGGGAAATTCTTCCACCATGTCGAGGACGACTCGGGCAGAGAATTTCAAAAACAAAGCATTTTTAACCCCGACTTGCTCAATACGGACACCCTCTGGATAGGGTAAACGCTGACTCTTCGCTAGGTTGGGGATAAAATCCGCTAAAGATTCGTAGTCAATGAGGATATTCCAGACTTGTTGAAGGGAAAAAGGTAAAAAGATGCGAGCCTGAACCTGACGATGCCGCTTTTCTAATTTTTGTGTTTCTAAGGACACTTCGGCTAATTCAGTGGGTTTATAGCCGCACTCTGGGTCTTCTAATGTCAGGTTAGATGCACTTAAATCAGGTTCCATACTTTGTCCAACGGTTATCAAAGACCAAATCAACCCATCATGTATTCTTAAAAGAGTGAATAAGCTTATCCTTGCTGAGATCAATGGCTAAGGATTGATTTCTACTAGAGAAATCATACGCTCTCCTATAACAAAATCAAACGGAGCTAGGGCCTGAGTTCTGTCCCTACAATGCCCTCCTTTTCGCAAAATTTGATCATCTGGGGCGCATCGCCTCTACTTTTATTCGATTCATCCATTTAGCGACTGACCTGATCCCAATCACGAAGTACAAAGGATTTATGTAGGCCTTTGTGTGGCCGATCGATGCGTTGGGCTAGTAACACCCGCTCAGCATACGTTGGTTCGGTGCCCGGAATCTGGGCTACACAAAGATTAGGTTCGGTGCGTCATTGCGATATCAAGAACAATAAACGGATCGATGTTCAGGGTTTATTTTGCTCGACAATTGTCCAAAGTGATGCTCGATCTACCCCTCAAAACCCAATATTTACCTGGCATAAGTGAGGATCAACCTCAAACCCAGCTAGATTGATTAGCAACTCTTATCAGCTTTATTACAATGGTTGATCCCAGTGCAGGGGATGCATAGTATGTATAGAGTAATTCGCTTGCGAAACGACTGAATTCCCAGTGGTTAAATCAAAGAACATTGAATCAGGTTATCTAGGATGAAATTTAGACTCAACACGTTTATGGACGGGTGGCAGCTACAGCGGTGGCTAATGGTAGGCGTGATGACCCTTTTCATCGGGCTGTCATTTTGGTCTCCTCCTGCTTGGGCAACCGTCGTTGAGGACATACCCAATTTGTCAGCGAGTCGATCCACATGGATCGCCGATCAGGGTGACCTGCTCAGCGTTGTTACCGAGCGCTCCATCAATAAATCCCTCAGTAAAATCGCTAAACAGACGGGCACAGACGTCCGCATTATTACCCTTCGAGGTCTCAATTATGGTGAGACAGCGGAAAGCTTCGCTAATGCTCTCTTTCAGAAGTGGTTTCCGACGCCAGAAACCCAAGCCAATCAAGTTTTGTTAGTGTACGATGCCCGCACCAATGCCCCTGCAATTCTGGTGGGTGAGGACTCGCTTAAACTGTTGCCTGAGGAAGTGGCCAATAGTATTGCTTTTGAGAATATCCTGATCCCCATTCGTAAAGGCAACTACAACGAGGCTTTTATCGGGGCGGGCGAACGGTTTGCCGCAGTGATCACCGGACAAACCGATCCTGGGCCTCCTGAAGTAGAAATGACAGTTTTTGCGGAGAGTAATTTCCCCACCGCCGAAGAAACCAATGACACCAGTTCTGCTGTATTAGTGATTGTCTTGCTGATCCTGGCTACCGCTATACCGATGCTCACGTATTACTACTATCAGCGTTCTTAGGGCTAAGCGACATATAGGCCTCTTCACATCCCACAAAAAAGGAAGACCCTACTTCATCAGGCGCTTCCTTTTTTGTCGCTTTTAAAGTTTGCTTGACTGGAAAGTTACTGCAAGATATCCATCCGAACGGGAGCAACCCCACTGCTGGTTACTCCAATAACCTGGGCAGCGCCTTGGGATAGGTCAATAACCCGACCAGGAATAAAAGGGCCACGATCATTGATCCGAACAACAACAGAACGTCCGTTATACAAGTTCGTAACCTTGACACGAGTGCCAAACGGTAGAGTCTTATGGGCAGCGGTTAAGGCGTATTGGTTATAGACTTCGCCATTAGCAGTGTAATTTCCGTGGAATCCTGGACCGTACCAGGAAGCTTCCCCACTGACTTGGTAAAGCACTGATGCTGCAGCCACCTGAGGTGCAGGAGGCTTGGGGCGACCGGGGATGTCTTTTAAGGCGTCGGCATCTCCTATCTGGCGACGCAACAGGTTTGTAATCTTTAAGGCATCATCTCCCATATCCTGAGTGGTTTTGGGGAGAATGGTGAGCTTACTCATTTCTAAGATATGCTCATCATCCGTCTGAATTACGTAACTCTGCCGTTGCTTGTCCCAAACCACCTTGATGTTGTTGGCATCAATCCCATTTCGATCTAACTGATTGATCTTGGCCGCAACCGTTGTGGCCCGCCAGACGGGATCCTGGGGATTTGCCGAAACATCTGATTCTTCGGACTTGGTGGTTGCTACTTTGGCGGTCTCTGCTGCCGCTTTTTCTGCACCCAAAAAGGTAACAATCGGGATATTCTTAACGTAGAGGGTTGCGGCAGGCCGTCCTTCTTTTTCGTAAGAGTGGATTTTTGCGATCGCAGGCTTATCACTTACCTGCTCTTGAGGTTGGCTTTCTCCCACCTTGACAACATCTGCATCATCAGCTTGCTCGGTAACGCTAAGAGTGCCATCTAGCTCGGGAGGATCCGTTTTAGCCTTAGAGGTAGAACTTGACTCAGAAGTCGTCGCTTTCTCAACGTCACTGGGGATTTGATTGGCCTGACTTGTGTTTAAGGCACTAACGACAGAAACGGTGAGTGCCGCAGCTAGACCAGTTAACACCAATTTATTTCTCATATATGCTCTTGCCTGAAGAGTACAGAAGGTGAGACCGATTAATAGAGAGCTCTGTCACTACATTGATTTGGTGCAGACTCTATAAATTACAAGAATCAATCTTCCTTTACAGAACTTAATCACCCTATCACGAACATCTCCGCAGTGAAATCCGGGATAACGCTGAGGCCAGTGGCCCAACATCAAAAGACCGCTCTTCGGAATACAGCATCTAAACGATGCAGGGATCAATGAAAGCAAGGAAAATTAATGGTCTTGGGCAATTGCTACCACAATTTCAATGATTAAGAAAAACTATAGATAACAAAAATTTCGTTTGAATATTTAAATTAAAAAGGATCTCAAAAAAGTGATTTTTCCGTGAATATATTTAGTGTAGAAATAATATTATGGGTGTTGAAGTTCACTTCAGCTTCCTGTAGAAATCGCATTAAAAGGTGAGTGTGAACCTTATATATCGAAGGTTTCAGTAATTTTTTCAAGGTATTAATCTGAACATAGTCTTCCAAATATAGTTATAGATTATGAGTCTAATTGAGAGAATTTATTTATGCCAAATACGGTCTGCATTGAGACGCCCCAATCGCGCCAGTCTCCATAATTTCACTGAGATATATAAGCTGAGTCTAATGAGAAAACAGCCCCTTCCGTTGTGATCACCGATAATTTGTGACATTGCAGCTTGACACTATTAAGAATGAACTGGGTTTGAATTGAGTATGGACTATCGCAATGCAGGGGTTGACGTACAGGCTGGGAGACGCTTCATTAACCAGATTAAAGAGGCGGTAGCCGCAACCTCTCGCCCGGAAGTGTTAGGGAGCCTTGGCGATTTTAGTGGTTTATTCCAGTTACCAACGGGCTATCAGCAACCTGTTTTAGTCTCAGGTACGGATGGAGTAGGAACCAAACTCAAACTGGCTCAAGCTATAAACCAACATCACACTGTCGGTATTGATTTAGTGGCGATGTGTGCAAATGATGTTCTCACTTGTGGTGCCGAACCGCTATTTTTCTTGGATTATTTGGCAACTAGCAAACTTCAGCCTGAACAGCTTCAACAAGTCGTTGTTGGGATTGCCGAAGGATGCACAATGGCAGGCTGCGCTCTGTTGGGAGGGGAAACAGCAGAGATGCCAGGTTTTTACCAGCCTGATGAGTACGACTTAGCGGGATTTTGCGTGGGTATTGTTGATAAACAACAGATATTGAGTCCTACCCAAGTTGAGGCAGGGGACACCGTCATTGGTCTCGCCAGTCAAGGGGTTCATAGTAACGGATTTAGCCTAGTCAGAAAGATTATCGCTGAAGGGAGGAATTCTCATCGGGCAGCACCGGGCTGGGATTGGTTGGACTGCCCAGAAGTTCTAGGGGGGGCTAGTCTGGGTGAAGTACTGCTGACCCCCACCCAAATTTATGTGAAATCTGTTTTGTCTGCGCTCCGATCAGGACTCGAGATTCATGGAATGGCCCATATTACAGGGGGGGGATTGCCGGAAAATGGCCCTAGATGTATTCAACCCGATCAATCCCTGATGCTCAACCCTCAACAGTGGCCTAATCAACCTATTTTTCAATGGTTAGCCACAGTCGGCGATGTTAGCACTACTGACATGTTTGATACCTTCAATATGGGCATTGGGTTTATTTTGATTATCCCTCCAGAGCTAGCCCAGCAAACCCTTACATGGTTTAATCGACACCATGTCAACGCATACGAAATTGGAACTGTCATTCCCGGAGCCCACTCTGTGGTTGGACTACCTGGCCATGATGCTTAAGCTGCAGGACCCTGGACCATAGCAACGCCGATCTTCATTGGCGGCTAACACGATTTCCAATCTGGGCAACACCCGGTTAGTGCACCGTAGGGATGCATCCATAACCTTTGGGGATGACAAGGTACTTCAAATCTAGAGTCAGCAGTAGATAGGGCAGTGTGATTTCAAAGAAAATAGGGTGGCCGAAACGACTACCCTAT
>NZ_JANQOP010000285.1 GCF_028285745.1 Acaryochloris sp. IP29b_bin.137 | reverse complement strand
TTTCCAGGTACAGGACATCAGGACGATTAAACTATGGCTTATCAAACTTCCTTACAGTCCCAAACAATGGAGATGCTGGTTGCTTATCGCCAAAAACCCTCCGTTCAGCTCCGAAACCGTTTGGTCCGCTTAAATATGGGCTTAGTCCGTAAGGTCGCTCATCGCCTTGCTCACCAATGTGCAGAGCCCTATGAAGATTTAGAACAATGTGGGTTTTTGGGATTAATTACCGCTATAGAACGGTTCGATCCTAGCCAGGGATATGCCTTTAGCTCTTTTGCAGTTCCTTATATTAGGGGCGAAATTCTTCATTTCCTCCGCGATCGCGCCAATACCGTTCGTATCCCTCGTCGCTGGCAGCAGTTGAGCCGAGACGGTGCTAAAGTGCGCCAAGCCTTGACCATGGAATTAGGGCGTCAACCCAGTGACCAAGAAATTGCAGATGAGCTTAATCTGTCCATGCAGGAATGGCGGTCTGTAAAGTTAGCATCATCTAACCGGGTTCCCCTCAGTTTGAATGCTCGGGTTTCCTCCAATCATCACCGACAGTCAGATTCCATGATGACCCTGGGGGATACGCTGATGGATGCTCGTTGCCAAATTATGCAGACGAATCAAGAAGATCGGTTGGAACTGCAACAAGCCCTCGATCAGCTTGAAGATCGAACCCGGGAAATGATTGAGTCTGTTTTTGTCCACCAACTTTCACGGCAAGAAGTTGCTCAGAGAATTGGGGTTAGCCCGGTAACCGTCACCCGTCGGATCAAGAAAGGGATTGATGAATTAGTAGGGCTTCTTCAGAAATCTGCCGCATTACAGGTTGAGGTGTAGCTACTTCTCGATAGCCCCAGCCCTATAAGGGCACATAGTAGTGGTAAATACATATCCCAATCGCATCAATATGAATGCTTTTTGGAAAAAGAGAGTGTCTTTCGGACTAAACGAGGCACTCTCTTTCGCAATGTGTAGTTGAAACACCCAATATTAGACCTATTTCCACATTGCAGGAGATTGGGAAGTCTCTGAATCAACCGTCTGCCGTATTGTCCACCAGATCGAGACCGCTCTGATGAACTCAGGGTTCTTTCGCTTACCCGGTCAGAAATCTCTGCTACAAGGGTTTGAGCGACCGGATGTCGTTGTCATGGATGTGACTGAAACGCCCATTGAACGTCCTCAGAACAGACAAAAAGCGTATTATTCAGGGAAAAAAAGAGACATACCCTCAAATGTCAGATTATCGCTAACCGCAACTCTTTAGAGATTATCTGCCTTAGCTTTGGCCCAGGTCGTCGGCATGATTTTCAGATCTTCAAGGTTTCAGGTATCCATATCCATCCAGATACCGAGAGTCTGCAAGATAGCGGATATCAAGGGATTGCAGCCTACCATGCCAACAGCTATGTTCCTCTCAAGAAGCCACAACAAGGTGAACTGACTTCCCTGCAGCGAGAGTACAACTGTGCTCTGAGTCAGGAACGAATGGGCATTGAACATATTAATCGCAGTCTGAAGATTTTCAGAGTTCTGTCTGAGCGCTATCGCAATCGTCGTCGTTACGCGCTGCGCTGTAACTTGATTGCAGCCCTCTATAACCATGAGCTATCTTTGACTGCTTAAGGGATGACAAACAGCAATACCACATCGTCAAATGAATAGCTTACCGACTGCTTGTGCAATGAGTGGTAGCTTGAGATTTTGTTTGGAAATTAGCTTTCAGTTGTGAACTAACTGATCACAGCTAACCTAACGGAATAAAAGGACGGGAACTTGAATACTTCTTAAGAGTTGAACTGTGGTGCTGCCAATCACAAGATGGCGAATGCGGCGATGACCGTAGGCCCCCATCAGTAACAAACTGATTTGATGTTGTTCGATATAGTCGGCAATCATCTTTTCTGGGGTGCCTGCAGATAGAGTTGAAGTAACTGTCAGACCTGCTTGTTGCAGGTTCTCTTCGGCATCGGCTAACTCTTGCGATCGCACCGCATCGGACTCTTTCTTGGCCACCGTCAGCAGGTGAATCTCTAGATCCTTAAATCCTGGGGCACTGTCTACTAAGAAATTCAAGACCCGCTTCCCCGTGGGGCTGCCGTCATACGCCACCAGCAGCTTTTCAATCGGCGCAAAAGTTTGGGGGGTAACTAGGCAAGGCTTTGCACTACTACGAACAATCCGATCGACATTGGCCCCTAGATGACCTGAAGCAAACTCTGCCGCTTCTCCCCGTTTACCCAAGACAATCAGGTCAGATTCGGCCTCAAAGTCATGGAAGCAGTCCACGAGGAAACCTGTAGGATTGAGCAGTTCGACATTACTGATTCCTTCTGCTTTAAGAACTTGCTCTGCATTTTGCAGAATCAACTTTGCCCGTTGTTTGTTGAGTTTGGCTTTTTCATGCTCCAGGGTCACCAACTCGTTTAACAGCTGCTCGGATGCACCCAGGCCAATACTGCCGCTTAGATTGCCGGTTGAAACAACCTTTTGGCGAATATCGCTGACAAACAGAACCTTCATCTGAGCTTGGAATTGGTGGGCCAACCAGGCTCCATATTTATAAATGCCATCTGCAAAGGCAGATCCATCGGAGCAGAGAAGAATGGTTTTCATACAGGTGATGTCCCTAAAAGATGGCGGGCAGGTGTAGCACTAAGACGGGTCGTTGGAGATTAGTTCTTCGTCTGTAGCCAAGCGATTGAGAAGTGTGGAGCTGGCTTCGTTCAGGCCGACCACATTGACTTCGACCCCTTGACGGCGAAACTTCTGAACAGCTTTATCGAGCATTTCTACCGCCCCTTGGTCCCAGAGGTGAGCATGGGTAAGGTCAATGGTGACCTGCTCGACGAGTTCAGCAAAGTTAAAGGAGGCCATGAATTCATCCCGAGACAGAAAGAAAATCTGCCCAGATACCTTATAGACCCGGTGAGCACCTTCGTCCAGCATCACCTGATCCACTAACACTAACTGGGCGATTTTGCGGGAGAAAAATACTGTACTCATAACAATGCCTGTGGCTACCCCAAGGGCAAAGTTGCGGGTGAAAATAATCACAAACATCGTCGTCAGCATGACCACGACTTCACTGCGGGGAACCCGAGGAATATTGGTAAAAGAGGACCAGCGAAACGTACCAATGGACACCATAATCATCACCGCCACCAGAGCGGCCATGGGCATCTGCCTCACCCAGTCCTGTAAGAACAGAATCGCCATCAGCAAAAAGATGCCCGCCGCCAGACTAGACAGACGACCTCGGCCCCCAGACTGGACATTAATCACGGACTGACCAATCATGCCGCACCCTGCCATGCCGCCAAAGAAGGCCGTCACCATATTGGCAAACCCTTGGCCTTTGGCCTCTTGGTTTTTGTCGCTAGGGGTGTCGGTTAAATCATCCACCAAAGAGGCGGTGAGGAAAGACGCCAACAGCCCCACAATTGCCAAGGTGAGGGAATAGGGCAAGATAATGTTGAAGGTCTCTAGGGTGAAGGGAACTTGGGGTAAGGCAAAGAGAGGGGGTGCAGTGGGCAGCTCACCCATATCGCCGACGGTAGGCACATCTAGACGGAGGGCAATGGCCGCAATGGTCATCACGGCTAAAGCGACCAAGGGTGACGGCACTGCTTTTGTAAAGCGCGGCAGGATATAGATAATTCCTAAGGAAAGCACGGTGAGGACATAAACCGTGGGCGGCACGTTGGTGAGCTGGGGAAGCTGGGCCATAAAAATTAGGACAGCCAGGGCATTGATATAGCCGATCATGACCGCTCGGGGCACAAACTTCATTTGGCGACCCAGTTGGAGGATTCCAAAGATGACCTGGAAAATGCCGGTCAAAAAAGTGGCGGCCAGTAAATATTGCAGCCCATGTTCTTTGACTAAATCCACCATTAGCAAGGCCATGGCTCCAGTGGCGGCTGAGATCGAGCCAGGTCGCCCCCCCAGGAACGAAGTAATCACGGCAATAATAAAGGAGGCATAGAGCCCCACCTTGGGATCCACCCCAGCAATGATCGAAAATGCGATCGCTTCCGGTATCAGTGCGAGGCCGACCACGGCCCCTGATAGTAAGTCGGCCTTGGGGTTAATCAACCACTCCCGTTTAAGAGCACGCCAATTGAGGGAGCGGACGTTGAGATGGGGAATGTTCAAGGGGTCTCCTTAAGCCTGAAAACGTAAATCTGGGTAAATGGGGTAGAGATCGGTCAGCTTTAGCTGCCAATAGGGTGTTAGATGAAACTCTTTAAACGGGAGACGTACTGCCCTATCAGTCGATGCTAGTCCTTAAAACATCTCTAACTGCTTGAAGGGCCAATCCCATTTCCCTCATTGAATCAGATGAGCTATCTGCCTATGTTGTTGAGGGTATATGAGACAACTCCCTATAGCGGTTGAGTAGACTGGCTTAATATTTTTTTAATTTATGCCTATCTAAAGACAAATTGGCGGCAGTGTCTAGAGGGAATCACCCAATGATATTGGCAATCTCACAAAAAATAACGCTTATATTGCATAAATATTTGATGATCAGCTGAGAGATTAGGTAAACACCTTTCTTCAAACAAGGTGAGGTTTAATAAAAATGATGACAGGGGTCTTGCAATAATGGCATTTTCTAATAGTCAAGAAAGAGAATCTTCTACACTAAAAAAACTGCAACTCTTGACGACTACTGCAGTGGCGATTTCAGGTGTTATAACTGGTTTTTTTTCATGCCAAGCTGAGAGAAAATCATCTAAGGTTCTCCAGGATAATCAGGAATATGCAAATGCGTTAAAATTTTCTGAGAAAATTCAAGGACAGCTAGATAATCTTGTTGGTGATGATTCTAGAAAAGCCAACATGTCTCTTATAAGTCTATATAAAATAGCAGGAAATGAAGACGAAAAAATCATTCTATATAATATTGCTATTACTAGTAATGATAAGGCAATGAAAAATACTTTTTTGGAGCTAATATCTGATGAAGATAAAAAAATTCAATGAAAAAATTCGAAAAAAAATGTATGCACTAGAAGAATCAAAACCTGCTGGAGCTGAAGATCAATCAGTAAATACTAAAAATTTAGATATAGAAGCTGCTCTAAGTGTAGCAGCATCGAAAAAGACACTTCCACCTAAAGAACTTAAAACAGGATGGATTTATCTTGGAAAAGCAGAAATAAACCAACCAAATTTATTTCCTGATAAAACTATAAAACAAACAAAGGTGCCTAAGCGTAATACTGAAGTGACATTAATAACATCTGTCAATCTAAGACAACGAGCATCCAATGGATATTCCTTAGGTGCAATCAAAGGAATTATCTCTCCTGGAACAAAAGCCAAAATATTAACAATAGAAAAAGTTGGTATTAAAAAAACAAGCGCTGAACAATTTGAAGCCATATGGGCTCAAATAGAAAAAATCTAAAAGCTAGTTTGAAAATGCCTGTATACAATACATGGCAATGACTAAGGCATCTGTAAGTCCGATTGAATCTATTTCACAGATCCTTGGTTTTAAAGGGCTTTATCGGCTTTATAAATTGGATTTAAGACGTCATGTATGTTTATGAGCTCTTCAAGATCTTAATGATATTTAGGTTTGGAATTAACTTGTCATTTCTTGTGGGGCAATATGTTTTGGTGCTTTCTAAAAGAGTGGTATTAGTGAATCCTAGTAATAGGCTCACTGTAATGTAATCTGTGTAAGGTTTTTGTTTATCTTTTGCCATAGCCGCAAATAAAGAACCCTCCTGCTGTACCCTTAACAAATGTCAGTTGTTTGCCCTGGGACTTCAGCGGTATGAAACGATTTTTACTCCCCAGCTTGTTGGGATTGTTGCTTGTTGCTTGTTCAGCGCTAGAAAGTACCCCGCCGAAACAACAGCCTTTTGTTGCTGGTGCTATCCCGGATCAGGATCCAGAAAAACTACAGCGTCTTTACAGTAAGTTAGCGACCTACCTAGAAGCAGAACTAGAGGTTCCTGTTACCTATAAACCTGTTAATAACTATGCGGCTGCGGTCACGGCTTTTCGCGTTGGCGATTTAGATATGGTTTGGTTTGGGGGCTTGACTGGGGTACAGGCGCGCTTACAGGTTCCCAAGGCCCAGGCCATTGCCCAGCGGAAAATTGATGCCAAGTTTACCAGTGTCTTTATCGCCAATAAATCGAGTGGGATTACACCCTTTGAAACAGTTAAAGGATTAACAGCACTGAAAGGTCGGACCCTCACCTTTGGCAGTGAATCCTCCACCTCTGGACGACTGATGCCCCAATACTTTATGCAGGAGGCCAACCTTACCCTTAAGGATCTCAAGGGCAATGTCGGGTTTTCGGGGTCCCACGACACAACCATCAAAGTCGTAGAAGCCGGAACCTATGAAGTGGGCGCTTTAAATTCCCAAGTCTGGAAGGATCGAGTGGCGGAAGGCAAGGTAGATTTAGAGAAAGTCCAGGTGATTTGGGAAACGCCTTCTTATTTTGACTATCATTGGGTAATTAATCCCCAGGTGAGCGAACGCTACGGCCCTGAGTTTATTCCTAAAGTTCAAGCCGCCCTCCTCAAGCTCGACCCCGCTGTCCCGGAGCAGGCAGAAATTTTGGATCTGTTTGGGGGGAGTTCGTTTATCAAGACCGATAATAGTAACTATGCTCAAATTGAAGCGATTGGCCGCCAAATCGGCAAGATCAAATAGCATCCTGACTCTTCGCCAGGTCAGCCATCAGTTTGGCAACGTAACGGCCCTCGCCGATGTCAATTTCGCGATTTATCCCGGCCGAATCGTCGCTTTAATTGGCTCTAGCGGTGCGGGTAAAAGCACCCTCTTACAGTTGCTCAATGGCACTCTTCAGCCCACAGCAGGTGAAGTGTGGGCCATGGGCCAGCCTTGGCAGATCCGATCTGCCCGACGGATTCAACGCCAAATTGGCACCATTTACCAGCAGCTCCATTTGGTGCCCTCCTTGCGAGTCATCCATAACGTCAATGCGGGGCACCTGGGTCGTTGGCCGTTTTGGAAGGCGGTGGCTTCCTTGGTGTGGCCCTTAGAGGTGGAGACGGCCCAAGCCGCCCTCGCTCAGGTCGGTATTCCCGATAAGCTCTATGCCCGTACCGATCGTCTCTCTGGCGGTCAGCAGCAGCGAGTGGCCATTGCTAGAGTTTTGGTGCAAGATCCGGTGATTATGCTGGCAGACGAACCCATTGCCAGTCTTGATCCAGAACGCAGCCATGACATTATGCGACTGCTGAGTCGTCTCGTACGGGAACGGGGCAAGACGTTGGTGGTGAGTTTGCATGGGGTGGAGTATGCAAAACAGTATTGTGATCGCATCATCGGTCTTAAGCAAGGCCAAGTCCAGTTTGATCTGCCTGCCCAGGAGGTTACCCCGGAACAGCTCCATCACCTGTATCAGCTCGACAACCCACCCTCTAGCTAGGTCAGTACAATCAAGATCAACCCCTCAGTTCTGGTCGTCATGTCATCCCTTTCCTCTCCCGCTGCTCCATCTGTGACAGAATCCGTTTACCGGATTTCGCCGCTGATTCGCTATAGTCTGTGGCTGTTCTACTTTGCCCTCGTTATTCCTTTGCCGATTTTGGCAAACGTCAATCATGTGGGGGCTATGACTCAGGGCAGTCTCTACGTGGGTTTAGGGCTGGGGGTGGTGGCCCTAGCTGCAGCGTTAAGTGAGCAAGTCCATCTTTCAGCCACAGGCATGGAGATTCGCTATCCCCAATGGGTGCCCGCCTGGTTTCGGCAAGGTTGGAGTCTGACTTGGACTGAGATCACGGCGATTAAGCCTCGACGAACGGGCCAAGGCGGTCTGGTCTATTACTTAGTGACTGCCGAGGGTTCAGCTCAACTGTTGCCCATGCGGGTAGCTGGCTTTAGCCAAATGACCCGCACCATTGAGGAACAAACCAGCTTAAAGATGGCAACCGTCAAGCCCCTGGCTCAAGTCTGGATGTACGGTATTTTGCTGGGCTTTAGTTTACTGTTAGCCCTGACCGATGTCTGGATCTTGTGGAACGGCATCAGTCATTTAGGGGGATAGACTCATACCCCACGTTTTGACGATGATGGCTGGGCAATAAAGGTCGGCGTAATCACTCCCCGGTCAAAAGACTGACCGTTGACTCCAATTCCATTAATCACAAGCTGATGGTCATAGACCGCAATCGCTGCAAACCCGAGCTGTGAACTGGCAAACGCAGTCCAATCTGACGAGCCTGTGGGTCGCAGTCGGGCACCTACCCCGCAGGTCAAATAGGTGGTGCCAGCAATGGGCTGGGTGCGCTCATAATGGTGTTCGTGGCCATTGATATAGAGCTGCACCTGGTATTTCGCAAACAGGGGTGTTAATTGCTCTCCTAGGCCGGGATACAGTTTGGGGGTCCCCAGCAATGGCCCTAAGCGCGAGGCTAGCTCCCATTTAATACTGTGTAAGCCCGACGCATAAATCGGATGATGTCCCAGAACAATCTTCCAGTTCGCCTGAGATCGGGCTAGCTCAGCTTCCAGCCATCGTAATTGGGCGGGCCAGTGCCCTCCTGGATTCGTATCTAGGGCAAAAAACTGAACCGAGTCTCGGGTAAAGCTATAGTAGCGACCCGCCATATTAAAACCGGGGTAGCGAATCTGTCCCTCGCCTCGTTGAGGCATGACATCGTGATTTCCCAAGACGGCATAAAACTTAATGCCTTGTTGCAGCAAAGGCCCATAGGGTTGCTCGAAAACCTCGCCAATACGCTCCATTTCTCCCCCGTCGTAAACGTTGTCTCCAGCTAGGAGCGCTAACGAGCACGGGTTTTGCTGATGGAATTGGGCCATCGCTTGGGCGACATCATACTGAGCTTGGTCCCCGGTCCCGACATCCCCCACGGCGATAAATTGCCACTGAGGCGTTGGGGTCAGTGAAGCAATGGGTGGCTGAGCCTGTAAAGATTGGGCCAGTATTCGGTGGTGGTTTAAGCCCACACCGACCGTAGACAAACTGGCTAATGTGAGGAATTTTCGACGGTTTAAGGGCATTTCGGCTGGCTATGCAAATGCTGTAATTCGTATAGAGGGGTAACAACCACCATTAAGAATAGTAACTAAACCTGGGGCATTATCAATGTGGTTCAAGATACTGAGCCTGGATTAAAATACGTGGGCGTCATGTCTTGGGGAGCATTGCCCATCAAAATGGAGAGACTAGATTTGCGAGACAGGCATGCTTGAGTCGACGTGTGAAGCTCCATCTAAGCCTGGACGGCCTCAACTCCAGCTGCAGCAAGTGGATGTTGTGACGGAGTTAGGTAATCAATACCTACTCCAGAATGTTTCGTTAGACGTTTTTACTAGTGAACGCATTGGCATCATTGGCGCATCTGGCTCAGGTAAAACGACCTTGTTGCGTCTGCTGAATCGCTTGAGCAGCCCAACGTCGGGGGAGATCCGGTTTGAACAACAGTCTTTACCCGATTGGCCGGTCTTGTCTTTGCGACAGCAACTGATGCTGGTTCCTCAAGAGCCTAAACTGCTGGGCATGACGGTCCAAGATGCCCTCACCTATCCCTTGCGTTTGCAAAACCTGCCAGAATCAGAAATCGCAAGTCGCGTGCAAACCTGGCGGCAACGCCTCGGTATCCCCGATGACTGGCTAAACTCTACTGAATTGCAACTCTCGGTGGGACAGCGCCAGCTGGTCAGCCTAGCGCGTGCCTGTGGCACAGAACCAAAACTGTGCCTCTTGGATGAACCCACATCAGCGCTTGATCCAGGCACTATCGATCGCGTCATTAAAGCTTTAAAGGCTAGTGGGATGACCTTAGTGATTGCCAGTCATCAATTTGAGTTTTTGAATCAGATCTGCGATCGCATCCTCTGGCTCAACCAGGGCCAACTTATTCTAGATACCCCGATTAGTGAGATCAATTGGTCTGAAGTCAAAGCCCAATTGACTGCTCAAGCCCAAGCGGAACAAGCCGATTGGGAGTAGGCTGGTCCCTTAAATAGATTGCGCTCGGGGCATCATCATCTTGGAGGTAGGCCCACCCGTCGCTACACCCCTAGTCGTCCCTGAGGCGCCTGTAGAAGCTTCCATCAAATAAACTAAATTCAGACGGTAGCCCACATTACGCACCGTTTGAATGAGCTGGGGTTGTTGGGGATCTTGTTCAATTTTTTTGCGTAATGACAGCACATGGGTATCGACCGTGCGGGGATTGTCTATACTCTCGGGCCATGCTCGCTGCAACAGCTCCATCCGACTCAACGCGACACCCTCTGCTTGGACCAAAACGTATAAGAGACTAAATTCTTGGGGTGTTAAATCGACCAGCTCATTGTGATAATGAACACGGCGTTGAATTAGATCAATTCTAAGCGCTCCAAAAGAGACTTGAGTGGGAAGGCTCAGACGGTTGCGACGCCCTAACGCAGAAATCCTGGCTAGAAACTCCTGCATTCCAAACGGTTTGCCTAGATAATCATCTGCCCCAGCTTTCAAGCCTGAAACAACATCAGCTTCAGTGGTTTGTGCTGACAAGATTAATATGAGTGGATGTCTCTGACGCTGTAACCATCGACATAACTCGTGTCCAGAGCCATCTGGCAGTTCTGAATCCACAATAACCAAATCTGGCTGATGTTGCTGATAGGCCGCTTTAGCCTGCTTAATACTTGCGCTGAGATGAACGTAGTAGCTTGCTTGCTGGAGATGCCAACCCAAGAGGGATCTCAAATGAGGGTTAGCCTCAACGATTAGAATGTGGAGTGCTTCCACGAAAACAAGAGTCCTGCATAAAGGCTAACCTGCTACCCACAACGTTAGCAGAAAAACTTTAAGGATTTGGTAAACCTAGTTACGAACAAAGGTTTATATAAAAATCTATATGAAATAAACCAATGACGTGTCTATCCCATCTATCCCAGAAGAGGGAGTTGAGAGGTTGACCATCTCATTGCTCGGTCTTTTGCGGCCTAAGCCATACTAGATTCCGTTTATTCGTCCGAATTAAGTGACCCTGGTCCTCTGATATCCGTCGGGAAACCTCAGGAATTAGGCTTCGCTGATGAGCTTGCTTGAGCTGCTCAATATGGTTTGAAGTCCGACTTACTTCTCCCTTGATTTCCTGTAACTTTGCCTCTTGGGTTAGTTGGTGAGGCAGCATGTTCCCTAAGGTGGAGAGACAAGCTCCAATAAGCACTAGATTAACCCCCAATACTGTGGCTGCTTCAGTAGCCCTCGCCATAAACATAGGCTTATTGCGGGAACGGCGTGTTCTCGCCTTTCTCCGATGAGAGGTTCGTAGGGGGCGGGGGGCAGATTTGGGTTGGGTCAGAGCATTCATAATTAGTGGGCCTTTCTTTGGCAAATAGTCAAGACGAATGGGTCGACACCAATGCCAATCAGTTAGCGTTCACCATGCAAGGGAAGGCACTTAGTCTTTGGAAAGACCGTTATACTTGGCTTTGCAGAGGAACACCACAATCAACAGCCAAACCTATCCCATCGAAGGGATGAGGTGATTTTGCCGGCTCCAACATAACGTGTTTCACGTAAAATTGGCTCAGTGTGAGGATAGTGTAGCGAAAACAGCGAAAAAATGTAAATAAATAGGATAGAAATCTTTAGTTTTTTGGGAATATAAAGAAAATCATCCTTGAAACATGATTTTCTACCATCGATAATTAGCTTTGTTCCGCCGTCTTAATCAATTAGCCGCTTCAACTTGACGCTACGGCCAGAACAAGTCCGTAAAATCGCGGTCTTCGATAAGTTAATGTATTTGCTGCTGAAAGCGCAATCCAGTCGTTTTTGCTACCTTGCTTCAGAAGCACTCCCCAAAAGAAGCACTCCCCAAAAAAGAGTGCCTTGCTGGGAGCAAGACACTCTTTTCATTCGTGATGGGTTTCTGGCTGCCTCTGAGTTGCGTGACATCAGCCACAGAAGCGCATCAGAAACTTCGCTTAAACGATTACTTGGATAAGGCCGTGCCCAGGTTTAAAGCCAGCAAAGCAGGCAGCAATGCCACAACAAGGGCAATCACAATTTGCAGATCTGATAATTCCATGAATATCAAGCTCCATTAATCCCATTCTTATCAGTTTACAATGTCGGTGATATTGCGACCGAGGGAAACGGATTGTTACATCACTACATATTGTTGGGGCTTTTCCCAGGGGTGAGGCCACCTATCACCAGTCAGGTCATTTTCCCAAACTTGATTCGAAATTGAGATATATCAAATGCACAGAAAGTCGGGTTTAAGTGGGTTTTAGTCAAGACTCGGGAGTCTGAGAATAATTAATATAGTGTGCAGAAAAGTACCCTTTGGCGTTACGTTGAATAAGATGAAGATTGTGCGATTTGCTACCAAATCCTGCTCCCTAAACCCGTTTCCTCATTGGTTGCCAGATGCTTGACCCTCTGTTTGAACTCACTCCCCAGATGGGGATTGACACGGCTCTCATTATTTTGATTTTGATTGCTTTAGAAGCGGTGCTATCTGCTGACAATGCGATCGCATTAGCTGCATTGGTCAAAGGTCTGGAACAAGAAGAACTGCAAGGTCGAGCTTTAAATATTGGCTTGCTTGCAGCGTTTGCCATGCGGATGCTACTGATTTTCACCGCGACATGGGTTATTCGCTTTTGGCAGTTTGAGCTTTTAGGGGCTTGCTATTTGCTATGGCTTGCCTTTCAATACTTCTTCAGGGAAGATGCGGATCACCATCACCATGGCCCCCGATTTAAGACCCTGTGGCAGGCCATCCCGGTCATCGCAGTCACTGATCTTGCTTTTTCCCTAGATAGTGTAACGACCGCAATTGCCCTCTCGGATGAGCGATGGTTAGTGATTACAGGCGGCATTTTTGGTATCATTACCCTTCGCTTTATGGCCGGACTCTTTATCAAATGGTTGGAAGAGTATGTTCATCTGCAAGATGCGGGGTACTTAACCGTCGTTTTGGTGGGATTCCGGCTGCTGCTTAAGGTCATCAATGACGATTTTGTTCCGCCTCAAGGATTGATGATCTTGGCAATTGGTTTAATCTTTGTTTGGGGATTTTCCAAAAAAAGCAACCCAGATGAGCCAGAAATACAAAGCCCAGTGGACTCTGATCCTGAACGCCCTGAACTCGCTCATGAGGTCAGCGATTTTATTCAGGAAGTGCGAGAGTTCTCCCAACCGGATCACAAGCCTCAAGCTGCAAATGAGCAAATATGATCAAGGATTAACTCAACACCCCAGGCAACTCATTCTGAGAAGAGAAGTAACTTGGGAACAGCCTTTCCAGAGACTGTCTTGCCTTAAAGAACAAACTTAAATAGAGCAGGCTGTCCTCCGGTATGCCAAAACAGGATCGTTTGTTGAGGTTGGAACCGGCCTTGTCGAATCAAGTCTAATAAACCTCCCATTGCCCGTCCTGTATAGACTGGATCCAAAAGAATGCCTTCTGTTTGAGCAACTAAAGTAACGGCAGATAGCTCTAATTCACCGACAATGCTATATCCTGCCCCCAGATAGGCTGTTTCTACTTGAAAGTCTGCTGGTTGAAATTGGCACTCTGATTCTTCAAGAGTCTGTAGGGTCGAAGATGCTAATTCAGCCAGTTGCTCTGGGTAGCTTGATTGACGATCTTCAGTTTTATCTATCTGAATCCCGATTAACTCTACAGCCATTTCCATAAGCGCTTTACCCACAGTCAGTCCAGCCTGCGTCCCCCCCGAACTGGACGCAAAAACAATGACATCCAGTGATTGGTCCATCTCTCGGAGTTGTTGTTGCAGCTCAACCATGGCTGCCACAAAACCAATCGCTCCTAGAGCATTTGAACCACCGTAGGGAATCACGTAGGGATATTTCCCTTGGGCTCGGAGTTGAGCGGCAATCGCACCGATCTGTTCCCCTTTACGATCTGCTCCTGTCCAATGAATTTGAGCACCCAAAAGCTCATCCAACAACAGGTTTCCATTCGCCTGCTCCGGTGGCGTCCCTCCTAAAACTAGATGGCAGTCCAGTCCAACCATAGCCGCTGCTGCCGCTGTTTGTCGACAATGATTGGATTGAGCTGCCCCTGCCGTAATCACGCAATCGCAGTTTTGATGGAGCGCATCTGCGATGAGAAATTCTAGCTTACGGGTTTTATTTCCCCCCAAGGCTAAACCCGTTTGATCGTCTCGCTTCATCAGAATTCTGGGACCCCCCAGAGATTCAGACAACCGAGGTAACTCAACAATTGGGGTAGGGAAGAATCCTAATGTTTGACGGGGTAAATGTCGAAACAACATTTTAGTGAGTTGAGCAGACCCGCATTCTAAAAACTAAAAGACTAAAGCGTACCACCAAAAATCCCCGCAATCTAACCTTTGCTAGGGTAAACAACAGGGAAAGTGACTATTACAAATGCAGAAAATACCAACGAAAGGTTAGAGGGCTCCGGCAGACCGTAAGCCTAAAATCATACCCGCACCAATCCAATGGGCAAATACACCGGTCGCCAACATTTCAGGTACACCAAAGTCTTTCATAAAATCTGGTACACCAATGGGTAAAGCGGGTCCTTGGCCTGGATATTTAATGGCATAACGCCCTAAGAACACCATGAGCAAGTTAATAAACAGCATCAGTATCCCTGTGTTAATGGTCCAGGGATGACTTTCGAAGGTCGTCAAAAGTATGGGATGCATCAAAATGGTTCTCCTAAAAACAGCGAAACGGACTAAATCTAAAAATCTGTAACGTCGCTGACAAAATTATAAAAATTGAACTGACGCTAAATTTTGTTTTGTTTTAAGAGTTAACATTTCGCCATAAAACTGATCCCACCTTATGCTGAAAGAAATACACGGAATGAATGGGGTCTGATGCGAGTCAAAATTTGTGGGATTACTCAACCAGAACAAGGCGTTGCGATCGCAACCCTAGGTGCCGATGCCCTCGGGTTTATCTGTGTCTCCCAGTCTCCCCGCTACGTCACTTCCCAGCAAATTCAGGCGACTACCCAAGCATTACCCACGCAAACCCTAAGGGGAAAGCCCCTGAGCCGGATCGGTGTTTTTGCCAATGCGGATCTAGACCTGATTCAACAAACCGTAGAAATCGGCCAGTTAACCGGAATCCAGCTCCACGGAGATGAATCGCCAGAGTTCTGTCAGCAGGTCAAAACCAACCTACCCGAGATTGAATTGATCAAAGCGTTTCGGGTTCGTAGCGCTGAAACCCTTGCTCAGATCATTCCCTATGAATCGATTGCGGATGCCCTACTTCTCGATGCCTATACCCCCCAAGCCTTAGGTGGGACGGGACATACTTGGGATTGGACACTACTCAAGACCTTTTCACCCCAACTTCCTTGGTTCCTTGCCGGGGGGCTGACGCCAGATAATGTGAATCAAGCGGTAATGACTTTAACGCCGCCAGGGATTGATCTCTCAAGTGGGGTGGAGCAGGCTCCAGGAAACAAAGATCTGCAAAAAGTAGAACAGCTCTTTCAACAGCTGATGACGCTGCAAACCTAATTCCGTATGTTTATGCACCTAAAATTACTGAGAATGCACCTATTTTTGGCCCACAATCTCAGAGAGTTGTTGAATACCTGCCTCCTGCATTTTAGTCAGCAAGCCTTCCAAAATTCGGCGCACCATCCACGGTCCTTCATAAACCCAACCTGTGTAGACCTGTAATAAGCTGGCCCCTGCACAGAGCTTTTCCCAAGCATCCTTAGCCGTAAAGATGCCACCCACCCCGATAATTGGCAGTTCGCCTTGGGTCTGTCGGTGAATAAATCGAATCACGTCTGTGGAGCGCGATCGCACCGGGGCACCACTTATCCCCCCGGCTTCATCACTCGGTGCATTCCCCGTAGCGGCAATCCGCTCTGTTTTTAGATCCCGCCGTATCGTTGTGTTTGTAGCAATAATACCTGCGAGCTGATGAGCTTGAGCCAACTCCACAATCGCAGCAATATCTTCCCATTCTAGGTCTGGGGCAATTTTTACCAACAGGGGTTTACCTTCCGTATTCTCAGCTTGCAGACCCGCTAAAATTGGGGCCAATTGTTCGACGGCTTGGAGTGATCGCAACCCTGGCGTATTGGGTGAACTCACATTCACCACAAAATAGTCCCCATAGGTTTTCAGTAGCCGAAAGCTCCCCACATAATCTTCTACTGCTTGTTCTAGGGGCGTTACCTTTGACTTACCCAAATTAATGCCCAGGGGATAGGAACGAGCTTGGCGATTCTGTGAAGCAGCAATCACCTTTGCCATCGCAGCAGCCCCTTGATTATTGAATCCCATTCGATTCAGCGCTGCCTGATCTTCAGGTAATCGAAATAAGCGGGGTTGAGGATTTCCCGGCTGGGCATGGAAGGTCACGGTTCCCACTTCCGCAAATCCAAAGCCAAAACGGGGCCAAATATTGGTCGCCACGCCATCTTTATCAAACCCCGCAGCTAGGCCAATGGGGTTTACAAAGGAGAGCCCCCATAAGGATTGCGAGAGCCGAGGGTCTTCCACCTGTAGAGAGGAGGCCAACCGCCGTTGCAGGCCTTGAGTCAACCCTTGATCCACGTTCTGATCCAGCCAGGCACACGTTCGCATCAATTGACGATGGATTGTTTCTGGATCAGCCTTCAAAGCCGCAAATAAAAGAGGACGTAACCCTTGTTGATATAAATCCACAGTTTTCTCAGACCAGCATCGCACTGAGAGTATAGCCTGCTAAAGTTCAGCCCCTGATGATTGCACCGGCCAGCCCAGCCGAGTGGGCTGCTGATAGACCCGCTTCAGGGTATTCATATCCCTTGCAGAGATAGGAGCCGGTGTCCGCACTTGGGAAAAATAGAGAGCATCCGTTTTCAACTGGCTGTGGCCCCAAATCCCCAAAGCATGGCCTAGCTCATGGCGAACTGCTGCTGCAATATAGGTCTGGGTTTGGTTTGCCCGCACTTGAATCGTGCAGCGATGGGCCAACCGCTGTTGGTCATCCACATAAAGCTTAAAGCTAGTTTCTGCCGAGCGAATACGACCCTGGCTTCGTTGGGTGGGATCAACCGCCGAGATGAGGATATCAGCCTGCTCAGGATCAGGTGTCACTTCCAGGGGAAAATAAGCTTGCCAAGCTTGAATGGATTGGTCAACCGCCTGAGGCCATTTTTCTTGGATTAAAGGCAAAGACTCTGGGGCAGGCTGAGCATACACTTTGACGGGGAATTGGCTCCAGACCAAATATCCCACCCGAGTCACTTTGACTTGATCAAAATAATCCCCTTGCTCCTGGGGATCTTGCCACTGCTCTAAAGCTGTTGGCAGAGGATGTACCTGAGCAGGAGGCGCTTGCAGAGATGCGTGACTGGGATGAACGAGTATGAGATGGGGAAAAATAGCAGCAACCAGGCCCATGAGACCAAAGCTAACCACCACAGGCCAATGCCTCAGATTAGGCCACTGCATCATACGTCACCCAAGGGCTTAACCCAGCCAACCCGCGCTGAGCACCACCGTCAATCCCATAAATATCAGGGTAAGGGTCCAAGTGATTCGATTGAGGGTCTTTTCAGCACTCTTAGCGCTCGTAAACAGCTGGGCTTGACCACCAATACCGCCCAAACCATCCCCTTTGGGACTATGCAACAGTACCAAGGCAATCAGTGCAACGGCAGAGAAGAACCATACGCCTTGAATCACATTAGTCAGCATCCAACTGAAACCCTAGTAAACGATAAAAAACACTGACGGCAAATCATAGCCGCACAATTGCCTGCCCAACAAATGGGCAAGACGCACTCACAAAGTATAACCTTTAGCGATGAATCCGGACAGGACTCTTGTTCTTTCGAACTTCAAAATCTGCGGTCTGAATTAAGGTTGATCCCGTCATTTCTTCCGGTTTGGGAAGTTGCAAAATATCCAAGATGGTGGGGGCAATATCAGCCAAGCGACCATCTGCTCGCAACTGCACATCCGTGCCATGACCGGGAATTTTACGCCCTTCTCCCTCCACCAAAATTAAAGGAACAGGGTTGGTCGTATGGGCCGTCCAGGGATTGCCATCTGCATCCCGCATCCGTTCAGCATTGCCATGGTCAGCCGTAATAAGCAGCGTGCCGCCCACATTAATGACCTGGTTTAGCAGTTTGCCAATGCATTTATCCACGGTTTCAACCGCCTGGATCGTGGCCTCTATAACGCCGGTATGCCCCACCATATCGGTATTGGCATAGTTGATCACCATTAGAGAATAGGTGCGCTTCTCTAGGGCTGCGATCGCTTCTTCGGTTACCTTACTTGCCGACATCGGTGGATCCTGGTCATAGGTGGACACCATGGGGCTGGGGACCAAAACCCGATCTTCTCCTGGCAAGGGATCTTCAATGCCACCATTAAAGAAATAGGTAACATGGGCATATTTTTCAGTCTCGGCTAACCGCAGCTGCTTGAGGCCGTGATTAGAGACAATCTCCCCCAAAATATTGTCTAGGTTTTGGGGCTTAAAGGCCACATCCGTGGGCAAGTCGGGATCGTATTGTGTAAAGGTAACAAAATGAAGGGATTCCACCTGCTCCCGCTCAAATCCATCAAAATTAGGATCGACTAAGGCTTGAGTCAGTTGTCGCGCTCGATCAGGGCGAAAATTAAAGAAAATAACCCCATCTCCTGCCTCGATTGCCCCGGGGGCAAGGCGAGTGGGAGGAAGAAACTCATCAGTGGTTTTGTGATCGTAGGCATCCGTGATCGCATCTAAGGGAGACCAGTCCCGAGGGACGGCCACTTGATCGTTCACCATCACCTCGTAGGCCTGCTGAATCCGATCCCATCTGCGATCGCGATCCATCGCAAAATACCGACCGCTGATGGTCACAATCTGGCCCACGCCAATATGGGCGATCTGTTGCTGTAACCCCTGAATCTCGTCTCTAGCACTTTTGGGGGGCGTATCGCGCCCATCCAAAATGGCATGGATACACACCTGGTCAATATTATTCTCTTTTGCCAGCTTGAGTAGCGCCAAAAGGTGGTCGGAATGGGCGTGAACACCCCCTTTGGAGCATAATCCAATCAAATGTAGCTTGCTGTTTGCCTGGGAAACTTGCTTGCAAACGTTATCCAAAGCGGGATTGGTCGCTAAGCTACCATCTTCGATGGCATCTGCGATGCGAACCAATTCTTGGGGGACGGTGCGGCCAGCGCCTATATTGAGGTGACCTACCTCAGAATTACCCATCTGACCTGCCGGTAAGCCCACGGCTTTACCAGAGGTTTGAATAAAAGTACTAGGATAAGCTGTCCAGAGGCTGTCAATAATTGGGGTATTGGCTGCCGCGATGGCATTGCCATCGGAATTTTCTTGGTAACCCCAACCATCTAATATGACTAGCACCACCGGGGAAACAGGTGTCGACGTCATACAGGGTCGTTTTCCTCAAGGATTTATTTGTGATGCAATCATAACACTCAGAATTCCGCTTGGGACAAACCCAGACAAGGAATGGGCGAAAAAGCCATATTATTCTGACTTCTTATTCTCTAACATTCTCAGGTTAAGGCCAGGTTGCTATTGGGGTAAGGCCAACCAGAACTAGGCTGGTTTGAGGCTCTGTTCATCGGTGTCTTGTCCTGAGTCGGTGTCTTGTCCTGAGTCGGTGTCTTGTCCTGAGATTGAAGCTGGGCCTGGCATGGGATCAGTCAGCTCTCCTGAGCATTCCCAGGTGAATCGAGGGGCTTTCCAACATTGATCGAATAGGGGGGTTAAGGGAGCTAAACCAAACAGAGCCCAAAAAATGGCCGATGACAGAAAAAATTGGGTTTGCAAGATAAAGGTAACCAGGGCAATACTGCCGGACCAAAGTAAACGGGCAGTTCGTGCATCGGGAATAGAGCGGGGATCCGTCAGCATAAACAGAGCAAACAACAGCATAGAACCGCTCGATAGACTGTGATACCAGACATCCCAGGTCCATCCCAGCCAGAGATCTCGTAGGGAGAGACAAAGGGCATAGGTTCCTAAGAACATGACTGAGGTGTCCCACCGACCCACCCGATGCAGCACTAATCCTCCTGCGCTTGCAAATAAGAGGCCATACCAGCCCGCCTCCCCCCATTGCCCCGGAGAGACCCAAGCATCTGGGGTCAATACTAAGACCGCAATAATCCCAAAGTTGGCAGGATTGAAAAAATGTTTACCGTGCCACTTACAAATAAACTTACTCAGGATGGCTAGGGTTGCGGCTAGCGCCATGGTTATCCAGTGATCAGTCCGCAGCAGTAGACTCAGCCCTAAGCCCGTAATTAATGCACTGCGCCAGGAGATCGTCAAGGCCTTGTCTGATTTTTGGAGCTTATTTTGAACGGTCTGCACAAGGGTGGTGGCAAGGATTTGAACTAATATTGCAGTTGCGATCGCAACTGCAATCATCTCTGGCCTTAAGGTCCAGTCTTTGGTCCCAATCCCTAGAACCAAAAACAAACTCAAAAACGCAATTTGATAATCTCTGGCATCTCGAAAGCGCATGTGTCTGCAGCCTGTTCAATTTGTCCCAATTTATCTCAAGCCCATCGGATACCTGCTGGCTGTTACCAGAATTGTTACCGAGGGGGGCAATATTCTGGTTCAGAATGATGGTCCAGAAAAATTAAGTTTTTAAAGGGGATCAAGGCCCACTCTCTCTGATGATCCTCACAAGTTTCTCAAATTATCTAGCTATAAGAGAAGCATGACTTCCGCTGATCCCATCCCCCTAAATGATGGGAAACAACAATGCGTTCTCCTCCCATCACCCACCCACAGGCCACGACCCAGCTTCAGCCCCCAGTCTTGTGGTTTGTTCAGGCAGAAATTTTAGCCCTTGGTATTGTGCGGGACTCTTCCATCGGGACCCACCTGTTGAATGAACGTCATGCAGGTGCGCAAACTTCAATCAATCAGGTCAGCAAACGGACCCAACAGCATCACTGCACTAGAAAGATGTGGGTTCAATCCCCCAGTGATGATTCAGAGTTTGCCCATTTTGGGGTTGAACAAAGGATTGGCGCCATCAGCCTCAATTCCAATTCAGTCCTCAAGACATGGTTTAGGTATTGCCCAAGCCGAAGTGAACACAACGACTCACCTGCTACTAGATGCGACCACTAATACCCCCTGGAGGTATAGATTATGTTTCACAGAATTTTAGTTGCCCTCGACCATTCCGAATCCGCAATTGCTGTATTTGATCAGGCCCTTGATCTGGCGGTAACAGTCGAAGCCGAGCTAATGCTGTTACATGTGCTATCTACGAATGACCAAGATGCTCCAGATGCCCCAGTTCCATTCCCTAGTATGTATTACTATCCAGGATTATCGACAACCTCCATCAAGGTTTATCAGCAACAGTGGGAGCAATACACGCTGACGGCAGGGAGTATTTTGCAAGCTCAAGCAGAAGAGGCAGAGCTTGCAGGGATCACTGTTGAAACCACTCAAAAAAGCGGCTCTCCAGGCGAAACCATCTGTGATGTGGCTGAAGAGTGGCAGGCAGATTTAATTTTGTTGGGAAGTCGAGGACGGGCAGGTCTTAGCGAATGGTTATTAGGCAGTGTCAGTAATTACGTGATGCACCATGCGCCTTGTTCCGTGCTGGTATGCCGAGAAACGGAGACAGCCCCAACGCCTACAGTCCCTGACCACCTTAATCGGCAACTTATCTCTAATCTAGCGGGATGGCAGTAGGGACCCTCAAGAGAAAACTCTACAAGGATTTTGAGTTTATCGCTTTGCTCTGGAGCCATTCCACTTTTTGAGGCTTCAAAATTCCAGATTCAGTGATCTGAACCTGAACCAAAAATAGGTTGTCATCAAAGGTCTTTAAGGCAATTTGAGGGGGGGTACTCGCTTTGATTTGGAAGGTCTGATCCGGCATAAATTGGGTAATGATGGCCCGCTGGCCTAGCTGCTTAGGGCTAATATTACGGGCATAGAGCATATGCTTCATCATCAAAGCAATTTGCTCTGGCGTCTTGCTATAGAAAAGGGGAAGCCAATCCTCATACCGTTCGCCACCTTGCCCTTCTGGCTTCAACCAGGGAGATAGCTCTGTTTGGAGCTGAATCAGATTGAGGGATTCTTTGACTTGGTAATTCGATAGCGTCTTTTCTTCTAACAGGGGAAGTTGTTGCAGCTCAAATAAAACTTTCTGCTTCATCAGCTTGGGGTGAGCCCCATACACATTCTTGGAGGCGTTTAAGGCAATATCTGAAATCTCATCAAAGCTATAGTCATCAATCTCTTTTTGAGCGAGCTGTTTCTTCATCTCTTGTTCAAACTGGGTCTGTAAAGCCGTAAGTTTGCGCTGATCGGCAGGAGATAGATGGGTAGAGATTGGCTGAGCCTGAAGCTGGCAGGACGCCAAACATAGACTCATGAAAATGGATTTGAGCAGTAAGGGTCTTATCATATCTTTGCCAGCAACAGTGGATATAAGTCCGACTCACTCCCTATGGTAGTGGCTAGGCAGAGTGGCTACACAGGCATAAGTTAAGACGTTAGCGGCTTCAGGCCATGGGGTATAAAAACTGATTTGAGTTTGCGGTTGATAGTGTGATTGCAACAGAAGGTGGTCGCCCCAGTCAAGGATTAACCTTAAACCTGAGAAACTGCAGCTCCCTCTTTGGTTAGTTTTTGCACTAAAGCCAATAGTTCTTGAGGATTGAAGGGCTTTGTCAAGTAAGCGGTACACCCTGACATTCTGGCGCGCATCCGATCAATAATGCCTTCCCGTCCCGTTAGCATTACCACAGGAATCTCCTTAAGCATATCGACTTGACGAACCATACGACATAGCTCGTAGCCATCCATCTTTGGCATTTCGATGTCCATCAAAATAAGATTGGGTTGTTGCTCGATCAAGACGGTTAGCGCTTGCTTTGGATCCATCAGTTGTAGAACTTCAAACCCTTCAGCTTCCAAAGACAGCTTTACAAATTGCTGGATGGTTTGGCTGTCATCGACACAGGCAACAACGGGACGCACCGTTTCTTCAATCACTTGGTAGGGGTGCAAACTAATGGCACCAGATTGGACCATAGGGGCTAACTCGCTTACCAGTGTCAATACATTCATATCCCCATGGGTGGCCAATTCGTAGAAACAGAGGTTTTGCTCTAGTAAGTTAGAAATGCTTTGAAGTTCTCGACCATGCCCATTTTCCTGCCAAGCTAGTTTGAGAAATTGATCGGGATCTTCTAATCGGGGTCTTTGGAACGGAGAACTAATCACAGCTTGTAGCTGTGCCCACTGATTAATTTGGTCTCTAACGGGTAACACAAGTTGCCGAAAGGGAGCAGACAAAAGGAGAGGATCTAAGCCAACGTTGGGTTCAAACTCTAGGTAGCCTTGGGGAATCGCCAAGAACTGCATCAGAGCCTCTTGGGTGAGGATGGCCAGAAGTTTTCGGAAAAAATTGAGGGGGAGATTATTGGCCTGCCAGTACTTACATAGATGAGAATATTCGGATGTGTTCGCAGGCAGTGGTTCTGCCAACCTAAATTCGGGGAGCTGTTGTTTGAGAACATAGGGAAGGCGTTCGATATGGCCCATGGTGCTTTCGGCAAAATGCATCTGCCCACCCCCTAGATACACCCGCCAGCTGATGGATGGATCGCGAGAATCCGTAATGGTGATGCGGCCAGATCGTTGCTCAGAAATAACTTTCTGCAATACCTTTGCAGGTGCGACCTGGGGTTTATCCTGTTGGGGGGTCGTTGGAAGACTGGAAGTGTAGGTCATAGATGAACTGATTGAGTAGTAGAAAATCAGAGCGTTGGCCATTACCAGCTCAGCAAGGTGGCAAGTGGCAGAATTGATCTAGAACGACTTTATTTAGGTACATACCTTCATTCTTAGGATGGACCGTTCTTTATTCAGACTATATGCGTAAATTCACCTATTTTTGTCTCTGTTCTACTTAAGTTTGACAGCAGAGACGGTTAGTTTGGGGTGAGTTGATAACCTTATTATGGACGATTGCGCCAATGGAATTTACTTCCAAAGTTGATTTCAACGCTTAATAAAAAAAATTTTCTTTATCTCTGCGATCTTAAGCCTGGTTTGAATGTAAAGAATTACTGCGATCGCATCTGTTTCTTTAAGGTCTGAAACTGGGCCTGTAGGTTTTGAAAATTTAAATTTTTCTGGCCATAACGCCAGTCTACATAAGCTTGAGAAATTTCAGATACTAAGCTGGCAACGGAGGGAGGAGCCGTTTGGTGTAACCGTTCCACATACTCGAAGGGGGTTTCATGGATATGTTTAGGCGTCCCCCGTTCGGCCAACAAATTCAGCATTTTTTGGTAAAGCTGTTCAATGGGGGAGAGCAGCGCTAGCTGTCGTTGGTATCTCCACCATCGCCATCCTTGAGGCGTTAGCCAGATCAGCACCGCCCCCCCACCGAGGATAAGCAGCCCAGCCACCCAACCGTGCCAACTGCGGGTCAAGAAAGCGAGGGCCTGGGCGATTCCTGAGCCAATGGCGGCAATGATGGCAGATAGGCCATTCACCATCGGGGACGGTAACCACCCTGCCACCCAATTCCAAAATGCCTTTAAGACCGAAAAGGTGTAGTCATCATCGACTGAAGGGGGAACCAAATCGTGGCCTGGAATGGGATCAAAGGTGAACCAGCCATGCTGCGGAATATAGACTTCGGTAAGGGCATAGGCATCAATATTTTGCACCTCATACAGTCCCGTAAAGGCATTGAACTTTCCCGGTCCAAAGCCGGTTACCAACCGGGCTGGAATACCGATAGAGCGCAACATCAAGGTTAGGGTGGTTGAAAAATGATCAGGATACCCCCCTTCAAATTTGAAGAGAAAGGCACTCACCAGGTCTTCTTCTGGACTCAGAGTAGGCAAATCAGGCTGCAATGAATAGTGTTGTTTCAACGACTGTGCTAGGAATAAGGCTTTCTCATAGGTAGAAATAGGAGAACGATTGGCCTTGGCTAACAGTTGTTCAGTTTGAGCTTTGATTTGAGGGGCAATGTCATCTGGGATTTGCAGATAATGCTGGCGAATACGCTTTGAATACTGGCGGGGGGCTCGCCGGAGCTGGGTGCGATCGCGGTACGGCACATCTGAAATCACGGAATAGGTCAGACCGTCTTGGAGCTGGACGGGCGATCTTAAGCCTCCATCAGGATCTCTAGCAATTTCGCGGGTCGGGAAATAGACTTCCCGGGCTTGACTCAAAGCTGGAATCAAGTTGGGGAAGGGGGCAACGATGGAATAGGTTTGAATCACTTCTTTGGTGCGGCTGCGGGGGGCCAATTGGGGAATCAAAAATTTATAGGACCAGGTAGGCCGGCTCAGGGTTTCCGCTTGGTCATTGCGGGACATTTGCCAGCCTTGGCCGGTGTATTCATCAAAGGCGATGACCCGCCAAAAGCCAGGGGCTTGAGATCGCACCCGCATCACAATTTCAGGTTTAAGGACACCCCTTAAATTTTGATTGATGCTTTGGCTAAAACCGTAATAAAACTGATCGTCAAAGACAATCTCTCCTGGGAGGTCTTCACCGCCTTGTCCCGTTCCACTCCAAGTCGCGCTATCTCCCTGACCGTAGCCAGGGTTGACGATTTGTTGAGCATCAAATTTGCCTTGAAAATCAATGGCTGAACTGACCGGTAAAGTTCTGAGTTGGTATCCCGGTAATCGCGGTAGTAAGGCAAAAATAATCAGTCCTAAGGTAACCACCGCCAACAACATTTTGCCCAGTTGGGCAGACGGGATGCTAATTGATCGGCGTTTAAGGATCTTCAATCCCAGGCGTGAACGGTAATCCAGGATCAGAACAGGCAAAGCACAGGCAATAAATAGCAAAAGCCAACCGCCAAATACCATCGTTTCACTGACCGTAGCAGCCACCCCCACCAAGATGACCCCAATAACGGCTGAATAGCCCAAATCCTTGCGGCGAGGGAGATCAAAAGCGTGCAAGATTTGAACCTGAATCAGCAGTTCTGTCAAAAGGATGCGGGAGTCGCCCGCTTGGCCGACTAATCGGCTTAAAAATACTGCCAATACTAGGAGCATGCCAACTGCAATTCCAATTTTGGCGACAATATTACGGCGATGTCGTTGTCGCCAACTCCACGTTGCCCCAATTAAACTTAACGGAATGGCCCATAAACTGTGCCAACTCCCGACGGCTGAATCTGTAGCCAGAATTCCTACACAGACCAGCATTTGCACCCCCATGCGCAGCGCTATGGAGTCTTCAGGAGGGTGAGGTCGAGGGTTTAATCGCTGAGATACCCGTTGCCGCCAAGCTTGAGATAAAGAACGTTGCATCAAGGATTGAAGATAATGGCTTAGCCCCAAAGGTCAGCCTTAGTTTACCCATCTATCCGTAACAGCCCCCATCAACGAGACAGAATTGATTCTGGTACCTGGTGCACTGGAGGGGATTGGGAGAAATGGTCAGCAATAAACGAGGAAGAAAATGCAACAACCAAGATGACGATAATTCCTCGTAGGATGTTAAGCATCAAAGCACGCGTCTGTTGTGGCGTAAGTCGCTGTCTCAAAATGATCCGGAACAGATCATTCCGGGTATGCTCTACTTCTACCCAAAAGGAGATCCAGAAATTTACGAGGATGATGAGCGGTAACACTAATGGATCTTGAGCCGAACGATAATCCATACCCCCCGAAGACAAAATCAACAGGTGGAGGCCATACCAAAACACGGACCAACACACAAAAAAGATCAGAGCTGAAGGATGTGGGGTGAGAGTGAGATGAATAACGGTCCCCCCTGCAAAGGATTCAAACCGTCCCTTGATATAAGGTTCGCTGGCATTTGGACGACCGATGGGAATGCGGCTCATCTTAAAACCAGTCTGTGTCACTGATCCTTGATAGGGGGCATGGTTAAGGTCATAGGTTGATCGAAATGTTTTGGGAGGCTCTATTTGGGCTTCCAATCTCTCCATGACTGTTTGCAACGGGTCAGAAGTTTGAATCACAAAGCGATCGCGCGGTAAAAGGTGAACCATAGTTGATCACTTACTTTAAAGATTTTGAAACGACAAATGAATGCCAGAGATACTGAGCAGATGCAATTTCAGATGGTGTGATTTTCCAGAAATAGGTCTACCAAAACGAGGAGCACCCTAAGAGACGGGCTATCTGTACATAACGTTTTCAACAGGTGTCATCTGTCTCGATCCCCAGCAGAGATAACTTTTCAAAGATTTGAGGCTGGCTTACGTGCAGCTTCTTTTCAATTCAAATTGCGAAGATATTGGCGGTTATGACTGATGCCATTGCTTGAGCACTCAGGCATACCGATCGCTGGCGGCACCCACCAATCTTCATTACTGAGACCAGAATGAGTTAGACACTCCTCTTACTGGAGACGGTTTAGAGACACGGCTGAGCAGGTCAAGATTGCACGGATAATGTAAACGCATCAGCGTTGTTTAATGGCGTGTCACTTGTCCACCGATGATGTTCAGCAAATCTTTACGGCTGCGCTCCACCTCTAACCAGAAACTCATCCAGAAGATGAATAGCACGAATAAAGGCAATC
>NZ_JANQOP010000262.1 GCF_028285745.1 Acaryochloris sp. IP29b_bin.137 | reverse complement strand
TGCAACTGAAACCCCATAAACGACTCAATTACCAGAGAGGCATGAGGGCGCTATCACTGATTCAGACCACATTGTGAAACCCTTGTCATCCCCAAAGGGTTTGGTGCGAGGACTTGCCCAGGTGGATACGGGATTTGGCACCACTCATACAGTGGTACCGTTTATGTTGATGGCAATAGAGAGTTTGGTTGTGTTTGGTTGTGATCGCATCAGCCTCGATCTGGCTTTGAAAAACGGATGGGTCAAACCCTTCAAAGCAGCCCCACCAACTCCAGAGCCTAGTTCTGAAAAATAGCTCAGATCTCTGCTTAGTTTTAGAGATAAATGGTGCCCGCTTTCGAGACTGGCACCTCATCACACTGAACAGGAGCAGATGGGCAGGTTGTTTTGGGATTGGAAACTGTTGCTTCAGGATGACAAGACGTCCACACCTCTTTCATGACCTGAAGAGCAATTTCTTTGGGTAATTTCTCAATCGTCTGACTATGGTGAAACTTCAGCGCAATAGCTAACTGCTTTTGCAACACAGCAATTTCCTTCGATCGTTCATGGGGAGGAAAAACTGCTTGATCAGGCATGTCAGATAAATGGGCGATGACAACATGCTTATATTCTAAACAGAGAATAGTTCATAACTCAATCCTGCACTTCCTTTTTTCAACAGATTCAATGGGAAGGGAAAAACAAATTTGATTTAGTTATCTTGTCAAACCTGATACATTGCTTCAATGCGCTGATGTAGCCCTGTATCGGGCCAAAAGTTCTGGACGCAATAACTATCAGTACAATTCCACGGATGCCATCGCTGGCATGTGATTAGCCCTCAGGTCAGGTTTGATTTGGGGTGTAGGGTTGTCTGAGCCTCCACCGCCATCTTTAAAAACGTCTGTGGAGTCGGAACAGGGGCATTCCCGTCTTGTTGTAGCCATAACAAAAACTCGATGTTGCCTTTAGGGCCAGGTAAGGGAGACCAGGTAACTCCTGCGTAGTGCCAACCTAAAGCTGATGCGGTTTCCCAAACTTGTGCGATCGCATCTCGATGCGCGTGGGAATCCCGCACCACCCCATGCTTCCCCACCCGGTCTTGGCCCACTTCAAATTGAGGTTTAACGAGCAGCACCATTTCCCGTGGTGGTTGTAACAGTTGCCAGAGAGCAGGTAGAACTTTCGTTAGGGAGATAAACGAAACATCAATCACGCCAAAATCAGGGATAGACGCATCCTCTGTGTACAAATCAGCAGGCTGCAGATGGCGAAGATTTGTGCGTTCTTTGAGGATGACCCGAGGATCATTGCGCAGTTGCCACGCCACCTGTCCATAGCCCACATCAATGCCATAGACCTGTTGTGCCCCGGCCTGCAGCAGACAGTCCGTAAATCCCCCGGTAGAGATGCCGCCATCCAGACAGATCCGATCCTGTACTCGAATAGAAAACTTATCTAAGGCCTTTTCCAGCTTGTGACCACCACGAGAGACAAACGGAGATTTTTGTTTGACTTGAATCTCTGCCGTTAATTGAACCTCTGTCCCTGGCTTATCGATAATCTGATCATTCACCTTCACTTCCCCAGCCCGGATCACCCGTTGGGCTTGCTGCCGAGAAGTACATAACTCTAATGAAACAAGTAAGGTGTCCAGTCGCTGTTTAGCCAAAGCAGAGAGGATACTCTAATACTACTATCCCAATTCTAAAAGTCTGCCTACCCCTGTCGATAAAAACGAGGAAGGGATTATGGATCGTTTCTATCGGTGAGCGCGGATTGCCTCCTTTAAAGGCCACCGCTGCATCCACTTGCCACACATCAAGTTCAAACAGCGCCCCATACAGGTCGAGGTTTAAGGTGACTGATACTAATGTACCGTCTGAGTCCTCATTGTTTTCAACATCATTCTCTGGATCTATTTTTTGAATGCATTGACCCAATAGTAAGGCTGTACTTCTTTCAAGGTCTTAACCTCCCACTTTGTGGCGTCCCCCATAGCGGGAACTGCAACCTCTACCTCTTCTCCCCAATGAAACAGTCGCTCCTGACAAATACCACACGGCGTCAGGATCACAATAGGTGAATCACCCGTTTGTCGGGAAACACAAACGGACGCAACTATCCGTTTACCCAATTTCTCAGCCTCACAAATCGCACCCGTCTCGGCGCACAGCATTCCACTGCCCCATTCAGGTTCAAAAAAGACACTGGTCAATATGTCCCTGTCGTCGGTATACATGGCCGCTGCGATGCCTTCTGTACCCGGAAAACGCTGTTCCAGAAGCGCAATAGCAGCATTGACGAGAGTTTGGTCTATTTTCATAACTATGGGAGCTTGCTAGCAATATAGAAGCCATAGCTAAAGTATGCTTTGAACTGTTCGAACACTTGTATTTCCTGCTTTTCAGCTTCTACTAGGTCTTGCGCGTCATCGCTATTGGAATGGCGATCGAGAAATTCAGCAAATCTTTGTTGCAATGGATGGTAGTAATTATCTAACCAACACCGCTCTGGCAGTACAAAGTAGCCCAATAAGGCGTAGCCTGCTTCTTCCAGAAGTTTAATTTTTGACGAAGCAGTGTTGATTTCAGGATACTGAGCGTCCCAATAAGCTTGAATTTCATCGGGGCGATGGTCTGTCAACCAGGTGATTTCTGAAACGGCCAGTACACCTTTGGGTTTTAGAAACTCTCGCCAATAGTTAATGCCTTGTTCAAAACCAATATTGTAAATCGCTCCTTCAGACCAGATAACGTCAAGTTCATTGTTTATGAACTCCAGATCATCCATCGATCCAGCTTTGGGGTGAATATGCTGGCTAAGATTGCTCGCTTCCGCGTTTCGTCGCAATATCTCAATGAACTCAGGTATGAAGTCTACGGCAATGATGTCTGCATTGAGTTTGTTTGCTAAACACAACGTAGATGCCCCAGTACCACAACCCAAATCCGCAATTTTCAAATGTTGTGACGTGTCTAGTGATGCAAGAGTGATGGCACGTTCAGTTTCGGACTTACCACCAGGCCCCTGACGGTCACCATGTTGATGCAGATCAATTACAAGTTCTAGATTCTCCACCGGATATTTCTGAGTGCTTCAGTAATAACCCTAACGGTTTAGGCTTTAGCGAACAGAATCTCATTGTGAATCAAGAGCGTAATGGGTGTCCACTCCCGTGTAAACCCTTGTTGATGACCCACAGTGGACTTTGATCATCTGCGATTCTTCCAGTAAGCAGATTCTCGGCTGCAATGCATAACCGCAAGAATTGAAGGGTTAACCTATATTAAGAGGACTCCTTATTTTGCAGCCTATAGTTCGTCCTTGCTCTTATCTATAACTCAGATTAGATAAACCCACCGTCTCTACTTTTGACATAAACCCTATGTTTGGCAATTTTCAAACCAGTAAGCTCAGAATTGAAATTAATGCCTCCGAGGCTGCTTTGCGAGATGCCTTAACTCAAGGAACACAAATTAAGCAATGGCTATGGCCCCAGACCTTTTCCAATGATTTACCTACAACCTTAAAACCAGGAGCCGTCTTTACCAGTTGGCTTGGCCCCGTCGAAATCCAGCACCATATTGATGTAGTGGATAGCAACACCCTGCGCTTTATCCTGAGCAAAGGGGTGGATGGTTTTCAAGAATGGTCCTGGGGGGAAAAGTGGGTGCAGTCGCGTCTGGAGGGCGTTTCACTGCTGCCTCTCAATGTCGGCCAGAGCTTGACGCTTTTACGGCTAAAAACTTTCCTGGAATGGCGCCAACCCAAAGCCTAACGCACGACCATCACGGAGCAGGAGGCATCACTGACCACTTGGCTGCTAACCGACCGTTGGAGAATGCGAGTGACCCCCGTCAGCCCCCGGCTACCAATTAAAATTAAATCGGCTTCATAGATATTGGCGACTCGAATAATTTCTTCGGCGGGGTCACCTGTCACGATTTCCAAGCTGCTATCACAAGGAATGGACGCCTGGTAAGTTTGTAACTCCTCTTCAATATGCCGAAACAATCCCACCTGCGGATCGGAATAAGGGCGATCTACAGGCTGTTCATCTCCCGTTTCGTTGGTCGAAATGACATGCGTGAGGATCACTTTACCCACAGTATCCAACTGAAAACTTTTGAGAGCCTGCATAACCCGCTCAGAGATATCTGGGCTATCCAAGGCGACCAGGATAGTATTGAACACTCAACTTCACTCCTGTTGAACCAACGATTCCGAGATGAGTTACCCCAACCAATAGACTTGCATTGTCTCGTCGTCTTCCGGTTCTATTAACTACAATTCTTAATTTTGGATATTGCTTAAGGACTTATCATCATCTTCGAAATCGTCCTCAGTTGATCCTGCCGAAATCCAAATCATCCCTTAATGGAGAAACGCCGATTCGCAACTATGCACTTGCAACCGTTTTTGCCCGATGATGCTGCATTCGCAGAGCGAGAATATGCTCACAGGGACCTTTGAACAGCTTATTTTGCTGATGCCAGTTACAAGTACATTCGCCGTGGACCATGCGTTCATCTCGATCTATGGCCACAATCGGCTGAAATGTCTTATCCCGATCTTGAATCGTTCCCTGTAACAACAGAGTACCCTTCCCATCCACCGAAGACTGACTGACCCGCACCGCATTTTGATCCAGGAATCGCGTGGCTTGGGCTTCCCGCTCATTGCTAAAGCGCAGCTTGTCCATAGGGAGTGGATCGCGGGCGAGTTCTCGCACTCGGTAGACCTGCTGGTTCAGATCATAAATCGCCCGTCCCGCTTGGGTATAGGCACTGAGTGCTCCTAGAACCACGGACTGATCCAACCCCAAGCGTTTAGCTAAATCAGCAGGCGCTTCTACCCAATTCTGCTTCAAGGCTTCAAACACTTGGCGCTTCGTCCAATCATCCACCTGGGCGCGGGGGGCCATTAGGTCGAAATTGCCTGCTCGTGACCAATCATTAGCCGTCCATCCCGATAGCCCTAAAGTGAAGGACATATCGTTGAGGTCCGCCAAGTAAAATGAGGGCAGTCCTGTGCCCAACAGATGCACCGTAAACTTGCGGGCGACAGGAATTAGGCGTTCTAAAATCAGCAACCGTCGTCGTCCCCAAACTCTGACCATTTCTGGTTTATGACCCTGATAAATAGAGCGGGCACAAACGATCTCTTGGTCCCAGGGTTCTAGAACCATCCGAATCGGTTCTCCAGGGGTGAGGTGATAGCGGAGGCTGCGAGGACCATGCTTTTCCCGGCGACGGCGAAGGGCAAAGCAGAGGTTGTAAATATCCATCGGATGCAAGTCGAACTGGATAGCTGGTAGAGCCATAGCCGAACTAACTTGCAAAAAGCCTCGCACCCAAGTGTCGGGTAAGTCGATTTTGACCTCTTTGTAGGCTGCCGTGCCTGTAGTCTCGACTTCAAAACCAGACGGATCAACTTCTAAGAGGGTTTGCCGATAGCTGCGAATTTTTTGAAATTCGTCGTATAGCGCTGCGGAGTAGTCAACATTGGTGGTGCCACAGGCAAATTCATTGACCTGATCAAAGACGTTATAACTGGCCCCTAAGCGACCGTAGCTGGACTCATCCTGGCTAAAACACTCAAAGAACACCTCATCTGGGTGAACTGTAATGACGGGGTCGAGGACAAACCAGGCATCGTAGTCTTTGCGATAGAGGTAGTCAAAATATTGTTGTCTGGCTCGATAGAAGGGGGCTAACCGACTTGAACTGCGGTGATGCAGGTCCGTGAGTTCCGATTGGAGGGCTTGGAGTTTGTGGGTGACTTCTTGGCGTTGAGACGCTACCAATTGCCAATCAATCTCATCCCGTTGCGCTGCCCAAGCTTTGTAGGCGGTTTTATCTTGGGGCTGAAATCGCAGGTCAGAGACCACCACATCATGGAGGGCACTAATGGACTCGCGAAAGGCAATATTTTGCCGCAACTGCCCTCGAAAGTAGGTCGGTTCGCGGGTCAAATCCGGGGAGAAGGACATTTGGGCTTGATTGCCCTGTCCTGACACCTTGCTATTCCGCTTGTAGTTATAGTTAAACTCCATGCAAACTCTCTCGACTTCAGGATTAGACGGCTCAATGATTTAGGACAGGGCAGCAGGCTCTCGCACGGCGACTGGCTTGACATTTAGGGGGACTGAGATTTGGGGATAGGCGCTGTGAATCTTTAATAAAATCTCCAATGCCCGCGCGCGATCGCAAATGGCAATCGTCACGGACTGGCGTGTCAAAATCTCAGCAATAATCTCTGCGGCTGCTAGGCTCTTGGTTGCTTCGGCTTCTAGGAAGGCATAGACCCGTTGTTTGGTGACCCGACCGCGATTGACTTGGGCCAAGACCCGCGTAAAGTACGGCTTCAGTTCCTGCAGCCGTTGGGGATTATCCACTACATAGGTCTGCAGATATTGGGTAGCAAACAGCTGCATATCGGTGGCGGGATGCTCACTGAATTTGAGTAGGTAGCTGTCTCCATCGGCATCGCGGAAACAACGACCGACCAGATCGCGACCCAGTTGGCGAACCTGAGGAAGGTTGCTATCGCAAATGCTAATCACCACCGCAGGGGTCAGTTCATCGGGCTTCAGATCGTCGCGAAACAGCTTAAAGCCAAATTGTTGGGTGTCTTCCCAGGTGGATTCCAGCACTCGTACGATATCCAGCAAATCCAATTCGCTCTGCCGTAACCGGGGCAAAATCGCTTCTAGCATTCGCCATCCGGCGGTACGCACGGACAGCATTTCATGGTGGGTGAATTGGGCAATATCAGTCGTGGGTAGGGTAGCCGACCAGCGATCGCAATGATGCTGCAATACATAACCCGCCATTTCCTGGGCTGCGGGGGATTCTGCTTTTAGGAGTGGGTGAACCTGTTCTGGTGTAATAGGGTCCATCCATCCCGGCAGATCCTGACGCAGCAGCTCCGTTAAAAAGCGATGAATGCCTTCTGCTTCTTCCGGTGCCTGTAAGACCTCCAACAGCGGTTGGGCCAGGTGCTGACTAAAGCTCGGTTGAGCTGCAGCTATACGCTGGATGGCTGGACGAATGGCCGAACGCATGTCAGCGAGGGGATGGGCGATCAGGGTGAGTAATAGCCCCGTTTGTTCCATCAACACTGCATCGGGTAACTGACTGAGGAGCCGTACCCCAACCACCCGCACGGAATCAAAGGGGGAATCAATCAGAGCATCAATCAGACCTGGGGGCAGTTCTGTGACTGGAGTAGTATGGTTCAGCAGAATCCGCGCTCCAAAGGTCTGCATCTCCGCCGTGGGGTAGCGCAAGATATCCAAAACCACTTCCAAACCGAGAGTCCGTAGTTGAGACCCGAAACTAAGAAATAGGGTTTCGCTAATATCGGTGACCCAGTCTTCTGCCGGGATATTTTCAGGCGATTGATTTAGGAGAATGGCAATCACCTGACCCAAAATCGCCCGTGCCCGCGTATCCTCCAGTAAGGCCGTGCTTAACAGTCGCCGAGTAAAGGCCCGCATATCGGCAGGTTTACAGGTCATCAACTGAGCAATGAGTTGACTGTCGTTGAGGAACACATCCCGCTGAGCCATAATCCAGTCTTGAGCTTGCTGGCGAGCGGGGGCATAGTTACAGGTTGCGATCGCAAGTATCAATTCCCGATTGGGTTGAGCCGGGTTATAACGAGCCTGGGCGATCTCAAACCCTAACTGGGCCGTCATTTCATAGGGGCGCTCTAGCAACCGGATCACGCTCTCTAAGGGTAAGTGCTCCAGAAATGATCGATTGGACCGAAGGGCTTTAACCGCAAACCCATGAACCGGTTGGCAGCAACTGTCCAACAGTAAGCGCAGTAATGCATCAGGCTGCTGGTCCCATAAATGGGGGAATGCCTCTTCCCGTCCAGGGGGAGCGGGATCACCCGGTTTATAGGAGGGCTGACAACGCCACGCTTTATTGGCAGGCTTAAAGACATAGCGAGGGCTTTGTTCATAGAGAACATGGTTAAAAGCGAGATACCCCGCAAAGAGATCCCAGTTAACCCGCCCCGTTTCCACTCGGCTATAGCTATTCCGCCAATCCCAGCGATAGAAAACCGATTCCCGAGTGCACCCGGCATCCTCATCGGCATATTGCAACAACAGATCGACAGCAAAGGTGACGTAGCTAGGGTCACCTGCTTGACCAAGCTTGCGCAAGGTCCGCCAAACTCGACGCCGCAGATAGGCTCGGGTTTTGTCGCTGTAGGCTAAGCGAGTGTCTGGACGCCGCTGTTCTGCCGTAATCGGATTATCCGTGGTCCGTTCATACCGCCCTGTTCGGGAATTATAGGTATACCCGGCATAGAGATATTCCCCATCCGGCAGTCGCACCCCATAGCCTTGGTTACGGTAGAGGGCCTCTTCTTGCTCAAATCGATAGGCCAATAGCCCAAAGACTTCCGTATCCTGTCGATATTCGGCCATTTTGAAAATATGGCGGAGTCGCTGGAAGTAGCTGGGGCGCAACGGGGCCGATTGAATCACCTCAAGCACGGCTGGTCGGGTTAGCTCACTATCAATCTGGTACAGGATATCGAGCACGGCCAAGGTCTGGGGAGAGGCATTCGCGTCTAAGGTGTTTCTGAGGGTCTCTGTTAAGGCGTTTGCTGGGCCTTGGCGAGCCAGGGTGCGCAAATCTGGCGGTAATTGTAAAATTCGCTCTTGCCGCAGGGCATCCCGTTGGGCCTCAGTCCCCAGCTTCAGGAGCGCTTCCAGGGTAATGCGCTGCACAAACTCTGCCCCAAGTTGGCGATAACGCTGTTCTAACGCCGCGTAGGTGGTCTGATCGCCACATCGCCCCAGTGCCCAAGCAATACAATAATCTCTCAAATCCTCCTGACCCCAAAGTTGTAGCAATAGGGGGGCTGCAACCTGAATTTGTAATTCGCCCGCCCGCCAGATCACCCGATTTAGGGACCATGCCTTAGGCGCAGGGCGAGGGGCTGCAGAGGATTGAAGAGCAGCGGCTAAGCGATTTAAGACGGCTTGCGATCGCGCATTCGGATCAACTGGCACCTCTACTGGAACAGGTGTTGGAGAGGCTGCCGTCTCTGGTGGGCTAGCTTCTCCCGTACTGACGCGATACCCTTTCCGCAATTTGGCATTGATTAGTCGATCAAAGATACGCTGGGCCATTTCTAACGGCACCGCAGACACCGTTTCGGAGCCTTCCTTTAAGGCGGTGCCTTGGCGACCATAGCGGAAATTAACCACATAAGCCCCGTCACTCACCTGGCACAGATCGACCTCATACACTTTTTCAGTACGACCCGCTTGATATACCAGGGTGGTTCGCTGAATCAGTTGCATGCAAGTATTCCTAACGATTCAATCAACAAAGGGAGAGGAGGCAAAAGAATTATGAATAGTATTTATGTACTAATTCTAGACCACCTTTATCCCAACAGCAAGTCCGTCCTTCTGGAACATTGCCAGGTCGGGGGATGGACAAATTATCCCCCTAGGTTTCCCAAAGCCACGCTCTAGTCCAGCTTTTTAATCGAGCAATTAAGATTCTTGGGCAAACTCTTCAGGATCTGTATCCCAATTTACCCAGCGAATGGCTTCCCGCGCAGACTGAATACTGGGGGGAACCCGAGTGGCGTGAATATAGCCTGTACTAGGACAGGTCATCTTCAATAAATAAATCGGTTCCACATCAATCGCGGGGGCAATGCGCAACAGCGTGTATTCTCGCCACGTATTCAGGGCTTCGGCCTGCAGTTCCTGGCAGAGACGGTCATAGCCAATGCCCTGAATCAACACCCGTCGCAGTTCGGCATTCTGCTCATGGAGCAGCCAATCAGCCTTCCAGACATGGGGATGGACGATGCCGTATCGCTCTGGGATTTGCACGCCATGAAACTGATAACTACGATAGCCGTCCGCAAACTGGAGGGCTGCCCCCCCTTCGTAGTGAAAGCGCCCTTCGGGGTCCGCATGGCACTGTATAGGCCGATCGAACACGACACACATCTGCTCAAAAGGAAGGATTAAACCGCAATGCGTGGATAGCGATCGCAACTGTACCCACGCTTCTGGATCATGGTCACACTCTAAGACCTCAATGCAATAGTCCAAGAGGGCAGGATGGAGAACCTCAGCGGTTTGAGTTAAGGCTTGCCAGCCCATGCCAACCAACCCCATGGTCGTCAGCATTTGCTGCATCCCCTGTTCCCAAGCCCGCACCTCAGGCTGTTGGCGAAGGGGATGGATGAAAGCATCCTCCAAGACTTGTCCTACAGGCTCTCCCCATTGCCAAAGGGTTTCTCCCATATGAACCAGCAAGTCTCCTCCCGGCTGACGTTGAATGGTCTGCCGCCATTCCGTTTGCTGCTGTTGCCACAATTGTTCCCAAAGACTGGGAGACCACTCTCCCCACGGTGTAGTGTTTTCCTCGACATTTTGAGAGTTCCAAGCAAATAGCTCAGCCAAGGGCATCCAAGTGATCATGTTCAGGTTGTGAGATAAGGTCGATAACTCGGCAACCTTTATCCGTTCACTAATCTCTAATAACAATTCTGCCGTCAGCTGGGACCGGATTTGATGACTGAGCTGCCGAGCCAGAGGAAGGGTCAACAAAGGAACCCCCCACTGATTCAACAGTTGATCAATCCGACATTCTTGCAGGAAAGCTTGGGCCTCTAAAGGTCCTGAAAAAAATAAGATTTCAGGTTGCCGCTTCCCCATCAATGCATAGCTGCGCTGAATGGTTTGCTCTACTTGCTGATGTTCAACGGGGGTTGTAGAGCAGTTCATGGCCAGCCAGCGCTGGAAAACGTCTTCAATTTGGGTGTCTTGATCAGGCGTTAAGGTACTAATCGGCCACATAGTGCCAACCTTCTGGCTCATATTCCCGTTGAATACGAATCTGCCAAGTCCCCTGAGGAATGGAGAGGGCGTTATGTTCTTCGTGGGTTAGGGTCGCTTGAGGTGAGAGAACGCGCAAATAGAGGGTGCCATCCTTTTCGTACAGCTCTGCTTTCCCTTCGCTAATGCGATGGCTATGCCCCGTCACTTCACCTTCCGCCAACGTCAAATGGGAAAGTTGCCGACCTAGGTTGGGCGTTGTATGGGACAAAGGTCTAAGGATTACATCACCTTGACGGATGGGTTGCATGTTGGTCATCTCCCTAATGTCTCCTCTATTGTGGCACATGCATTCAAGACATCCATCAGGCTGCTTTAGTTGAGTTGACACCTGGGCTTTACAGCTATTCTCGACATAAAACCCTGGCAATAGCCCAAGGCTAATCCCTGATCTGAATCATTGATGATATGGATTGAGGATACGGCAAGAAAGCTACTGATGCTTTGCCTTAAATTGAGGTTTAAGCGGTCAATACCTTATTCGGGCCAAAAAGTTGAGCCGCTATGTCTGAACGCATGGCAGGAGAAACGTAGCAGTCCCCATATAAACATTCCACTAAGATTTGTAGCGCGCCAAAATACGCTTTGAGTTTGCTTTGGGCATCCAAGCCGTTAAACCATTGGGGCTGAAACCCCCTGTCCTTCACCATGACAGCTTGCAAAGCATCTAGCCACTGGTGTCCTTGGTGCTGATACCAGGTCTTCAGGGTTTCTGAATCTGAGGATTCGTCAGGCAGTTGAGCTTTTAGATCTTGCAGAGATTGCCATAGTTTTGGGTCAGCACAAATACTGTTATCGATCCCTAAGAAGGTGGATAGGAAGTGAGACGGCGGTAAATCCTGAGTTCCCTTTTTCTGCAGCGCTTTAACCGTTAAAAATAAAGCAGAGTCAAGCGCTAGGTCAGTCGGTAAATATTGCGTAAAATTGAGGGCAATCCGGTTCGCTAAACTTGGATCTTCTCGCAGGAGCAAGCCAATATAAAAGGCCGTGATTGGCAAGGGCTGTTCGCAGGATGGCAGGGTACTGACTTTTGTCTGAATCTCCCTTAAGAAGTCTCGTATTTCAGCATTGGCATTGATCAGATCCTTGATAGTGACCCATAGTTTCTGAACAAACGTGTTCGCATTGGGTAACAAACTCGCCGTTAATAAAATCACTTCTCGCCAGCGAGAGTCTGTGACCTGAGTGGCTAGCTGGTCTAGAGACGCTTCGAGCGTTGCTGGTGTTGCAATAATTTTCCGTGCCGTTAAATATTCTTGAAAGGTGAGATGGGAAAAGGAGTAGACTTCTTTAGCTCGCTGAACCAAAAGGCCGGACTGCAGCTCAATACTTTTAAGAATCGCTGCACTCCGAGACCATAACGTCTCAAAAGCGACCGTTTCACTAGAAACTGATTGCAAGTAGTCGGCAATAAGATTCAACACTTGACGCTGTTCAAAGTAGTAGTTCCCCTCAGCAAAGGTCGTTGCAGCTATCTGGCATAAGAGGGTGATGGTTTCAGGCTTTGATAGGGAAAATTCTTCTGTCTGCCGCTGAATCCCTCGAGCTTGATCCCATCGCTCTAAGAGGATCTCTAAACCCGCTTGATACAGTTTGGCCCGCTTGGTTGGGAACGACATCCGCTGTTGAAAGACTGAACAGATTAACCCCAACAGCAGCGGGGAAGCCGTCAGGTTCTGCAGCGCTTGATTTTCCGGTTGCTGGAGTTGCCTCAGAAATTGAGCGGCCTGCGTGAGCCCTCCCGTTTTAGAGTTACGAGCCGTGGCCACAAAGTATCGACGAGCAAACACTTCGACCTGGCTCTGTTGAAAATCAGCCAGTTCGATATAGTGAAACCCCCGAAAGTGGTAGTGCTGCGCTTCAATTCGACAGGTGATTAAAGTTTGATTGCGATAGAACTCTTCCGAAAATTGCTGGATTTGGGTCAACACCATTTGGCTTAGAGCTGCGGGGACTTCGTCTAGGCCATCCAGCAGTAATAATACTCGCCCCCGATCCAAGAGACCTTTTACCTGCTTGATATCTAGGCCACAACGTTGCCAGAGTTGGTGCAAATAGTTGAGGAGAGTGGAATCATTTGACTCTTGGGATTGGGCGGCAAACGCTCGTAAAGAGAGAAAGACTGGAATACAGTCAGGTTTATATCGCCCTTCATTACATTCCAATGCCATATGACAAAGGAAGGTTGTTTTTCCGGCTCCTGGCTTGCCCAAAATAACGATCTTGTCTTGGTTCTGAAGGATGTCCATACTGGTCAATGCCGATGGCTGGAGGGCCGCGTTTTCAGCATTGGCAACGGACTTGTGTTGGAGGTCCGAGACCTCCAGCCATTGTTGGTGGCTCAGCTCAGATAAAAAATTCACCCCTGTGTAGACCCGATTGAGCAGCACAGGTTGGTTAATATCTAGAGACGATTGCAAGGCACCGCACTGGGCTTGCACCTGTCCCCGAAGCTGAGACCGCACCTTCTGGACCCAGGTATCGATCTCCAAATCAGTCTGTTCCGCAGAAACCGTGGTACTGGGGATGGAGAGTTGAGGCAATATCGCGATTTCTTGCCAATCCAGATCCAGCTGAAAACACAGATCGATAAAGATGTGCCGTTCAATGGGACGACCCGTGAAAAATTTCCAGACAGACTGTCGGGTTTCCAGACCAACCTGTTCTGCCAGGTAGGCTTGCGTCCACCCTGTGCGTTGAAAGGCTTGTTTTGCTATGACTTGACCCCGTTCGGAGGCATTGAGCGATCGCTTTGCCATCGATTTCGCTGCCTATGTTCTATCTATTACAACAATGCCCACCAAGGTGGGCTTGAAAGACAAACTGGACTGGAATAAATCCTGAGTTTGAGTAATATGTTTCAAAATTTGCGCCTATGTCGTTGGTGGAAGTGAAATTTTGATCCGAATGTTGGTGTGAACGCCAGCCTGTCTTTATGCCATTGACTCTACAATTTCAAGTTCTTGGAACAGGGCAGAACTTTCTGGTGTTAACACGTTCTGCACATCCGGGATTTGATTTAGCAAGGAAATTTCGTCATTACAGGCTTCCTTGAGAATTTGTAAACAACAATCTCGACGGGCCCCCGGCTCCAGTTTGGAGAGCATCTGGATCGCCAAGTTGAGTTTGGGAATCGATTTCTCTAAATCCTTTTGTAACTGCTCAATAACGTGGTCTTTCCCTCCTGTGCTTTCCTGGATTAGAGAAATTTTCGCCTGTAAATCTTCTGCCCTTTGATGCTCCCGTTCATATTGGCGATGGACTGCTTGCCGTTTGGCCAAACGGGTGTTCACGGCTTCCAATAGCTCCATGCGGGAAAAAGGTTTGGTCAGATAGTCATCTGCCCCTGAGGTCATACCTTGACGAATTTCTGATTTGTCAGCCATGGCCGTCAGAAAGATAAAGGGAATCATGGCGGTATCAGGGTTTTCGCTGAGGGTTGCTAGCACTTCATAGCCGTTTAGTTCGGGCATCATCACATCACAAATGATCAGATCCGGTAGATGCTCTTGCGCCCACAATGCTCCTAAGAAACCATTTTCAGCTGTGACGACATCATGTTCTTCAGCATCTAAGAGTTCAGCGATATTCGCTCTTACAAGCTCTTCATCTTCAACCACGAGGATTTTAGCCATCTTGCTCTACCTTTTGCTTAATTGGAAGTTGCACAGTAAAGGTTGTGCCTACCTTTTCTTGACTGGTGAGCGTAATTGTCCCACCATGCAAGTCTACGGACCGTTTGACGATGGCCAAACCTAATCCAGTCCCTGAAATGTTGCCCACGTTGCTGGCGCGATTAAAGGAATTAAAAACGCGATCACATTCCGATTGCGGAATACCTAGACCATGATCTTGAACATGAAAAATGGCTAACTCATTTTCAAAGACCAAATCAAAATTGACACTGTCCCCACCAGGGGAGTACTTGATCGCATTCGAAAGTAAGTTCGTGAAAATATGACGCAGCAATTTCTCATCCATGTGTGTCTCCGTCGGTTGCTCTTGCAAACCACAAATAATCTCATGGGTATTCGTCGTAATTTGCAACTCTTCCACCAGACCTCGACAGAATTCCGTTAGGTTCATGGGCATCGGTTTAAAGTTGAGATTGCCAGATTCTGCCTTGCCTAACAACAGCACATCATTGAGTAGCCCCGTCATATGTTCAACCGATTGTTGAATCTGATGCAAATGCTTAAGCTTGCGGGTTTCGTCCCATTTGTGACCGTAGTGCTCCAGCAATTCTGCTGAAGATAAAATCGTAGCCAACGGCGTTCTAAACTCATGGGAGGTCATGGCCACAAAGCGAGACTTCAACTCGTTGAGTTCTCGCTCTTTATTGAGGGCAGTTTGAATATCTTCCTCAAAGCGTTTCCGTTCGGTGATATCCCGAATCACGGCCATCACCTCATTTTCCGCACTGACGGCAATCCGAGCCTCAAAGACTAAGGGACTCTCTTGATGATCGAGCTGATATTCAAAAAGCTGCATTTCATGGCTGTCTAAAGCCCGGTGGATACAGCCCATAAAAGGAGTTGCTGTTTCGGGAGGAAACACATCTAGGAGGCTTTTGCCTAAAAACCCCTCACTGGGAAGTGGCAGCTTGGTATTGGCTGCATCCTTATAATTGACGAAAATGCCATCAGCATTAAACCGGAACATCCAATCCGGCATGGCATTGATCAAAGCTCGATTGGTGGCAATACTCGAATGCAGAGCGGCTTCGGCCCGCTGACGTTCAACAATTTCACTTCTAAGTTGTTCATTGCTCCGCTTTAATTCTGCCGTTCGCTGCTGCACTCGGACCTCCAATTCGTTGTGGGCCCGTTGTAAGGCTGCTTCAACTTGCTTGCGATCGCTAATATCCCGCCCTTCAAAAATCAATAGCACGACGTCACCCTGCTCATCCCGGACGGGTTTGAGGGAAAAGTCAATGGTTGCTACCACATCCCTGGCACCCAAAACTTCCACCTCGTAACGGATGAATTGGCCACTAGCTGCTTCTAGCACTGCCGCTTTCAGTCTTTTTTGGGTTTCTGTAGAAGTGGTCCACCAACGAGCTAACCAGACGGGACGATCAATCACATCCTCCAACTGCAACCCCCCAAAATCCAGGGCCGTTTGATTGGCTTCTAATAACATGCCATCAGGCTTAAGGAGCCCGGAGAACTGAAACGTTTGGTTAAAAATAGCTCGAAACCGCCGCTCACTATCTTGAAGGGCCGCTTCAGTTAGTTTTCGCTCGGTAATATCAACAATGTAGCTGCGAATTAAGTCACTTTCTGCAATAAAGTGAACGGATTGTTCCAAGACTTGATCGCCGATGGTCACCTCGCGAACCAAAAACTTTTCGTTGTCATTACAGATTAAGGTAACTAACCCAGCCAAGATGGGATGCTGTGATTGCTGATCCCGCAGACTGGGGAATCGGTCCTGCGCAGCAGGATTCATATAGGTGATCTTACCCGTTAGGTTAATCTCAATAATGGGGTTAGAAAACAGCTCTGGGAAAGATGCCAAGCGAACAATCGCCGCCTCATTTGAACTGGTGAGCTTCTCATCTTCTGTCGTTAGCGTTTGCATCGGATTATGAAGATTGGACAGAAACCCAGTTACATCTTCCGAAGCACAAGACTCCAAATAGTGGACATCGGCGACGTTATTGGTCATGTAATATCTAGCCCGAACATCCTGACCAAAAACAACTTCATCGCCATGCTGCAGATCATGGGAGGTGCAGACTTGTCCATTGACACTCAGACCATTTTTGCTGCGTTTACCTTGGAGATTGCCATCGATTAGGCGGAACATATGGCAATCTGTGTCCGGCATAGTCACTCGCATAAGTAACGCATGTTGTCGGGACGCAGAGGGAGAATGAATGACAATTGAATTACTAAGATCTCGACCAATGGAGCAGGTTGAATCCATCAAGGGAATCGTCCGTTTCCCCTGTTCGTCTTCAACCACTAAAAAGTGCTGAACTTTTGTAGAAGGACTTGTCAAAACCATCAATTATTTGCTCTTTAGATGCACTCTTCCCTTTAATATGCCCACCCTTTAAGAGAACTAAACCCAATGGGATTATTTTGGTTGGAGATAATAATTTTGGCTCTTAGGAAAACATTTTCTAGTTGCAGCCTAGAGTCATTTTTTGAGCATTTATTTTATTGTTTATGTCTCTTTTTTTCGCTAGCCCTAAAACTGCCTTGTCCAACCTTAGAACAGATGAGACTACTCTGAAAGCTTTCTCAGTCCCCTATCTACAGTCAAACGATAAGTTTTATACCTCTGTAGACAAGCGCTTATTATGATCAGATGCACGGCTTTCGCGACTAATCATAAGTTAAACTCATTTAGATTTTGGTCATCTCATTGATTTAGAAGCTATACCAATAGGGAGTTGATATTCTAATCATGAAAATATTTTCTAATCAATCATTTATATCTATCGCCATAGGGATTATTAAGGACATTATTTAAGACCTTGAATATTCATTCAAAAAATAAATTATTCCTAAACTGGATAGATTTCTTTTGATTAACATGGGTTAATTCAGGCAAGGCTTGAATAAAAAATAGCAGTGGTATTTTTATGCCACTGTATAAATGAAGGCAAGCTCAACCTAGTCTATACAAACTGGCAAAAATCATGGGGAGTGTGAGGATGTTACTACGGTGCTACTGATCCGATTGCCCTCATGACTAGAGACACCTACTGTTTTATTCTCTTGGATGTGAAGTTGCGATCGCATCCACCATCCTGTCTATCTTGTAGAACTTAGGTACGACTTTACATGCGCTCCAGCACTTGAATCCCCAATAGGGATAAGCCCAGCTTTAACGTGCGAGCCGTAAGATCAGATAGCACGAGTCGGGATGTCCGACAGGGCTCTTCGGCATTAAGAACGGGACATTGATCATAAAACTGGTTAAACTTCTGGCTCAGCTCAAACAGATACTGGCAAAGCCGATTCGGCAATAAATCAATAGCCACCTCAGACAAGATGTCCTGCATTTGCAATAAATGCTTCGCCAAAGCCAGCTCTGAAGGCTCAGCAATCGTCAGCGAAGCATCCCCTAGCTGAGCGAAATCAATGTTTCCTTTGCGGCTAATGCCTTGTACTCGAACGTAGGCGTAAATCATATAGGGGGCCGTATTGCCCTGTAGCGCCAGCATCTTGTCATAGCTAAACACATAGTTACTAGTGCGGTTTTGACTGAGATCCGCATATTTCACGGCTCCCAAGCCAATCACCTGGGCAACATGGGTAATGAATTCCGGTGCTTCGGTTCGATCTTCGTCAGCCAGTCGAGTTTCGATATCCCCTTGAGCTCGGGTCACGGCTTCATCTAGCAAATCTCGCAAACGGATGGTTTCACCCGAGCGCGTTTTCAACTTCTTGCCGTCTTCCCCCTGGACCAACCCAAAGGGCATATGCACCACTTGAACAGTTGCCGGAATCCACTGGACTCGCTGAGCAACTTGAAAGACCTGAGCAAAATGATTGGCCTGTCCTGCATCCGTGATGTAAATAATTCGTTGAGCTGCCTCGGCATTGATCCGGTGACGGAGTGCCGCTAAATCCGTGGTGGCATAGTTAAACCCACCATCAGACTTTTGCACGATCAGGGGTTGGGGGTCACCATGTTTGTTGGTAAAGCCCTCCAGAAAGACGCATTGTGCCCCTTGGTCCGTTTCTAACAAACCCGCTTTATCCAAGTCAGCCAAGACGTCAACCAGCAGGGGATTATAAAAAGACTCGCCGCGCTCTGTTAGCTCGATATCCAGATCCTGGTATATCTTCTTAAACTCCCGCCGGGATTGATCGCAGAGGAGTTGCCAAGCCTGAGTGGCCTCCGGATCGCCTTGCTGTAACTCGACCACCGCTTGCCGAGACTGCACCTGAAAGTCTTCATCCTCATCAAAGCGCTGCTTGGCTTTTTTATAAAACGCGACTAAATCTCCTAAATCTAGGGCATCCGAGGTGGTTAACGCGGCCGGATGAACCTCAGACAAATAAGTAATCAGCATGCCAAACTGGGTGCCCCAATCTCCGACATGATTGAGCCGCAGCACATCATTCCCTTGGAATTCAAGAATTCGGGCAATACAGTCGCCGATAATCGTAGACCGCAAATGGCCCACATGCATTTCTTTGGCAATATTGGGGCTAGAAAAATCAACAATGACCCGCTGCGGATCAGCAATCGGCTCAATCCCTAGACGAGGATCGGCCTGCATCTGCTGCAGTTGCTCCGCCAAAAAAGCGGGCTTAAGAGTTAAGTTGATAAACCCTGGTCCAGCAATGGTGGGCGGTTCGCATAGATCATCGACCTCTAGGTGGGTCAGAATCTGATCTGCGATCGCACGTGGGGGCTGTGCCAACGGCTTGGCTAAGGCCAGCGCTACATTCGACTGATAATCTCCAAACTTCGGATTACTCGCAACCCCTACTACAGGTGCAGTAACCGTCAGATCAGATCCGAACGCAGCATCTAGCGCCCGATTAAATCGAGTCTTTAGCGTTTCTAAGATGGACTTCATGGGCTTAACTGCGTTTTTGGCGGCCAGCGCGCTTATCCCGGTCTCGCCGTCTGCGATCGCGCCACTCGGCAGCGGTAAGGTAGACGATACCGCCAGAGACAACCACTAGCATTCCTAGGGCAACTAAGGCCAGGACATTGAAAATTGGGAAGTCCACCATAGTGCTTATCAATTGATCAATAGAGACAGACTACATGCCGTGGCGGCCCCAAACCACCATAGCGATGGAGTAAGTGAAGAGCGTGAGAACTGAAACCCAACCTAAGGTCAAGATATCCATTATGCTGTTTGTGAACCCATTACGACGTCCTGCTATTCTATCCTGAAACCCTGTCCCCGCGGCAAGGGACTGTCAAGTTTTTCCCCTTTTTGGATCATCCCTTTCACTCGTTTATGCCTCCAACGCTATCCCAGCAAATCCAAACGTTTTATGATTCCTCCTCCCATCTGTGGGAACAGGTTTGGGGGGAACATATGCACCATGGCTATTATGGCCCCAATGGACAGCAGCCGAAGGCTCGGCAACAAGCCCAAGTCGATCTGATTGAAGAACTCCTGGCCTGGGGAAACGTGCAACGCCCTCAGGCAATCCTAGATGTGGGCTGTGGGATTGGGGGCAGTTCCCTCTACTTAGCCCAAAAGTATCAGGCAACAGTGACTGGCATTACCTTAAGCCCGGTACAAGCTCGTCGCGCCCAAGTCCGAGCTCAAACAGCAGGGCTCTCCGCTCAAACCACCTTTCAAGTCGTGGATGCCCTGAACATGCCCTTCCCTGATGGGTCATTTGATTTGGTTTGGTCCCTGGAAAGTGGCGAACATATGCCCGATAAAACACAATTTCTCCAGGAATGCTGCCGGGTTCTCAAGCCAGAAGGACGCCTCCTGATCGCCACTTGGTGCCATCGTCCCACGCCACCCGCGTTAACTTGGAGTGAGCAACGGCTCCTTAACGATATTTATCGGATCTATTATCTGCCCTATGTTATTTCTCTACCCGACTATGCTGAAATAGCTCAAACCCTTCCCCTAACAGAGTTAAAAACAGCGGATTGGTCGGTCGCTGTTGCTCCATTTTGGGATGAGGTGATTCGCTCTGCCCTCAATCCCCAGGTGATTTGGGGAATTCTCAATGCAGGACTGCAAACCCTCCAAGGGTCTTTGGCCCTCAGTTTTATGTCGCGGGGGTATCGCCAGGGGGTGATTCGGTATGGCTTGTTGCGGGGCACTAAATTGACCTCGGAGCCTGCTGAGTAACGATGCAGTCAGGTATCAAAACAACCCCTCTGCAATGGTTCCAGGCATTATGGAAGTTTTCACGTCCCCATACCATTGTGGGGACAAGTCTCAGTGTGATCGGTCTAGCCTTGATTGCCCTTTCCACCCAATATCGTGGGGGAGACCTGTTCACCATTGGCCAGACATCCAGCACAGCGTTAGTCTTCTACCCAACCTTTCTAGTACAGATTATTGCGGCATTGGCGCCTAGCCTAGCAGCTAATATCTACATTGTCGGCCTTAATCAATGTACGGATATCGACATTGACCGAATCAACAAACCTCACCTCCCTTTGGCCTCGGGGGAATTCTCCTTCAGGCAAGGCGTCGGGATTGTAGCGTGTACAGGCTTGCTCGCCATCGGTGGGGCGGGCATCCAAGGACTGAAGTTGTTCTGGACCGTTGCCCTCAGTATGGTGATGGGGACCGTCTATTCGCTGCCCCCTCTAAGGCTCAAGCGGTTTCCCTTCTGGGCGGCATTGTGTATTTTTGGGGTGCGCGGTGGGGTGGTCAATGTGGGCTTCTTTCTGCACTTTCGATCTCTACTAGGGGGCGGAGGGCCTATTCCCCTCAAGGTCTGGGGGTTAACAGGGTTTGTGATTTTGTTTGCCTTTGCGATAGCAATTTTCAAAGATATCCCCGATCGAGAGGGTGATCTGAAATTTCACATCCGCACCTTGACCGTTCGGCTAGGTGGCCCCACAGTGTTTAGACTCGCCTGTTGGGTCCTCAGCTTAGCCTACTTAGGCATTGTGGGGCTGTCCCTGTGGGGACTCCCTGCCACTCACCCAGGATGGATATTATCGACCCACCTGGGGATTCTGGTGCTGTTCTGGTATCGATGTCAGCGAGTGAACCTTAGCAGTCACCTACAAGTAACCCAGTTTTATCAGTGGATTTGGAAACTCTTTTTCCTAGAGTATGTGATTTTCCCCATTGCTTGTCTGCTGCCCTAGGTCAGTCCCCATCGCCCCCTTAACAACGGCCTTTCTTGCCTCGCTTGCCGTTGGGATAGACAGTTAACCAATTGGTTTGCGCTAGGGATAGTTGCGACTCAGTCAATGTAGCCCCCGACAGATCGGCACCACAGAGATTGGCACCGCGCAAGTTGGCATGGCTGAGATAGGCATCACTGAGATTGGCACCCCGCAGGTCGGCATTGGCTAAGTCCGCATGACTCATATAGGCCTGCATCAAATTGGCATTGCGCAAATTCGCCCCTGCAAAATTCGCTCTCCCAAAATTCGCATTGATCAGAATGGCATCCCGTAAATCCGTATTCTGCAACTTACTTTCATGGAAATTGGTACTGGGAAGTTGAAACTTGCGCAAGTTCAGATTGCGTAAATCTTGTCCGCTAAAATCGCGCTGTCCCCGGCTAAAGGCATGTTGGATGGCATTCGGGGTTAATCGGGCCTGCCCTCGACCTCTGGAACTTAGACTAGAAGACGAATCCAACCCCGTATACGTGGACCGAGGGGTTGAGAGCTGCCCAGAAACTTTGGATAGCGATCCCGTGAGGGGCGACTGGGTACCAGTGCGCGTGTTGTATCGTCGAATCCCTGCGGCTGCTCGTGAAGAGGGAGAACTGGCTCTAGAGCGGGGTTGGGTCGGGGAGTAGGACCGGGTCCCGGACGGCGATCGCAGGGAGGGTTGAGAAATGGAGGACATCCCCGGTTCTGCCGAGTGGGGGGTGATTCTAGCGAGCGCTTGTAAAACTTCTTTAGCAGACCGGAAGCGATCGCGCAGCGATACTTCTAGCATCTTGCCCAAAATCTCTTGCAGTTCTGGTCCGATGCGCACATGCTCTCGCCAGCTCAATTCCCCAGAAACAGGGTTATAGCTTAAATCTTTGGGGGACTTACCCGTTAACAAGTAGATACAGGTTACCCCTAAGCTATACACATCACTAGCATAGACAGGACGCATGGCCATTTGCTCGGGGGGGGCAAAGCCGGGGGTGCCGACCGCAAACGAAGTGAGGGTGCTATGTTCTTGGGGATTCGCAATCGCGGTTTGGTTGACTTGGTCTTTCACTGCACCAAAGTCAATCATCACCAGCTTCTCATCAATTTCTCGACGAATAACATTGGCGGGTTTAATATCCCGGTGAATCACCTCTTGACTATGTAAATGTTCTAGCAACGGCAAGACTTCTTCCAGAACGTGAAAGACCATTGACTCATCAAATGGACCAGAACGACGCACCTCTTGCTGGAGCGTTGCACCTTTCACATACTCTTGAACCAGGAAAAATTCCTGATCTAGCTCAAAATAATCGAGTAGTCTGGGCAGTTGGGGGTGATTGCCAATTTTTCCCAGGGTCTCCGCTTCTCGTTGAAACAGTTCTCGCGACATTTCCAAAATATGGGGAGCTGTGACCACGGGGCGAAGCTGCTTAATCACACAGGTGGGTTTCCCGGGAAGACCTTCATCTTCAGCTAAAAAGGTGGTCGCGAACCCGCCTCGGCCCAGAATTCGGGTTGAGCGATAGCGGTCACGCAATACTAAGTTACTCCCACAAGCCTGACAAATCATTTGCCGTGGTGCATTACTAGGATTCGTGCAAGCTGGATTTAAGCAATAGCTCATTCAGCGTCTCTCAGATGATTGTGAATCAGGTGCAACAGTAGGGAAGTGCGTTCACTCCTATAGTCATTCTGCCCGCTTTTGTTCGTTCTCGGAGCATGCCACAGGAATTCTCTCCTTCAGGTCAGGAAGTGGCATCGTTTGGTCAACACTAAAGATCAACAGCCATCAACCCCCGAGATCCATCCCACACATGAGAGTTATTGAGCATACCCCGGCCTTACTGATCCTGCAAGAACGATTATTGGGAATTCGACTTTTGGGGGGTGCTACTGCGGTACTGGGGTTTATGATTTTTATCATTTTTGAATTTCCCTTCGATCTGTTTGGCTGTTTCTGTATTGCGATCGCAGCGTTGATGAGCACTTTCAGTCCAATTGAAGTTTGTATCTTTGATAAATCCGACCAGTTGGTGACACTAGAGAAACGGCGATGGTTTAGTTGTCAGACCCGACGATATGACATGACCCAAATCGACATGATTCATGTCGAGGAGCGAAGTTGGCTGGGAGCGAACTTTTATCAAGTCAAATTGAGCTTCCTGTCGGGACATCGATCCAGCCTCACCCAATTTGCCACAACAGACAAACTGGCCCAACAGGGGCTTGCCAAAAGGATTCGAGACTTTGTCGAGGCTGAAAAACTGTCCCCTGTTTCTTAGGGTCTCTTCTATCCAGAACAGGCGTTAGGGTGATCAAAAAACTCCCCAGGTAGGATTCGAACCTACGACCAATCGGTTAACAGCCGACCGCTCTACCACTGAGCTACTGAGGATAGCGAATCTCATACTAGCGATAAACCGATGACTTTGGCAAGGTTAATGTTCAGATCAAGAATCTGAAGA
>NZ_JANQOP010000253.1 GCF_028285745.1 Acaryochloris sp. IP29b_bin.137 | reverse complement strand
TGATAGAGCCTGAATGCCGATATCTTTGCGGATCTTTGGCGGAAGCGTGGCGGCAATTGCAGGAGTTGAAATCATGCTTGAGGGTCAATTCAGGGGAGTGACAACAAGCCTTTAGGTTACCTTGATCGCTCCTGACACTGTTACCCGATTTTGATCCATGCCGGTTAGAGCAGCCCGTTTAATTTTTTCTTCTACGGTTAGTAGGTGTTCAGGTTTATGATTCAAACTGTTTAACCTGGTCAACATGAGTTGGCTACAGTCATGGTCATCGGACCAGTCTTTGGTTCCTTCCTGCTTCCAAAACTGATTGAGCTGTTCAGTTAAAGCTGTTAACTGATCGCCCAACAAAGCCATAGCATTCCTATCAGATGGGGATAATTCTCTAGGAACCACATACTCTAAAGCGTCTAGCCGATCTGATAAGCAAGGATGGGTCGATGAATTGCTAGTTTGCTGGGCAAGGCAAAGGGAGAACCAGCTTCGACGTTGCTCCAAGGACATCCCAGCGTCTAAAATCTGGAGCATTTGGGAAATAGCATCATCTTCTGGCTCAGTGTGATGCAGGACTCGACGGTAATAATCTGACCAATACTGCTTCTGCAACAACTGCGCATTCAAGTTCAGCCAAATGAGTGCTTCAGCTTTATGGTGAGCCCCCACGATCGACGCAGCCCGTCGATCGGCTTCATATTCTTGTGATCGAGCGTGAACGAAGGAATAGGCCCGAAAAAATGGTCCATACCAGCTAAAGAATCGCTGAAAAAGGAATCCTCCTCGACTAGTGTGTTCAAAGCGTTCTGCTAACTCATACCAAGTCCGTCGAATCCGATAAATCCATGCTGATGCTCGACCATCATCCCCACACAGATGAGCCAGTTCATGGGCTAAAACTGCTTTGCATTGTGGAGGGGATAGCGCTTGTAGTAACGGTAAACCAATCAATAGATAGTTTCTTTGCCAGCCAATAAAGCCATATCGGGGCCGCTGCACAATCGCTGCATTCAGTTCCTCATTCAGAATAACGTTATCTAGTCTTGGAGCTTTCATGGCCAACGCTAGCTCATCCAGCATGGCAAATAATTGAGGAACCTGCGATCTCGTTAGGGCGATTCCCTTTGGCTGCTCGAAATGGATAAAAAACAGACTCAACAGACCGAAAGTAACTAAAGCAGTCACTAGATTGAGTGATTCAATCATTTGTTGGTCTTGGATAGATGTTAAATACAGTCGAATTCCCCATAATCCGGTAAACAAAAGGATGAATACAGCCAAGATATAGGCATAGCCCAAACAAGCCAATAGTCGTAAACGACTGCGGTAAAACTCTGGGTTCTGTTTGGCTATAGTTTCAACCTGTTGGACTAAAGCATCGAACTCCTCTGGGGTAGAGACTGTTTTGAACGGCAACTGCTTAATCCACCGTTTCATAGCCATATTTCTCTGCGCGTTCTCTATCCCAATGTATGCCCTGTAACAGAGTTGTGTCAGGTCAGACTCGATATTCTGGGCGCAAAGATTACATATTTCCTTGCTTGGTGAATGCCATCGAAGGGCGAGTTTATAACGGAATTTGTATGATAGGAAGCTGTGATCAATGACCCAAGCAGAAAACGAGACTCATGGAGTCAACACTGATATATCCCCACCAGCTCTACGCTAATCATCCCGCTCTCTCGTCAAGCCGGAGGGTTCTATTGATAGAAGAACCGCTGTTCTTTCGTCAATATCCCTTTCATAAAAAGAAAATTATTCTGCATCGGGCTTCAATGAAAAGCTATGCCGACCAGCTCCAAAATCAAGGGTTGGCCGTTCAATATTTAGAGAGCCATAAACTCGAACATTCCGCCACTGTTTTCGACCTCCTGAACCACCAAGGCCTCCGCTGTGCCCATATCTGTGAAGTAACCGATGACTGGCTAGAACAACGTATAACCCAGGCTGCACAAAAATTTGACATACAGCTATTCTGGTACCCCACCCCAAATTTCTTAACCCCAACGTCTGACCTAGAAGCCCTTCTGCCTGTCCAGAAATCCTTGCGAATGAATTCCTTTTATATCAAACAGCGTCAGCGGTTAGGGATTTTACTGGATGGAGAAGGACCTATTGGAGGCAAGTGGAGTTTTGATACGGACAATCGCAAGCGCCTGCCTAAGACGATTCAACGTCCCGAGATTCAATGGCCGACGCCCGATGCCTACGCAGAGGAAGCGGTTTCCTATACCCAACAACACTTTCAGGATAATCCAGGGTGTAGTCATTCCTTTGAGTTTCCCATTGATCACGACAGTGCTCGTCAATTTCTCCATCAGTTTCTTGAAATTCGGATTGATCAGCATGGTGCCTACCAAGATGCTATCGATGCTGAACAGTCCTGCTTGTTCCACTCAGTTTTAACCCCTGCTTTGAATATCGGCTTATTGCGTCCAGACGAAATTGTCCAAGCAACATTGGATCGGCATCAGGATCAACCCATTCCCCTGAATTCTCTAGAAGGATTTATTCGGCAAATTATTGGCTGGCGAGAATATGTAAGAGGCGTCTATCTTTTGAAAGGACGTGTCCAGCGGACGATTATTTTTTTTGGACACTATCGCCCGATACCTGAACAATCCTGGGGGTCAAAGACGGGTATCTTCCCCTTTGATACAGCGATACAGCGAGTACTGGATAGTGGCTATGCCAACCATATCGAGCGATTAATGGTGTTTAGTAACTTATTCTTGCTCTGCGAGTTCGACCCCGATCAGGTTTACCGCTGGTTTTCATCCTTATTTATCGATGCCTTTGATTGGGTGATGGTTCCCAATGTTTACGGGATGGGCCAGTATGCCGATGGTGGTCTGATGATTACCAAACCCTATGTCAGCTCATCCAACTACCTACGCAAAATGAGCTACTACAAATCGGGAGACTGGAGTACCCTTTGGGACGGCCTGTATTGGCGCTTTATGCATCAACACCGGGCTTTATTTGAGCGTAATCCCCGCACTCGCATGACCGTTAGCCATCTGGATCGGATGGGCAAGGAAAAGCTAGACCAGCATTTACAGGTCTCTGAGACGTTTTTAGAGCGTTTGTAGCCCAAAAGCTGGCAATCAGCAATGGGCAGCAATTTGGTCTGCAGGTTGACGGGGTGGATAGGTCAAAGCGGCCAACATTAACATCAGTAGGTCGAAGATCAGCTTCAAACTATAGAGGGTGACGTTTTTGAGAACGACTAGTCCCCCCATAAAGAGGAGTTTCAGTAGGACCACCCCAGAACGGGAAACTGAGGAGCTTTTGGCGGTAATCAGTTGACCCGGCAAGTATAGAAAGACAGAGAACGCCAGTAAATTAACCAATAAAATGCCGATAAGCACATAGCTGCCAATACCAGCTAAAAGGGAGCCTTTTTGCACCGCAGGCAATAGCTTCTCCAACGCAGATAACGCTCCAAGCATACTAAGGGGGGCTAACCAGTGAGGTAGGTGAATCCCCTGGGTGAATTGCTTGAGCAAATGGAATCCATTAGTCAAAACAGCTGTCAAGAATTCATTGTTCGGGTCTGGCATGGCTTCATTTTGCTCTCAGATCTTGTGGACATACTACACACGATATTGAAGTTGTCAATACTATTGCTGCCCAAACAGTGATTTGATCCCCATTTTTTGCTCTTGGTAACAGAAATGCGGCGGAAAAGATTTTTGAGAGTTATTTTAGTGGAGGAGTTAGGGGATTTTGGAGTAGAGCATGGCGAATCGAGAGCATCTAAACCGATTGAGTCAAGGGGTTAAGACCTGGAATCAGTGGAGAGATGCCAACCCGAATATTCGTCCTGATTTGCAACTGGCGAGTTTAAATGGCAAAGACTTATGCAAGGTGAATCTCAGTCGAGCGGACCTCAGCGGTGCAGATCTCAGTGGAACGGAGCTGAGACATGCTCACTTAATCGGGGCTAATCTCAGTCGAGCCTTTATGCGATGGGCAGACCTTTCCAGAGCCACCCTGAGGGGGGCCTATTTATGGGGAGCCGATTTGAGCGGGACAACCCTTGAGCAGGTTGATCTCAGCTATGCCAAACTGCGCGGCGCTACGATGCGCTGGGCTGATCTGAGCTTTGCGCGCCTCACTCAAGCAAATTTGAGAGGCGCAACCCTCAGTGGTGCCACATTGTGCCGTTCTATTCTCAAAAAAGCGGATTGTAGCTGGACCGAACTCCGCTGGGCCGATATGCGCGGCGCTAATCTGCATGAAGCCGATTTGCGGTGGACTGATCTTCGAGGCGCTGATTTACGACATTCGTTGTTGGATGGTGCGATCGCACTCTCGTCTGACTTCACTGGGGCGACGTTTACGGGGGCCTGCATCGAGAATTGGAAAATCAGTGATGAAACAAAACTGGATGAGGTGGATTGCGCTTACATTTACCTGAAAGCGGCTCAACGAGACCGACATCCTCTGGCAGGTGACTTTATCTCAGGCGAATTTAGAAACCTTGTGCAACGTCCTTTAGCGACCATCGACTTGATTTTTGTCGATGGCATTGATTGGTTGGCCTTTGTCGCTGCCTTTCAATCCCTATGCACTGAGTTCAAGCAAGATGAGATCAATCTTCAGGCGATTGAGAAGAAAGATAGAGGGGTCTTTACCGTGCGATTGGAAGTGCCAATTGATGCGAACAGTGAGGCAATAGAATCTCAAATTAAGCAATACTACAGTGCCCAGCTCAAAGCGATTGAGAGACGGTATAAGTCTCAACTCAATGCCACGGATGTAGAGTTAAAAATCTATCGCCAGCGGAATGCCAATCTTAAGGAAATGACGAAGTTACTGGCAGTTCGGCCTTTGAAAGTCAGAAAGATGGCGTCCCGGCAACACCGAACAAATCTGCAAGTCACTTCTTAAAGGAAAACTAGACGTATTGATTGAGAAGACTATCAAATAGGCAGATTGGCTCGAGGTTTATAGGTTTCTATTTGGCGAATTCGTTCGTAGAGTTCCCGCTCTTGGGGACTAATATTTTTGGGAGACTCAATGCGAATTTCGACCAGCTGATCGCCTCGCTTCCCGCCGTTGGAAGGATAGCCTTTACCCCCTAAGCGAAGCCGCTGCCCTGAACGGACCCCAGGTGGAATGGTGACATTGACCCAGCCATCCAGGGTGGGGGCCTCAATTTGTCCCCCTAGAATGGCTTCTGCGCAGGTAATGGGGAGTTCACAAACAATATCATTGCCCTCTAAGCGATAGAAGGCATGGGGGGACACCTCAATTTTGAGGTACAGATCGCCTCCAGCGGTTCCTTGGCCTTTTAAGCGAATTCGTTGGCCCGAAACCATCCCCGTGGGCATCGTCACTTCCAACGACCGACCATCTTCAAGCCGGATTCGTTCCCGCCCACCGGTATAGGCCTTTTCGAGAGGCAACGTCAGGCGAGCTTCCGCATCCCGCCGCCCCCCGCGAGGGGTTTTAACTTTAGGTCCCTTTTGTTTATTTTTACTCTGGGGTCGTTCTAAGAGCTGATCTAAAAATTCCTGAAAGTCAGCAAACTCACTAAAATCGACTTTGTCTGTTGCAAAGGGGTTGGTTTGTCCCCCCCATTTTTTAGTTGCTTGGGGTCGACTGGTTTTCTGAAACCCTTGTTGTTGCCAGTATTGGCCAAATTGATCATATTGAGATCGCTTCTCCGCATCGGACAGGACATCATAGGCTTCGCCAATAATCTTGAACTGCTCTTCAGCCGCCTTGTCCCCCGGATTGAGATCAGGATGATACTGCCGCGCTAATTTTCGATAGGACCGCTTAATTTCTTCGGTCGATGCATCTTTGGGCACCTTGAGAATGTCGTAATAATTACGGAAGTTTTGCATCAACCTGTCAAGCGTCCAGCTCGTCTAATTCGCAACGATATCGTTGAGTTTACCAATCATCATCATCCCAGTCTTCCCAAAAATCACTGTCCATTCGACTGGGAGAACGGCGAGGCGGTGGGTCATTGGTCGAAGAACGCCCGGTGACAAACTCAACCCCTTTATTGACGCCTTTGGACACCGCATCACTAATCGAGGACATCGACGGCAAGGGAAATAGTTCCTCTTCGTCATCGTAATATTCCTGATTGACGCGATTCACCTCTTGGTTCAACTCATATAGGGCATCTTGGAGGTTGGCATAGTCTAAATCGATCTGACGATCCTGATCACGGTTAATGCTGTCCTGTAAGTCTCGAGACAGGGTTTCTACCCGTCGTCTCATAGTACTGGCAAATTGAGGGCCAAAATCTAAGGTGATTTCTCGGAGTTTGCGATCGCACTGGCTAATCAAATCCTGACCACGGTTGCGCTTATCGATCTGCTCTCGGCGCAAGCGATCCTTATCCGCAAACTGCTCTGCCTCCTGTAGCATCCGATTCACTTCCGAATCCGAGAGATTCGCTGCGCCCTGGACCGTAATGGTTTGTTCCCGCCCGGTATATTTATCCATCGCCGTCACCTGCAAAATGCCGTTGGCATCAATGTCAAAAGCCACCTGGATTTGAGGAACGCCTCGAGGAGCAGGGGGAATGCCCCGCAACTGAAACTTGCCCAGAGACTTATTGTTATTCGCTAACTGCCGCTCCCCTTGCAAGACATGGACTTCGACTTGATTTTGGTTATCTTGGGCCGTGGAGAAAACATCGGAACGCCGAACTGGAATCGTGGTGTTGCGGGGAATCAACGTCTTCATAACACCGCCAATTGTTTCCAAGCCAAAAGACAGGGGGGTGACATCCAGCAAGAAAATATCTTGTAAATCGCCTGCCGTTATCCCCGCTTGAATCGCAGCACCGACGGCCACCACCTCATCGGGATTGACATTTTGATTGGGACGCTTATTGATCATTTGAGCAATCAAGGTCTGGACCATGGGAATCCGCGTCGACCCCCCCACCAGCACCACCTCATCAATATCAATAGACCGCAAATTACTGTCTCGCAAAGCCCTCTCTACCGGGGCTTGTAAGCGTTGGGCCAAATCTGCACATAGATTCTCAAACTTTCCCCGACTGAGCACAATATCCATGTGCTTGGGGCCTTCTTCCGTGGCGGTAATAAAGGGCAGGCTAATATTGGTCTCTGGCAACCCCGAGAGTTCGATCTTAGCCTTTTCAGCGGCTTCTGTTAACCGCTGCAGCGATTGGGGTTCACGACGCAAATCAATATTCTCTTGCTCTAGAAACCGCTCGGCTAACCAATCGACAATCACCCGGTCAAAATCGGTGCCCCCCAATTGAGTATCTCCACTTGTGGCCCGCACTTCAAAGACTGAATCGCCAACATCCAGAATCGAGACATCAAAGGTGCCACCACCCAGATCAACCACCATCACGGTTTGGCTATACTGATTGTCCAATCCATAGGCAAGGGAGGCGGCAGTAGGCTCATTAATAATGCGCTTCACTTCTAAACCTGCAATCCGACCTGCATCCCGAGTGGCCTGCCGCTGAGCATCATTAAAGTAGGCGGGTACGGTAATCACTGCCCCGGTCACCGGTTCACCTAAAAAACGACTCGCCTCATCCGCCAGTTTGCGCAGGATCATGGCCGAAATCTCTTCGGGGGCAAACTCTCGTTCTAAGGCAGGGCATTTGATTTTGATATTATCGGCTTGGTCACGGCGGATGGTGTAGGGAACCCGCTTCGAAAAGGGAGACAATTCGCTATATTTGCGTCCCATATACCGCTTAAAGGCGTAGAAGGTATTTTGGGGATTCAAAACGGACTGCCTGCGGGCAAGCTGACCAATCAGGCGTTCCCCTTCTTTGCCAAAAGCAACCACCGAAGGGGTTGTTCGGCTTCCCTCCGTATTGGCGATCACCACTGGCTTGCCCCCTTCCATCACAGCAACTACGGAATTCGTAGTGCCTAGGTCAATGCCGACAATTCTGCCCATGAACTCTGTTTCTCCTATCGCCAGCCGTTGCGATCTGCTTAGTAAACGGTTGAATTAAATATTTTATCTTGCTGGATGGATTCTATTCTGTGATGGGTCAACAGCCCCTGTAGAGAAGGGAAGATCTAGATCAGACTGCCCCGCCCAGCTTTGAGATCAGGCACTGTCCAGGACTTGGGCATTTATCCGATCCATTCTTGTTCTACAGAATAACTCAAAAGCCTTCTACCTGGGGGATTTCGTTTATTAGAGATTAAGCGCTGGCTCCGCCCGACATTGGCATAGAATCAGGCCGAACCAGGCCCTTGGATCTGTCCAGGTTTTCAAGGGGTGCAAAAACTTGGCCGTGGCGCTAGATGGAACTGAACGCCCTTGAACCTCCGGGGGATTGCGGACCTGCAGTTGCTGGGTGAGCAGGTCCAAATCAAATTTGCGAGAAATCTCTGTGCGGATGGATTCTCCCCTTGAGATCGCAATCGAAAAATCCAAGGCTGATAGGGTAACCTGCTGAGTCTGGAGGCAGTCTAAATGCATCTCGATCTGATGCTCGTCTGAGTTGTAGAAAGCTCTATGCTGAAAATTCTCTACCTGAAAATCCCCTTGAAATTTCCAATTCAGATGTTGAAGCATATTGAGATTAAAGGCAGCCGTCACCCCTTGACTATCGTTGTAGGCTGCTTCGAGTTGCTGAGTGGATTTGTGCAAGTCTACCCCTAGGAGGAAGTATTCTCCCGGCTGTAGGGCATGGGTTAACTGGCTAAAAAAGTGCTCACACTCCTGAGGGCTCAAATTCCCTAAGGTACTCCCCAGGAAGCAAACCATGCGAGTGGGGAGCTGAGGAGGGGATAAGGATGCCAAGGCCGCTTCGTAGGGACCGACATATCCGTGAATATGGAGGTTGGTATAATCCTGAAGCAATGTCAGGGCGCTCTGCTTCAGAATGCCGCCACTCACATCAATGGGGCAATACCAGAACGGTCGACCAAGGGATGCATAGGCATCCAGTAATAAGCGCGTTTTGGTTGAACTCCCACTCCCCAACTCAACCAGCTCGCAGGGACCGGTAGCGTTGGCAATATCCATTGCATGGGTGGCGAGAATGGCCGCTTCGGTGCGGGTGGGATAATATTCTGGTAAGTCACAGATCTGCTCGAATAGCTGTGATCCACGATCATCATAAAAGTACTGGGCGGGAAGGGTTTTGGGAATTTGAGATAGTCCCTGAACAACATCCAGTCCTTTTGAGATGTCGGTTTGGGGGAGGGCCAGCTGAGTCAACTGTAAGCGGGAAACCAGTTCTGGGGGAAAGGGGGTGGAGAGAGGAGGGGTTTCTGTATACACAGACTCAGACATAGATAGAGGAGCTCCGGTGCGTAAGGTTAGAAGTGGACTATCGCCTAGGTTCCCACCTACTGTAAACCATCCCCATCCATCCCATGGTGAGGGTTATCCGTACGCGCAGCGAAACCCGGCAAAATGACTGCGGATCCTAGGTTCATACCAGTTGCGAAAGGTGCTGCGCAAGACAGGAGGGTGGGTGGCCCAACTGCCCCCTTTCAGCACTCGATGGCGATGATCAAAATAGGCCATGGAATAGCCTTGATAGGGGTAGGGCTCAAAGTCTGGATAAGGGTGGAACCAAGTATCGGTCCATTCCCAGACATTGCCTAACAGGTCATAACAGCCATAGGCACTCTGACCTTGAGGATAATGACCGACAGGAGTGGTTCCCCCATTTAGGCCGCCGTAATTGCACTCCTCAACGGTGGGGGCCTGGTCACCCCAAGGGTACGTTCGTTTAGGGGTTGAGGTAGGGGCGTTTAGCGATTTGGGTTGCCAACAGGCGGCTTTCTCCCATTCGGCTTCTGTGGGTAATCGTTTGCCCACAAACTGGGTAAACGCCTCTGCTTCATACCAGCTGACCCCACAGACCGGTAAAGAATCTCCGTCCGTTTCCACCCAGTGAGCGGGCTGACAAACAGAATGGTCTTGTAACCATCGCCATCCGGCTGCCGACCAAAATTGGCGATTTTGATAGCCTCCAGCATCGATAAAACGCTGAAATTGGCGTTGGGTCACAGGATAGGGATCGATCCAAAAGGGGGGAACCTCCACCCGATGGGATGTTTGTTCATTGTCTAGCGCATCAAGCCCCTCACTGCCCAGCAGAAACGGCCCCCCCTCGACGTAGATCATGTCCTTAGGCGGTGAACCCGGTTCAGCCGGAGGATGCGGTTTTCCCCTCGTTCGCAAAGCAGGGGTCGTTAATTCTCCCTCATCGCCACGCTGCTGCTGATGGAGCTGCAACACCCAAATGATGGTTTCGCAATGTTGACTCTCATGCTGAACCAGCCAGTACCACAGCCAAGCACGCGATTCAAGGGGCGCAACTTGTAAATAGTCCCAAACTTGATCTCGAATCTGATCTAAGTAATCACAGATGGTGGCAAAAGAAGGTAGATTTTGCCGCTCCGCTTTGGGCAGGCCATCTGCGGCGAATAAACGACGATATTCTGGGAATTGGGGGGGATATCCAGCTTCTTTTTCTAATAACCAAAGACCTTCGGTATAGCCAATATGCCCCAAATGCCATCCCACGGGACTGAAATCGGCATCAGCTTGTCGGCAAAAAATCTCTGCATTAACCCCTTCAAATAAGCGTAAGGTGTGGGTTCGGGAGGTGGTTAAGTGTTGCCAAATCGTTTCCTGCAACGGTTGGCGAGCCGTACTTGGGAAGCGCTTAGCTAAGTTAGAGGGCATGAATTTCCACGGTTTGCTTCGTATCGACGGTCAATAGGCTATTGGCGGGAATCGATTGCCAATGTCCGCCAAATTGCGATCGCATCTGCTTATCTGCATCCAGGGGCTCTGACACCACCAATACACCCGTTTCAGGCCAACTGACATCTAACCAGTACAGCGAAGGTGGTGGGTCTGGATAAGCGAATCGAGAAGCAATCATAGATTGACCATCGCTCAGGATGACATTTAAGCTAACGCGAATATTGTAAGACGTGGCCCACCCTTTTATCCGATTCAAGGTTTGAGCGATTGCCTCCACCAGGGTCAACTGCAAATTCTGGGCGAGGGCCTCGAATATCAAAGCCAGGATATGTTCCGAGTCGGTGGTTCCTTCAATCGCTTGATAGCGGTCATCCCCCAGGCTGTCTCGCATGGGTCGGTAGAGGGTCTGGCGGAAATTCTCGATAAAACCGTTGTGAATACCGAGCAACTTCCGATCTCGAAACGGTTGACAGTTGCTGAGTTGTAAACCTTGGCCAATGGTGGCGCTGCGGATATAGGCTAAGAAAGTCCCCGCCGTAATGTAACGACTCAAGTCCGCAACATTTGGATCATTCCAAATGGGCAGCGTATTGCGATAGCAATAGGGGGACTGTTCAGGGGAGGTCCCATACCATCCCAAACCAAATCCATCGGCGTTGATCAGCCCTGCGGTCATCTCTTTGGGTTGATAACTTTGGGCAACGAGGGAATGTTGAGGGTGGATTAAGTAAGTTTCTAAAGCAACGGGTTGGCCCAAATAACCCAACAAACGACACATAGGAGAGGCGATCCATATTCATCAGTGAATACTGTAACAAGCCGATGGTCAGTCTAAAATTGAGCGTGTCATAATGGCGGTCTAGGTCCAGCCTCACTCCCCAGAAACGGGCTGTTCAGCAACGTTTGGCTTTGATTTATGTCGCAAGAGCCTTCTGAGACCCCCCATGCGTTTGTTCCGCTGGAGCAAATCAATTGTTTCTCTGCCTTTATAGACCAAACGATCGATTTGTTTGTGGCTTACGATCAAGGCCATCATATCGTCGCCATCAATGAAACCGGCTGCCAACGGTTCGGTCTACCCCTTCAACACCTGATCGGCCAAACCAATCAAGCGCTGTTGGGGGAGCAAGCGGAAATGATCGATCCCTTTATTGCAGCAGCTTTTGAGTCTCAAGAGCGCGTTTTTATTGAACAAGAGCTGGTCTTTATCGGCCAAAGTTACTACTACGACACCATCTACTCTCCCCAAGCAGATAAAAATTCTGGTCAACTTCTGGTCTACGGAATCTATCGAGATATTACGGGTAAAAAACATCTGCAACAGAAACGGGAAGCGCTGCTCAAACTGCAAACCCTGCAAATTGAAGAGCGATTTCGCACCTCCTTTAACAATGCTGCGATCGCAAAAGCCATCGTCGCTTTAGATGGATCCTGGCTCCAGGTTAATCCGGCCCTCTGTCAATTGCTGGGTTTCGACCCACCCAAATTATTGAAGTTACGCATTGAGGATCTGACCCATCCAGACGATCGCCACCTTGATCAGCCGCAAATTCAGGAACTCTTAATGGGGCAAACCCCTAGCTATCATATTGAAAAGCGATTTCTCCATCGATTGGGGCATCCCCTGACAGTCCTCTTGAGCGTGGCCCTCGTTCATAACTCTCAGGGAAAGCCCTCCTATTTTATTGCTGAGATGCAAGATATTTCCCAACGCAAACAGGCGGAGGCGGCGTTGTACCTCCAACTTCAGAAAACGCTGCAGTTACAGACAGCCCTGCAAGCCAAGAACCAGGCATTGCAAGAAAGCAGCCAAGCCGCTCAAGCCGCCAACCAGGCTAAAAGCGAGTTTTTGGCCATGATTAGCCATGAAATTCGCACTCCCATGAATGCCGTTATTGGCATGACTGATTTGTTAATGGAGACACCGCTCAACCCCCACCAACAGGACTTTGTGGAGACGATTCGCACGAGTGGTGAATCCCTACTAAATATCATTAACGATATTCTTGATTTCTCGAAGATAGAGTCCGGGAAGCTGGAGCTAGAACTCCATCCGTTCCTGATCTCTGCCTGTGTAGAAGAGGCGTTGGATATTGTGAATTCCAAAGCCACTGCCAAGGGGCTCGAACTAGCATATTTTATTGAGCCCAAAACTCCGATTTATATTCAGGGAGATGCCCATCGATTGCGTCAAATCCTGGTCAATCTGCTCGGGAATGCCGTCAAGTTTACGGCTACCGGAGAGGTGATTGTGACGGTCTCTGCCCGGGATGTGGTGACGACTGAGCTGCCATCTGCTGCCCCTTTGCACCTGCATGAGCTGCTATTTGCCGTCAAGGACACTGGAATTGGCATTGCCCCAAGCCACCAGCAACAATTATTTCAATCTTTTTGCCAACTAGACTCATCCATTACCCGCCAGTATGGCGGCACAGGATTGGGCCTAGCGATTTGCAGGCAACTCTGCGAACTGATGGGAGGAACCATTTGGGTGGAAAGTCAGGTTGGCCTCGGGTCCACGTTCTTCTTCACCCTTGCGGCCTCCGCAGTGCCAGGCGTGGCAGAGCATCGAGGGGTTGAACCCCAATTTCAGCACAAGACTGTTTTAATCGTGGAGGACAATGTCAGTAGCGGCCAGATCCTTGCCCAACAGGTCCAGGCTTGGGGATTGGTGCCCAGCTTAGTCACGTCAGGATGGGAGGCTATTCAGTTAGTTCGAGGGCAGTCATTTGATGTTGCGATCGCAGATTTGCAGCTCCCCGACATGTCGAGTCAAATCTTACTCTCGGAATTAGCCCAGAATCATGCTCAGACACCCCTCCCAGTAATTGGTTTAAGTGCCATTGGTGAAAGTGCCAGTGTCTGGCAAGATTCTCCACCCCTATCCTCTTCCCTCAGTAAACCCGTCAAACCGTTCCGACTCCACCAAGCTTTACTCAAGGCGCTATCGGATCATCGCTCGAATACGGCCCATCCTCCAAACCCTATTCAACCCCCATCCCCCTCCTTTTCCGGCCTAAACATTCTGGTTGCAGAAGACAACATTATCAATCAAAAAGTCATCCTTAGATTGTTAGATCGCTTGGGCTATCAGGCAGATTTGGTAACCAATGGCTTAGCGGTGCTGGCAGCCCTCCGTCAACGCTCCTATGATCTGGTGCTGATGGATGTGCAAATGCCAGAGATGGATGGCATCACCACGGCTCAGCACATCTGTGAAGCGTGGGAAAAACCGGATCGCCCCCACATCGTTGCCATGACGGCCAATACGATGCAGGGCGATCGTGAGATGTATTTAGCCGCAGGCATGGATGACTATATTGCGAAACCGGTTCGTCTGAAAGGATTGGGGCAAGTATTGTCTAAATTCTCCCAGGATAGCCCGCCAGACTTAAACCAGAGCTAATTCCCCAGAACCCACGGGCTTATTTGACTTTCCGCATGGCTTGATATCGATCGAGAGCAGCCTTTAGATCTTCACTCCGAATGGGCTTACTGACGTAGTCATGCATCCCAGCCTCCAGGCATTTTTCCCGGTCCCCTTGCATGGCATTTGCAGTCAAGGCAATAATATGGGGCTGAGATTCAGGCGGCCAGGCCGCCTGAATATTACGGGCCGCCGTCAGTCCATCCATTTCTGGCATTTGTAAATCCATCAACACTACCTCATATGGCTGACGGTGTAAGGCTTCTAAAACCTCTACGCCATTATTAGCAATATCTGCTTCGTAGCCCATTTGCTTGAGGATAAGGAGAGCGACTTTTTGATTAACCACTACATCTTCTGCCAGCAAAATTCGCAGGGATTGAGGGTTGGGATCCGGTGGCGCAGGAATCGACTCAGAGGATGTTACCACCTGACCGGTGGGTTGGGTCACCGCTCTGACAAGGATCTCACCTAATTGCATTTCTTGAATAGGTTTATTCAAGATGGCAAAGAAGTTATGTTTATCGGTTGAGGTTGAGATGGCTTCTACGCCCAAGGAACTGAGCATAATCAATGGTAAATCTTGGCAGGCCTCAAGCTGATGGATATGCTGGGCAAGGGTAAGACCATCCATTTGGGGCATTTGCATATCAATCACCGCCACATCAAACTCAGGATCTTGCTGTAAATGTTCGATGGCAGCTAGTCCTCCCGGTTCTGCCTGCGGGTGCATGCCCCAAACCTCTGCGAGTAAGGTCAGGATTTTGCGATTCGTCCGGTTATCATCCACAATCAGAATCCGTTTTCCCTGGAGCTTGTCTAACACTCGATGAGGCGAACCATCGAGATCAGCGGCCACCTGGGTTGAGATGGTGAAAAAGAACGTTGACCCGACCCCAGCTTCACTCTCTACCCAGATACGCCCTCCCATCAGCTCACACAATCGTTGACAGATCGCCAGGCCCAGGCCCGTTCCACCATATTTACGAGTGGTGGACGCATCCACCTGGCTAAAGGACTTGAATAAGCGCGCCATTCGATCTTGGGGAATCCCGATTCCCGTATCTCGGACAGAGAATTGGAGAAGGAGCGCAGGGGAAGGCGCTGGGTTCAGATTCTCTGCATCGAGGGTGACCGATTGAGTGACATTCCTAACATGAACAATCACTTCTCCAGACTCGGTGAACTTGACTGCATTGGAGAGGAGATTCACTAGGACTTGGCGAAGCCGTGTCACATCCCCAATGATTCCACCGGAAATCTCTGGTTCAGCCAAATAGGCTAACTCTAGCCCTTTCTCAAAAGCCCTGGGAGCCACTAACTTGAGGGCGTCTTCAATACAGGTCTTTAAATGGAAGGGCTGCTCTTCGATGTCGAGTTTTCCTGCTTCAATTTTGGAGAAATCAAGAATATCATTGATCAGACACAACAGTGCCTCTCCACTACTGCGAATTGTATCGACAAAATCCTGCTGCTGAGGGGTGAGGGATGTATGGCTGAGTAAACTGGTCATCCCAATCACAGCATTCATCGGAGTCCGTAGTTCATGGCTCATATTGGCCAAAAACTCCCCTTTGACTTGGCTGGCTTGGTCAGCCGCATCTTTCGCTGCTTGTAATTCAGTATTGGTGTGTTTGAGATTGATCTCAGCCTGTTTGCGACTCGTAACATCCTGGAAAAACAGAGACAGTCCATCCACACTGGGGAAAATACGCACCTCAAACCATATCTGCTGGGGAGAATAGAACGCTTCGAAGGACTGCTTCACCTGATTCTGGAGCGCTGTTTGATAAATCTGCTGATGTTTACCCCCTAACTCCTCCGGGAAGATCTGCCAAAAATCCTGATTAAGGAGATTATGAGCCTCTCGCTGAAGAATCTCAGTTGCCTGGGGGTTAATGTAGCTGACCTGCCATTGGGGCGTCAGGGCAATAAAGGCGTCCGTTAGACTGCTGAGAATGCCCGATAAGCGTTGTCGGGACTGTTGTTGCTCCTTTATCAAACATTGTTGACGTATAATCACTAGATAGGCAATACCACTCACCATGACGAGCAGCAAGCCAATACTGAGAAGGCGATAGATCTCAGCCGTTTTCACAGCGGCGTGATAGTGTTTGGTGTAAGTCTGTTCTAAGCTACCAATGGCTTGTGCCGTCGGTAAATTCAGAATGCTGCGGGTGAGTTTATCGACCTCCGGTTTGTAGTCCAGAATAATGCGAGTATGGGCAACGGCTAGCTGAATACGGTTAGAGGCTTGATCTGGGTTGTCGGGACTTCGCGCCAACCGATTGATCTGATGCTCGATTTGCGGCACTAACGCTTCATCCATTGACAGACTATAGAGCAGCACGTTGTCCAGCATCGCCTGTAATTGGGACGTAGTGATTGGGGATAGGCTCCGGTCATCTAGGCGAACTTCCTTCACCAACTCAGGCAAGTAAGTTAATGAGTTCTTTAGAACAGCATTGTTCGATTTAAAGGCTTCCAGCAGTTCTTCTTTGTGGCGAAAGAGGCTCTGATTGTGCTGTAACTGTTGTCGCAATATCTGCTGATTCTCAATATAGCGAGGGATTTGCTCTAACTTCCTTTGTAAGCTGAGTTGTTTTGACAGAGAGCGGACCAACGGATCGTAGGAAGAGAGCAGGGCATAGCGGGATTTGAGAACACCTTGATTCAGGGTTGCATCGGTAATGAACTGTTCGGCGATCAAGGTGCGATAGTGTTGATGAACTTGGCTATCTACCGATAAGCTCTGCGCCACCAACCCACTAAAGAGGATCAGGACAAGGCTCCCGCCCAAGAGCCGCTGAAATTTCTGATTACTCATAAATCGACCTCATTGAGTTCACCCCTCAGGGATGGAACAACGGTTTTCCAAAAACAATTTTTTCCAAATCGGATAAAAGTCGTCAGGGAATCGTTGCAAGCGGCTGATCACCTGCACTGCTCGCCATCAACCCCCATTGAGCAAATCCAGAGGGACGAGGCTGGGGGCAATCGCCGGGTCAACAGGATTGTCAAGAAAAAAAAGATAATCCCCAACCAATGACGTTCTCTATAAGGTCTGCCCATGCCTTCTCCCCCTGGCACTGAGATTGATTTGATGATCGATGCAAGCTCTTTTGTTCCTGAAAACTCTTTTATACCTGCCAAAAAAGATGCTCGAAATAATCCTGCAGGTCTTGAACCTACACGCCTATAGTTTGCCCCAAAAAATGCGGCCTATTCCTATCCAGGCCATAAAGATTGTAGAGTCAGGATTACATCTAAGTTTTATCGTCCAAAAAGTATTTTTATACCGGGAATAAAGGCTTTTGGAGCTAATATTTTTCTAAAGGGAATGTTCAGAGATGGACTCTATTTCCCGTATCTGATATCGATGAAAATCTGGCTGCTTATTGTCTACCCGCAAAGATTTTTTCGGCAACTGTTTGATCATCCCCTTAACCTCTGGGTTTCCCTAGGAATTGCTCTGTGTGCAAACTGGCTGCGATGGATCGCTTTGGGGGTCTGGACTCGCAATCTATTACCGATTATCCCCACCGATATATGGCCGTCTATCAGTACTTCTCCAGGAGAGACTCAATATTGGATTGGCAGTATACTCATCGGCTTGGTTGGCTGGCCATTCCTGAGCTGGGGGATATATGGGGGGATCATTCAATTGCTCACGGGTCGTCAATGGCGGGCTTGGCAGCTTGTCGGTTGGACCCTGTGGCCCCTTATCCTTGTGGGATTAATGATGGTGGGGGCAGCTTGGCTATGGCCAGCAACCGGATCGGTGATTCCCTTTGCTCAATTTGTAATGTATCGACCGGAAGAGTCCTTGCTGAACCAATATTTGACTTGGCTGAACCTCTATCGTCAAGCCTTGAGCGGACAGATCTTTCTACACCTGCTCTTTTGGGCCGTCTTGGCAGGCAGCCTGTGGTCCCTGTGGTTACTTTATTGGGGCGTTAAGTCCCTTGCACCTCAGAAAGCTGTCCTAACGACCAGCATTTTGACGCTTTGGGTATTGATTTGGCGCGTTCTGTGAATAGGCAATTTTTCAAATCAATCGGTTTACACCTTTGCCCCTTCGTATTTTGTAACCTTGCCCCAATCACAGTACAGTAAGTAAGGAATAAATACCTATTAAGACCGTTTTAATTTGGGTGGATGACATGAAACAGTTGAATAAAAGCAGCCTTGTGATCGGAACCGCCCTAGCGTCCGCTTATATTGCTTTATTTCCCCTGGGGGCTAACAGCAACAGTGCTCAGACCCCCAACCCCGAGCATCTTCAGCAGCTTCAGGCCACAAACCGTTGCGAAAGCTGCGACTTAAGGGGAGCTAACTTGCAAGATCTAAATCTCAAGGGGGCTAACTTGCAGGGCGCTAACCTTCAAGGGGCTAATTTGCAAGGGGCTAATTTGGATGATGCCAATCTAGACAGTGCTAATCTACAGTCTGCCAATCTCAGCAAAGCGACTCTCCGACGGGCCAGCTTAACCACCACCCTCAAGCAAGCCACCAATTTGCAAGATGCCAATTTAACCCAGGCTACTTTAGTTAAAGCCAAACTCAAAGGTGCCGATCTGCGCCGCGCCAACCTATCGGAAGCAACCTTAGAAGATGCTGATTTTAGCGTGGCTGTGGTAGAAACGGCCCAAGGCAATCGTCATGTCTACTTTAGTGACTTGAGAGAAGCCAATTTCAAGAAAAGCAACCTTAAGAACGCCACCCTTAACCAAGTCTATTTAACCAACGCTAACCTCAGCGAAGCGAACCTAAGAGGTGCAAAGTTAAAGCAAGCCCAACTAAAGTACACCAACCTCAATGGGGCTAAGCTCAATCATGCGGATCTCCGCAAAGCCTCTTTAGAAAGCGTTAATCTTAGCGAAGCTGACCTGAGTAGTGCCCATCTCGGCAAAATTGCCATGAAAGATGTCAACTTACGGGATGCTAACCTCAGCAATGCTGATTTAAGCGGGGCTAAACTCTGTCAGATGGATATCCCCGCTTCACTTCAAGCCTTGGCTACCTGCCAATAAGCCTTACTGGGGAATGCCATCCGGGAGGGTGGCCCCTGTGAGGTCTGCGTCATTCAGTTGAATCCCCTTCAGATTCGCACCCCTCAAATCAGCTTCCTTGAGGTTTGCGCCTGAAAGGTCAGCATTCTCAAGGTTAGCGCCTCGTAAATCTGCCGAGAACAAATTCGCTCCATTCAGTTTTGCGCCTTTCAGATTGGCTGACCCTAGGTTCACCCCTTGGAGTTTGGCTTCTTGCAGTTTTGCACCTTTCAGATTGGCTGACATCATGCGACTACTGCGCAAATCAGCACCCACCAAGTTAGCACCTCGCAGGTCCGCTTTACTCAAATCCGTCACGCTTAAATTAGTCGTCTGCAGATTGGCATCAGACATCCGAGCCTGGATAAGCTTGGCTCCCGTGAGGTTGGACGCGTTAAGGTTGACATTCTCTAAGTTTGAGAAAATCAAATTCGCCCCTTGCAAGTTGGTGACGCTAAGATCCATGCCGCCGAAATTGGCTCGGGACAGATCACAGCGTATACACCGACGGGTATTGAGCAACTCTTGAGTATGTTCGGGTAATTCAGCCTGGGCGGGCAGTGCGATCGCAGCTAAGCCAAAGGCTAGGATTACTGGTTTGTAGTTCATCATTGTGATCTTTAATCCCCTAACTTTTCAGGTTTATCTTCGATAAAGCCCCTCGCCGGTCCCAGGTCCCAGCGCTTGCGACTCTTCGCCACCGTGACCCAATAATTGAAGCGATCTCGGACGGTACCAAAGGAATAGACTAAGCAAGTCTGGGTTGGACAATAAAAGGAAAAGACTCCTTTCTTTTGCGTGGTGGTGGTTTTGTAGCCTTTCTTATCCGTAATTTGAGGCAAGAACTGCTGATCGAGTTGGGTAAATAAGGTCCAAGCCTCGACGGGCTTCTCTAGGGTCAGCCGAGCCCTTGTCAAGTTCACCTGCGCTTGGCGGAGTTCAGCGGTTAACTTGGTGGCTAACTCATTGCAATCATTTTGGGGATAGCAGGGAATATAGTGAATGACATTGTCTTCGAGAGGGGCTTCACTATCTTGAAATACTGCATACTGATAGCCAGCCACCCGACCAGCTGCTTGAGCGGGAGCAGCAAACGCTAAAGCACCTAAACAGATACTTGTCATTACATAGTGTGGTTTCATCTTCATAGAATGAATATTTTGTTAATGATATGTTTACTTTCCGTAATCTTTATCTTTCCAGCTTTTGGAGTTCCTGTCACGATGCTGGGGAAAAATTTCCCCAAAAGGCTAGTCTAAGAAGCATAATGCGTCTGCCCTAAAGCGGTTGTCTATGTCTAAATTCCGATGCTTGCGCCGTTACTGGCTGTTGATCGCTGTCGTCACAATCTCTGGATCGGTGATCGCTGGAATAAGCATTCTATGGATGCAGCCTCGCTGGGTGATTAAGCCGTTAGCATCATCTATTTGTCCAAATGCGATTTTTTACATCCCCACCAATGAGCCAGTGATTGCCCTCACGATTGATGATGGGCCTGATGATCAGCGGACAGGTAACCACAACACGACTGCCAGAATTTTGGATGTTTTATTCACTCACCAGGCAAAAGCAACTTTCTTTCTGATTAGCAGCAGAATTTCGCCCCATAACCAGGCATTAGTCGTCCAAATGGTGCGGCAAGGCCATGAATTAGGGAATCATCTTGTGGCTGATGTTCCCAGTATTAACCTCAGTTTGTCTGACTTCAAAGTTGCCTTAGATCAGGCTGAGCAAGAAATTTTAGCAGCAGCAGAACATAAAACGTCGATTCGATGGATGCGTCCAGGTAGCGGTCGCTGTAATTTAGAGATGGCTCAAATTGCCCAAGAACAGGGCTATAAAATTGCCTTAGGAGAGATATGGCCCTACGACACAACGATCCCTTCTTCAACGTTTGCTACACAGCACATTCTGGCAAATGTGCGGCCGGGTAGTATTATTGTGCTTCATGATTATGGCCCCAAGGGTGTATGGGGCGATCGCACCCTCGATACGCTATCCCAAGTGCTGCCGGAACTCAATCGTCGGGGATATCGGGTAGTTACCTTAACGGAGCTGGCAGAAATTTCTGGAAGAAAATAAGCGACGGCTTGAAGACTCGCAGGTCCCAAACTGTAGGCCAATGGCTTGTGGGGAAGAATTCTCTACCGGAGCAACGGATTTTTCAGGAGCAACCCCGCGGATATATCCAAACTTGAAGCATCAACCTCGCTGGATCAAAACAACACCAAAGTTAAGTTACATCTCCTGATTGTGCTTGTTTCGTTTATGTAGCCAAGCTGCAAATAAAAATAGAACGGCCAGCAACGTGTAACTCACAGCCCAGTCCGTTCCAGTTCCCCAACCTAAGTTCACCACCGTATCTGTCGGAGTCCAGGCAAAGCTGTGAATTAATCCAACCCAAGCTAAAATCGCAGCTCCTAAAGCCCAAAGGGCCGCTAGCCCAAACCGCTGCTCAATAATATAAACCGTGATAGCAGCTAGAATCATTGCTAGCAAAATAACCCCTTGCTCTAGAGCAAATGCCCCCTCAATAAACGTATCGCTCAATTTAAAATTCGCGACCAAAACGTCTGGTTGAAAGGGTTGCTCAGGCGTACCCACTCCGACAGCACGCATACTATTTTTAGCCACCAACGCCCCCCATGCAGCAATTCCGGGCATTAATCCAACAACAACAGCTGGCGCGTGAGCTTTGGGCGTTGCTGTAAAACTCTGGGCCACAATCACAATACCAATCCAAAGCACAATTGCCATACCGGCATCAATAGGGACCCAATATGTGATTACTCCTAATGTGCCACTCAAGCATAAAATACCCATGACCAAGCCATTGAGCCAAGAATACCCAACCCGAGCCCCCATATCTTTCCACCCCGGATGACCAATATAGATCGTAGTTGGGAAACAAGAACCACAAACTGCTGCCACCAGCGTTCCCATACCATTAGCCGCTAAGCAAGGAGCCGTTGGATACCGATCCCCTGCAGCCTCCGCGCTCTCCAGGTTTTGCAAACTACCAACCAAATTAAATAAACCCATCGGCAATATGATGCTGAAATATTTACTCAGCACCCCACCTTGTGCCCAAATTGCTCCAATCCACAACTTAGGAATATAAACGCCTAAGGGTTGAATGGCCTGGTCAAATAACGCTGCATCCCACTGAACCAATCCCGTCAGCCAAGACAACCCCACCCCCAGCAAGACTGACAGCAAACCACCAGGGAGACCAAAATCAACTTGACCAAAATAGGTCAGCAAAATCACCCCCAGCGGCACCAAACCAACAACCGGATTCGCGAAGGTACGCAGCAAGAACCCAATCGCAATAAACGTTAATGCAATCCCCCCTAAGGTTGACAGCATCGCAGCCCGAGGCGCTACTTGTCTAAGTCTATTGCCGACCCAAGCACCTGCTAATTCAATCAAACCAGAACCCAAACAAGCCACTAACCCAGCTTGCCAAGCCATCTCAGCGGCTTGTGGAGAAGTCATGCCCGACGCCTGTGCATCCAGCTTGACGGGTAGCATGACCAAAAATACATAGGCAAACAGACTAACAGTATTGATGCCATACGGTAATGCCGTTAAGTCATCTCGCTGCTCCCTCTGTCCCTGTCGATAAGCCAGCCAGCTGTAGTAGACATTCCCTAAAATCAAACTCAGGGCAACCCCTGGCAAGATTCGACCATATATCAACTCAGCTTCAAACTCAAGTACACCTTGGCACAGACCAACAATCAATAGGATCTGGACAATATTATCAATCGCTAATCCAAAAAAACCATCGATATCTTTACGGACAAACCAACTGGGTACTGCACGAGTTGGTTCAGCCATTTAATCATTCTCCCGACTCAACATTGCCTTCATCATGGCACCCTGGCTAACCCTTTGATAAATCATTCGTAAACAATCACTGACCAGAGGATCTTCACTCGCCCCACCGACAGAAGGCAATTGTAAGGGACCTAACACATCTAAAACGGTTTCATTTGTGGGGGGAGGGGCAATCACTACCAAAGACGGATCCAACTGTTGATCGTATCGCCAAAAGTCAGGTTTAACCTTGGTCACCGCAGATTGAGGAGCATCCGCCCCTCTCAACTCAGCATTTTCATCTTCAGACCCCTGACTTCGCATCTGTCGCAAGTCTTCGACGATACTTTGCTTTGTCCGTCCTCGCAACTGCATCAGAATAAAAGGATCTTGACTGAAATAATCGCCCAATAGGTAATACACAGCCCCAATATGCTTACAAGGATTAACGGGATCAGGGCATGAGCAGCGACTGTGAATATCAAACTTACTAAAAGGGAATAGGCTTAGACCACTAGCAGTAAAAGCCTCCTCAATGTTTTGGGGCATTTCTCCAGCTAATAGTTTCGCAGCAAAGATGGCTCGTTGAGACATCTCTTCAACAACAAACCCCCACTGTTCATCCGTAAACGAGTCAAGGGCTAACGACACTTTATAAGGCTGTTCCGCAGTCCCTTGCACTTGTGCAAAGACCTTAGGCCCATTGAATTCTAGCTTCAACACTCGTCCTTCCCGAACATAGTTGCGAGCCCGTTCTAACCTTCGACGCCAACCAAAAGATTCCAACACATCCACCCATCGCTGAGCCCACCATTCCCGTTTACCTGGAGCATTAGCATCGTCAGCTTGGCCTTCTGTCGATTTTCGCAATGAGACCAATTGGGGTCGCAAAGGGCGATCACTCCGTGATGCTTGAGAAGTATGTTCAGACATAGGGCTGATACCCACCAACGTCATTCAGTTTGAGAACAGGCTTTATTCCACACAAAAAAGTAGACCCTCTCATCAAAGAGGGTCTACTTCAAATATTAACCTGGCACCGAGCTATTTTTCCAGGGGGCTACCCCCCAAGTATCTTCGCCGCTACAGCGTTTCACAACCGAGTTCGGGATGGGTCGGAGTGGGT
>NZ_JANQOP010000246.1 GCF_028285745.1 Acaryochloris sp. IP29b_bin.137 | reverse complement strand
GCTTCAGGTAGTTTCGCCAACAGCAGAACTGCTTCCATGAATAAATGTTCCTTCCAACACAGCTTTTTGAATCGCTAAATATCTTAACATGAAACCTGCCGTCAAACATGAATCCGTGACCTCAAGGTAACGGGGGAGGGGAAGGTATCCAACGGAATGGATTCGGTTGTCTTCCCCTTCGCGAACAACCTTCTCCCAGCCCCAGAAGAGAATAAAGCAAAGATTAGTCAAGTTCTGTATCAGATGAAGATAGCCAAGGGCCAAATTTCTGCTGAAACTGATCGTCCAGGATGGCTTGACGAATCCGCTGGGTAAAGCGAATGAGTTCAGTGATGTTGTGGATACTGAGGAGAGTATAGGCGAGCAGCTCCCGCGATCGCAGCAAATGACTGACATAGGCCCGGGTAAAATTTTGGCAGGTATAACACGGGCAACTTGAATCAAGCGGCGTAAAATCTTCCCGGAAGCGATTGTTCTTCAGATTCCATCGTTCTCCAGCGACCAACGCGTTGCCATGACGGGCTAAGCGGGTGGGAATCACACAGTCAAACAAATCAATGCCAGCAGCAATCGCCTGCACCATCTCGCGGTAGGTTCCTACGCCCATCAGATACCGGGGTTTATGGGCTGGGAGCAAAGGGGTTGTGACTTTGACAATTTTTTCAATGAGTTCTGGGGGTTCCCCGACACTGACGCCGCCAATGGCATAGCCAGGCAGGTCAAATGCCACCACCGAACGGGCTGATGATTGACGCAAATCGGCAAAGGTCCCGCCTTGGACAATGCCAAATAAAGCTTGTTCCGGGCGGTGGTGGGCTTGGACACAGCGGGCCAGCCATCGACTGGTTCGGTCCGTAGCTGTTTGAATCGCCTCTCGACTCGCTGGATAAGGCGGACATTCGTCAAAGGCCATAATCACATCCGCCCCCAAGGCATTTTGAATAGCCATTGAGGTTTCGGGGGAAAGATGAATCATTTGACCGTCACGGGGGCACCGGAAACTGACTCCCTCTTCGGCAATGGAACGCATTTCGCTGAGGCTAAAGACCTGAAACCCGCCTGAATCAGTCAAGATGGGGCCAGACCAATTCATAAATGAATGCAGTCCTCCGGCCTGGGCAACAATATGCTCACCCGGCTGCAAATGCAGATGATAGGTATTCGCCAAGATCATCTGGGCTCCGGTGGCTTGAAGCTGATCGGGGGTCAAGGTTTTCACATTAGCCAAGGTGCCCACAGGCATAAACCGAGGGGTATCTATAGGGCCATGGGGGGTATGGAATGTGCCAGCACGGGCCTGAGTACGGGTGCAGGATTGGTGACACTCAAATCGAAAGAGATGACTCAAAGCAACCTCATGGAACCATCTTTGTCAAAATATCAGTTTTCAACTATCAGTTTTCAGACGCTGCCCCTGCGGTAATCGCCCAGAACAAAGAATGCCGACTGATGACTTAGCAACAGTCGGCATTCTTTGAAATTGATTTTGAATTAAATTGATTTTGAACGGTTTGGGTTTGATAAATGGTTTGATCTGAGAAATAACGGTGTCTCTTTTTCTTGAAGCGAATTCAAGAACGGCAGGGAAGTAATCACAGAGATTAAAACATGCAGCCTGCTTACATTAGCGCACCGGTTGGGTGATAGACCAGCCACAGTTCGAGGGCATGTCGGGCCAGCAACAGCAAACTGGCTGATACAGAAACCATAAACAAGCCCATCATGAGATTAGACGAGAAGATATCTAACCGCTGACTTTGGCGGGACACATGGTCGTTAAGATCTCTGATATCAGCATCGAGTTGCTCGAACTGATCCAGGATGCTTTTTTTGAAACCATATGTGTTTTGGGTAATCCAAGTCATAGTTCCTCCTATGAGATTACGCGAGGGAGCATCCATCCATGAAAGATCCTAAGGGAATAGGAAGGTGAGTCTCAAAAAGGACTAAGAAGTCGCTTACTGAGTTACAACTAGTGCATACAGAGCTGAATCTAGCACGCTTGGAGAAATGAATCTATAGGCTTGATCCAGCATCGTAGCTATTTAGTCAACCTAAAATATACCAAACTTATGGAGCGATGATGGTTCGACAGCCCCTTTCTGGGGCAATAAGGCGGGGATCTACCCTCTGAAAAGACGATGTGCATTAGAGACTATCTGTATTAAGCAGAGTATTAGCTCAACGGATCTCTCCAGCGACATCAATTCAGGTGGAGACTGGATTGGCAGGCCATATCCCTTCTAATGTCTACATCGAGACACCCAATGTATGCTGTTATTGGCGTCTTTGAGCAGCTAGCAAGCCGTTGAGGTTATCGCTAATGTCCCAGTTTGGTAGTGGGTTAACCCTTTTTCTCAGTCTTATGGTTGAAGCCATGCCCTTTTTGATCTTTGGGGTGTTGGTTTCTGGCATCTTGCTGCTGTTTGTGAATGAGCAGCAGTTGATTGCCATGTTTCCCAAAAATCCATTTCTGGGAGCCCTCTCTGGCAGCTTGTTTGGATTCCTATTCCCTGTCTGTGAATGTGGGAATGTTCCGGTGGCTCGACGATTACTGATTCAGGGTGCTTCTGCCCCCGTCGCCATTGGTTTTTTGTTGGCGGCGCCTACGATTAATCCCGTGGTGATTTGGGCCACCTGGACGGCCTTTCCTGATCAGCCTGAAATTGTGATTTTGCGGTTGGTCTTTTCGTTTGCGATCGCAACCATCGTTGGCTGGGTCTTTAGTTGGCAATCCGATCTCAAGCCCTTTTTACAACCCAATATTGCAGCCCTTATGATAGCTTCAAGCGCGACCTCATCGGCTGATGCGCCCGAGACCCCAAGTTTCTTAAAACCAGGAAGCTACTTCTTGGAACCTGGTAATCCGGTTGCGCTCGAAGCGGCCAACTTAGATGCTGTGCTGGCCATCGCGGCCCCCAAGCCTAAGTCCATTTGGAATCGTCTTCCCCTATTGCTGGACAACACTGTGCAAGAGCTGCGCGAGATGGGCGGTGTACTGGTGCTAGGCAGTCTGCTGGCGACGATTATTCAAGTGACGGTTCCTCGGAATATCATCCTTGCGATTGGTCAAGGACCCGTGACCTCTGTCTTTGCCATGGTGATTCTAGGGGGGGTTATTTCCATTTGTTCCACTGTGGATGCATTTTTTGCCCTCTCCTTTGCCTCAACCTTTACGAGTGGAGCCCTCCTCGGTTTTCTCGTCTTTGGCCCCATGTTTGATCTGAAAAGCATGGGTTTACTCTTGATGGTCTTCAAGCCGCGAGCTGTGTTTTATATCTTTGCCATTGTCTTTCAACTGACGCTCATCTTTACTTTGATTATTAATCTGTGGATTAGTTAGATTTATACTATCCCCTCACTTGTTATGCTCACCAAGCGCTTACGGATCAAATTGGCCCCCTATTTGGCGGATGGATTAGCCACCTTAGCTTTATGTATGTGGGGTGTTTTAATCCTTCAGTATTGGCAATCTGGCAAGATGGGACTGCTGATCCATCCCAATTACTATGGGTTGACCCTAGCTGCAGGCTGTTTCCTGCTGATGTTGACCTGTCTACAGGTTTTGAAACTCTGGCGACGACGGGTACAAGCCCGCCCTCAGCATCTGTCTTTGCTGTCTCCTCCTGTTATGAGTGGCATTATGCTCGTCGCGGCCTTGATTGGACTACTGGTTACCCCTCGTCCCTTTACCAGCCAAACCGCGATTCAGCGTGGATTACAGGATAAAACGATGGTGACTCGAGCTCGTCCCCAAGTGTTTCGGACCACCAGCAAACCGGAAAGCCGAACCCTTTTAGAGTGGATCCGTACCCTAGATGTCTATCCCGAACCCGATGCCTATGCGGGCCAAAAGGTTAATGTCGATGGGTTTGTCGTCTATCCAGAGCAGTTACCCGATAACTATTTCACATTGACGCGCTTTGTTATTAGCTGTTGTGCGGCGGATGCTTATCCCGTAGGCTTACCCGTTAAGTTAGACCAAAGCCGCAAAGCTTACACTGTCGATTCTTGGTTGGCTATCCAAGGCGAGATGGCGACAGAGACGCTCAATGGCGAACGTCAACTGGTCATTCAGGCAAAGTCATTAAAGCCAATTCCTGAACCTGATAATCCCTACTTCTATTGAGTGTATCGGGGAACTCCCGATACTGATTGCCAGAAATGTGTGACAAAGTACAGTCAAAGTCAAGCGAGTAATTGTCCTAATGCAATGTGATGAGCAAGATATGGGTGCCAGTTCTCAGACTTACTGGATTAGATCACTAGATCACAAGAGACTGGGTTTTTGGGCTGGGTGGGATAACCGTAATTCTACGGAGAAAATTCTAATTGTAAATGTTTAATTTCTCTCCAAAAAGAGAAATTAAACATTTATTAGATTTCTTATAATTCATATACAGTAACGATTGTAAGCACCTCTGAAAGGTCCTTTATTGGGGGCTTTTATCCTTTGAAGTATGATCAGTGATAACACCGAGGTCATGTTGGGGCTTACTATGTCTAGGGCTTCCATCATGTCCTAATTTGTTCACGATCAGTGACCGTAAACCTATATTCAAACGTTGAGTGTGGATATTCGGTTTTTAGCAGCATCTTTAGCTTGCTTGATTTTCAGGCGAAGCACAATATCGGGGGGAATGAAAGATGCTTCAAGCAAATTGTCTTTATATAGGCAGACAAGAAGCAATGACCGCGTTTGAGACTGGGGTTAAAAAATCTACAACCGAAACGTTGCGGGATATCATTCACTCACAACCTTCGGGTCGGGTGGTTGTTCGCGATCCGAGCGATTTGTCTATGGGTTGGCGGATTTCTTTTAGCCAAGGCCGGATCAACTTTGCCGAAAGCGTTGTGGGCAATCAAGCGCGTTTATCCTACCTGTTACAGCGCTGTGTCCCTCAATTTGAGGGATCTGGGCCGTTGGAGGCGGTTTCAGATTACTTATTCCTTTGTCAGTTGTGGCAGTCCGATTACATTTCTCACGATCAGTTGAGGGATTTACTGACGGCAGTCACCCAAGAAGCATTGATTCATGCGCTGGCTATTCCCCATGCCCAGTATCACCTTGAGACCAATGTCCCAATTGATCCCCTATTGCTGTGTACCTCTCTATGGGATCTCGTCTTACCAATAGAGCAAACCATCCATCAATGGATGCTCTTGAGTGCTGAGATTAAGTCTCCCTTCTACCGTCCGTTTATTGCGGATTGGGATCAGTTTGTTGAGTATGCGGATTATGTCAGTGATAGACTTCCCCAAATAGAGCAGCTCACCCATGCTCTGGGTCAAGATAAATGCCTGTACGAATTGGCCCACGCCTTGAATGTTAAAGTCGTAGACTTGGCTGTTGCCTTACACCCATTGATCAAGTTGGGGGCTTTGGGGATGCATCCTTACCATATGGGTGAGATGTTGACTCGACCTCGGGTGGCTTGCATCAATCACAGCAAGTTAACCCAGCGCTATGTTACGCAAGTCTTGGAACCATCAGGGTATGATGTGATGCGATTGAGTGACTCAATACGGGCCTTACCGGCATTACTCAAGCGTCCTCCTGTGTTGGCACTGGTGGATGCAGAACTCCCCCACTTAGATGGCTATCAGCTTTGCCGAATGGTGCATCGACGAGAACCGTTAAGGGATATGCCCGTCATTATTATGGCCCCCAAACGGGGGATGTGCGATGTGATTCGCACTCGATTATCAGGTGCGATGGCTTGTTTAGGAAAACCGTTTCACCATCAGGAATTATTGGCATTGGTTCAACAAGCAGCGGCTAACTTACCTTGGGAGCAACAGCAAAAGTTACAGTCCCTGCCCATGGCTGATGCGCAGACAAACTCCAAAGCTCTTATCCAGGCTTAACTGACACTTTTACATTGGATATACGCTGCTCCTGCCAATTGCAAACAAGGGAATTGGCAGGGGCGAAAATCTCTCTGACCTATAATAGAGTGTCTGAAGATCCCTCAATTTGGTTGTTTGTATGCCCACTGAACTGCAAACTGAGTTGGCTGAGGCGGTAGAATCCCGCCGCAACTTTGCGATTATTTCGCACCCTGATGCGGGTAAAACCACCCTGACAGAAAAACTGCTTCTGTATGGAGGGGCCATTCATGAAGCGGGGGCTGTAAAAGCCAGACGGGCTCAACGCCATGCCACGTCCGATTGGATGGAAATGGAGCAGCAGCGGGGCATTTCCATTACCTCGACTGTATTGCAATTTGCCTATCAGAACTGCCAAATTAATTTACTGGATACACCCGGTCACCAAGACTTTAGTGAAGATACCTACCGAACTTTAGCGGCGGCTGATAATGCCGTCATGCTGGTGGATGCAGCCAAAGGTTTGGAACCACAAACCCGAAAATTGTTCGAGGTTTGCAAGTTGCGATCGCTTCCCATTTTCACCTTTATCAACAAGCTCGATCGACCGGGACGAGAACCCTTAGAGCTGCTCGATGAAATTGAGCAGGAGTTAGGGTTACAAACCTATGCCGTTAATTGGCCTATTGGCATGGGCGACCGCTTCCAAGGCGTGTTTGATCGGCGCAGTCGCAAGATTCACCTGTTTCAGCGCAGTGATCATGGCAAACGAGAGGCGATTGATACCCAAATTGACCTTGGGGATCCGCAAATTGAATCTTTGCTGGATCAGGAACTCTATTTTCAGCTCAAGGATGAGCTAGAACTGATTGAAGAACTAGGGTCATCGTTAGATCTTAAGCAGGTCCATAACGGTCAGATGACCCCAATCTTTTTTGGCAGTGCAATGACCAACTTTGGGGTCGAACTTTTTCTGGAAGCCTTTTTGGACTATGCCCTAAAACCAGGGGCTTATGAGAGTACCCAAGGCACCATTGAACCGACTTATGAAGAGTTCTCTGGGTTTGTGTTTAAGCTTCAGGCCAACATGGATCCCAAACATCGCGATCGGGTTGCCTTTATTCGGGTCTGTTCGGGCAAGTTTGAGAAGGATATGACCGTGAGCCATGCTCGCACAGGCAAAACCATTCGGCTGTCTCGGCCCCAAAAGCTATTTGCCCAAGGCCGCAATTCCCTAGAAGAAGCCTATCCCGGCGATATTATTGGCTTAAATAATCCTGGGGTTTTTGCCATTGGCGACACCATCTTTAAGGGGAAAAAACTGGCCTACGAGGGCATTCCCTGCTTTTCTCCAGAACTGTTTGCCTATCTCAAAAATCCGAACCCCTCTAAATTCAAGCAGTTTCAAAAAGGCGTGTCTGAACTGCGAGAAGAAGGTGCAGTCCAAATTATGTACTCCGAAGATGAAATTAAGCGGGACCCGATTTTAGCAGCGGTGGGACAGCTCCAATTTGAAGTGGTGCAGTTTCGGCTTCAAAACGAATATGGGGTTGAAACTCGCTTGGAAATGTTGCCCTATTCTGTAGCCCGCTGGGTAAAAGGGGGGTGGTCTGCCTTAGAGTCAGTGGGACGGATTTTTAATGCCATCACCGTCAAAGATAGCTGGGGTCGTCCTGTTTTACTATTCAAGAATGAATGGAATTTGCACCAGATGCATGGCGATCATCCTGATTTAGAACTAAGTGCGATCGCACCCCTAGCCATTGACCCAACCCCAGGGAATTAAGCAGGGATTTTCTACCAAAATACCTACAGCGCTGCTGCTATTCCGCTAAAACTTTTAATAAAGTTGTTGTTAAATATGACAATCTGTTCCAAACATGCAGAGTGTGAGGTTAATCCCTACAATGTGAAGGTGAGAATGAGTATTTATGCAGGGGTACACGGCAGAGCATGAGTAGTGGCGAGCTGCAAGGGAATCATCAGTTGTCTGAGCGAGAGTTACAAGTCATTGAGCTAGTCGCCTCTGGCCTTAAAAATGAAGAAATTTCTCAGCGATTAGATATCAGCAAGCGAACGGTAGATAACCACATTAGTAATATCCTCACGAAAACGGGAACGGATAATCGTGTAGCTTTGGTTCGCTGGGCCTTGCAGTGGGGTAAAGTTTGTCTGGATGATGTCAATTGCTGCACCCTACCTCAGGCTGAGCCATAACGGTGTATCCCTTTATCTGCCAATACCATTACCGTGACCTACAAAGAATACGATATTCAATGCCCGACCCTACCCTTAGCGGTTTATCGCGAAATTGCAGCCCATTTGCAGCAAGTGAATCAGGTAGAAACCGAGCTATTGCCGCAAGAGGCTGAACATTTTGATTATTCCCTTAGCCAAATTGGTTGGTTAAGAATTCGCCATCCCCAAGACCTGTCTCCTACTGATCAAGAGCGAATTGATCAAATTCTTGCCTTTTATGCTCAGCGGTTTGGGGATTGGATTCCTCGAACAGATGCCGAGTCTAAGCCCCATTCAGCTGCCCCTTAGGTTGATTGCCTGGGGTGAACAATCGTGGCTAAACGCTCGTAATGGAGAGAAGGGATGAACTTGGCGTTTGCAGAACTGGCTGCTCAGTATAAACAAGCACTGTTAGAGGATGTCCTCCCTTTTTGGCAAAACCACTCCCTAGATAAACAGGAAGGGGGCTACTTTACCTGCTTAGATGCCCAAGGCCAGGTCTATGACACAGATAAATTTATTTGGTTGCAGAATCGCCAAGTCTGGACCTTCTCCATGCTCTACAATCAGCTCTCTCCAGAATCGGACTGGCTTGAGGTGGCTCGTCTGGGGGCTGACTTCCTAGCCAACAAGGGACGAGACGCTGAAGGCAACTGGTACTTTGCCTTAAACCGAGTAGGGGAACCCTTGGTACAGCCCTACAATATTTTCTCTGACTGCTTCGCCGCAATGGCCTTTAGCCAGTTTGCCCTCGCCTCTCAAAAGGATGAAGCGAAGGCGGTCGCGCTCCAAGCCTATAACAATGTGTTGCGACGGCAGCAAGATCCGAAGGGACGGTACAACAAGCTCTATCCGGGTACCCGCCCCTTAAAATCCTTGGCTGTTCCCATGATTTTGGCCAACTTAACCTTAGAGATGGCTCCTCTGCTCGATGCCGCCCAACTGGATCAGGTGCTCGAACAAACGGTGACAGAGGTGATGACGGATTTCCTGGATGCGAAACGGGGGTTGTTGTACGAAGCCGTTGCGCCAGATGGCTCGCATGTTGACTGTTTTGAGGGCCGCTTAATTAATCCAGGTCATGGAATTGAAGCGATGTGGTTTCTGATGGATATTGGTCAGCGCCATAATGATTCCGCTTTAATTCAGCAGGCTGTCGATGTGGTGCTCAATATCTTGGACTTTAGCTGGGACCAAGACTATGGCGGTTTGTTTTACTTCTTGGATGCGGGAGGCTATCCGCCTCAGCAACTGGAGTGGGACCAAAAACTGTGGTGGGTCCATTTAGAAACATTAGTCGCCTTAGTCATGGGGTATCGCTTAACTGGGCGAGATGAGTGTTGGCAATGGTATCAAAAGGTTCATGACTATAGCTGGTCCCATTTTGCGGATCCAGGGCGGGAATGGTTTGGCTACTTGAATCGGACAGGACGAGTGCATTTGCAGCTTAAAGGCGGTAAGTGGAAGGGGTGCTTCCATGTGCCTAGAGCCCTCTATTTGTGCTGGCAACAGTTTGCACAACTCAGTGGAGACCCAATACTTTCGAGTTGAAGGGAATACCCCTTATACTTGATGAGTATTTTTACTTGACTCTGTAGGACAAGCCGTTTGGTCATTAGTAAAGGTATAACGGGTTAGGGAATTGAGTGATTTTGCTAAGATTAGTAAGCCTAATAACCGCTCCAGCAATCGCCCACCGGGTCTCGAGACGATAGGACATGGAAGGAAATTTAGAAATTACCCTGTTAATGGTGATCACTGTTGTAGCAGGGATTTCAGCCCAGGTCATTGCTGATTTTCTCAAAGTCCCCAGTATTGTGTTCCTACTGCTATTCGGCATTGCCATGGGTCCTAGCGGTTTTGGGGTCCTTCATCCCAGCCTATTAGGGAATGGCTTGGAGGTGATGGTTTCCCTCTGTGTGGCGCTCATCTTGTTTGAAGGGGGGCTCAACCTACAGTTGAGAGAGGTGGAAGAAGTTTCCACTAGTTTGAGAAATTTGGTAACCGTGGGGGCATTGGTCACCCTTTTTGGAGGTGGACTGGCGGCCCACTGGCTGAGTGAATTTCCCTGGCAAATCGCCTTTCTTTATGCCTCCTTGGTGGTGGTCACGGGGCCGACGGTGGTGGCTCCTTTACTCAAACAGGTAAATGCCGACCGTCAGGTGTCTACACTATTGGAGGGCGAGGGGGTTTTAATTGATCCCGTTGGCGCAATTTTGGCGGTTGTCGTGCTCAATATTGTGCTGCAAGGGAATGCCGATCCTTTTACCATTGTCAGCGGCTTGCTCCTACGTCTAGGGATAGGCGGCATTATTGGGATTGGCGGCGGCTGGCTCCTGGGTTTGTTTTTAAAGCAAGCGCGATTCTTATCAGAAGACTTAAAGAACTTATCCGTGTTGGCAGGCCTCTGGGGCTTGTTCGGCTTATCACAAGCCTTAATCAGCGAGTCTGGATTAATGACAGCCGTTGCAGCGGGCATCATGCTGAAAATTGCGGCGTTGCCAGAAGAACGATTATTACTTCGGTTTAAAAACCAGCTGAGTATTCTGGCCATTTCAGTCTTATTTATTTTGCTGTCTGCTGATTTATCCATTGCCAGTATTTTTGCCTTGGGCTGGGGTGGGACCTATACCGTTGCTGCTTTGATGTTGGTCGTTCGTCCCCTGAATGTCTTGATCTCGACCTGGTCAAGTGACCTGAACTGGCGGCAGAAAGCATTTTTATCCTGGGTGGCTCCCCGGGGGATTGTGGCAGCCTCAGTGGCCTCCTTGTTTGCTATTTCCCTGACGAAGCAGGGTATTAACGGTGGTGACGCCATCAAAGCCCTTGTGTTCTTAACGATTATTCTGACGGTTTGTGTTCAGGGGCTTTCGGCACGCTGGGTAGCCGGTTGGTTGCGGGTGCGATCCGATGAGGCGAGAGGGGCCATGATTGTGGGTTGCAATCCGTTTGGTCGGACCGTGGCCCATCTGATTAAGAGTCGGGGCGAAGATGTGGTGATGATTGATGCCAACCCCGAATACTGTAAGCAGGCCAAGGCGGAAAATCTGACGGTTTTTCGGACCAGTGCGCTCAATATGGATGCTCTGGACAATATTGGTTTGGCCTCTATTGGGACATTTTTGACGGCCACCAGCAATTCAGAAGTGAACTCTGTGTTGGCTCAGCGAGTCATGGAAGAGTTTCGGCCGCCTCGGGTGTTGGCAGTCTATCCCGATCAGTCTCCAGAGACGGAAGTGGCTGAACCGGCAGGAAAACTTGCTAGTCCAGGAGTGAAGCGGGCCTTTTCCCATCAGCTCTCCATAAAAGAATGGAGTCAGTATCTCAGTACCAATGAAGTCAAAATTACCGATACGGTTTTGGATATGGATGAGCATAAGTTCAAGCGACAGCGCGATCACTTGCAAGCCCTGATTAATGCTGGAACGGTTATTCCGCTATTGGTTCAACGTCAAGACCAACTGCGTATCGCTAAGGCGGATGAAGAGTGGCAACCTTGCGATCGCATCACCTACGGTCTCCACATTCCCAAACCTAAACTCGGTCCTTCTATGTTGCCAGCAGCAGTGTTGCCAGCCTCTTCCTGATATACAAGCGTTACCTTCCTCTAATTTAATGTGGGCGTAGACAGCTAGAAGTTGGGGGAATTTGACTTTATCTTTGGGCAGTTTCAGTTCTTTTAAATCATGAAAAAGCACTGACTCATTTAGATTGATGTTGTATCCTATAGGTCAAAATCAATAGCTCTTACTGACGAACCCTGCTGATATGGATGTATCGGGTACGCCATTGGTTTTCTATTGAGTTAAAAACTATATTTCAGCTTACGAGAAATGCCTAAGATCCAATATCAAGAACAGATAAAGTTTGAAGGTTCTGTCCATCAAGAGGATGATATTAGCGCCATAGTTGCGTTCAAGGATTTTCTAGCTATCGGTTCTGATGAAAGTAAGGACGTGGTACAGCTCCTCCGCCAAGAAGAAAAAGGCTATTCTGTAATATCCAATATCTCTTTATCCACTAATGATGATAGTGATGAAGAAATTGATATTGAAGGTATGGCTATTGATAAGGAGAGCATTCTCTACGTCATTGGATCTCACTCAGCGAAGAGAAAAACGATTAAGACATCCAAAACGTATTTGGTGAACCGCCAGAGATTAGCAACGGTCGTTCAAGAAACAAAGAAAAATACAATTTTTAAGCTGAAATTAGACTCGAACACAGGGCAACCTTTAAAACGAGAATTGAATACCCAACTTAAGGATGTTTTGGAGCAAAATATTGTTCTTAGCCGGTTTCTCAATATTCCTAGTAAAGAGAATGGTATTGATATAGAAGGTCTAGCAGTTCATGATAAACAGCTCTATATTGGGTTCCGTGGACCTGTTTTGCGAGGCAACTATGTACCCGTTATGGTAGCTGAATTCGATGATTTACTGGATTACGAATTACGCTATGTTCAATTAGCTGGGAATGGTATTCGGGATATCACCAGAGTTAAAGCGGGTTTCCTCCTAATTGCAGGTCCTGTAGGAGATGCTCCAGGACCTTATCAACTGTACTTATGGAATGGTAAAGATACCATTCCTGGAGAAGACAGACCCACTACGTCTGATTATTGTCAACTCATTGGCGAGATACCAAGACCAGAGAAATATCCTGAAGCAAAAGCTGAAGGAGTTACCGTTCTTGAAGACAATGGTACGAAAATGACTGCCATTATTATTTATGATGGAGCACCTCAAGGAGAACCCACTCTTTTTAAGATTGAACTTTGATGATGAGACGGGTATATTCTTGTAGCATCCAGATTTATTACTCAGTTGACTGAGCGTATTTCAACCTGTGGATTTGGTTCCTAAGATGGCTCTAAACGTGGGGCTTTACAAAGGGGGTTTGGCTGTATTGCGAAGCTAACTGAATCTTAACGGCGACCGACGATTTGACGGTGGCGACTCTGGCTTAGACCACAGCTACTAATATCTGGGTTGCGATCGCACTCGTTTTTGGGGCCGGAGCGAATGGCATTTTCCAGGCGTATAATCCGATCCGGTACGGCTGGGTGCGTACTCAAAAAGGTGGGGGTGGATCGGCTAGAGACCAGTTTACGCATAAATACAGGCATTGCTGAAGTGGCGTAATCGGCTGCCCTTAAAATACGCAACCCTTCTCGATCCGCATCATACTCATCACTGCGGCTTTGGGGACGACTGACTAATAAATTAACGCCGATATTGGCGACTTGGCTTCGGTTGGAACCCGTGATAGCTGTAGTTAGGCCTTGGGCTACCATCGTTTTCCGAATTTGCTTAACCAAGTGTTTACGGTCAATGTGGCCGATTTCATGACCAATAACACTGGCGAGCTGGGCTTCATTATCGGCTGCCCTAATCAAACCTGTGGTGACGTACACTCGACCGCCCATAGTAGCAAAGGCATTGATCCGAGAATCATCCACCACCTGAAAACGATAGGCGACTCTCCGCCGCTTTGCGCCCGCTTCCACAAGTCGTTGACCAATGCGATTCACATAGCGATTTAGCGTGCGCCCCTGATGGAGTCGCATGCCCTGATTCAGTAAATTTCGGTGAATTTGTTCCCCTAGATCGTGTTCTTGCCGTTCCGAAAGATTAGACAGTTGAATGACCTGAATCCCTCGAAATATCAAGTCTCTCAAGGGAACGGCTTGAGCTGGCTTGGGAGTTGAGATCGCAATACTCGTTGCTAAAGCAGTTACAGCAACAACACGCTGATAAATGGGCAACTGCCCCTGAGGGGTCAAGTCATTCATAGAGTCACCAGACACAAAACAGCAACATTATGCCTATTCCTTTGCCTAGCAGATGGAGCGGATTAAATACGAAGATCCCGCAATGACTCAATTCGTCTAGATGGGGAACCCTATTCCGCTAAATATACCAGGCCATAGAGATACGCAACATGTACCAATGTGCTTATTATGACGCTGAACTATACCCTAGAGTTTCCCAAGTGGACCCGAATCCATTGAGTCAGCCTGTTATTAATAGGCATTCTGATCTCTCAGAAAAACAAAGGCCGTTTTCAAGAGGATGTGAATATCCAGGCTTAATGACCAGTTCTTAAGATATTCCAAATCGTAGTCAATCCGTCGTTTCATCTTGTCTAAAGTTTCGGTCTCGCCTCGACAACCATTGACTTGAGCCCAACCCGTAATTCCAGGCTTGACCTTATGGCGCAGCATATAGCCGCTAATAAGCTTCCGATACATTTCATTGTGGGCTACCGCGTGGGGACGGGGGCCGACTAAACTCATGCGGCCTTGCCACACATTCAAAAACTGAGGCAGCTCATCCAAAGAGGTCTTCCTTAAAAAGGCACCGAGCGGTGTGATGCGGCGGTCACCCCGAGTAGCCTGAACCACCGAACCACCATCTTCCATCACAACCATGGAGCGAAACTTATAAACAATGATTTCCTGCCCATTGAGTCCATATCGACGTTGCTTAAATAGAATTGGCCCTGGCGAAGATAACTTGACTGCGATAGCAATTACGGTCATCACTGGCGAAAGGGCGACGAGCGCCAAACCCGATAGGACCACATCAATTGCTCGTTTAAGGACATATTGCAAATCTGAAAAGGGAATTTCCCAGATCGAAATCAAGGGCACACCATTAATTTCATAAGAGCGACCGTGCATCAGGCTATACATCAACAGACTGGGAACAAAATAAACACAGGCTGTTGTATCTTGCAGCGCCTCAATCAATTCAGCAAATCGCGGCTCATCGTCAGCCGCACAAGCCAGATAGACGACATCAATATGGTGCTGGCGGACATAATCTGGGACCTCTGCCAACGTCCCAATAACTGCGATCTCCGGTAGTTCCTGTGGGGGCTGATCGTCAAAGAACCCCTTTAACCGAATCCCCAAGTCTTTGGACTCACGGATTTGCTCCGCCAAATCTAGACTGACCTTATTCACCCCAGCAATCACGGCAGATTTAGAATTGCGCCCAGACAGGCGAAGTTGACGCAGGACTGCCCAGACGATGTAGTGGACGGCTAGCAGCCCAACCGGAACAAGGCATGACCAGGTTAGGATTAGCGCTCTAGAAAAGATAACTGATGTCTTAGTCGTAAAGCCGATAAACAGCATCAAGCCCATAACGATTGTCCATCCCATCACCAATCTGATGGTTAGCAATCGGGGGGCCAAACTTCGATAAGGACGATACATGCCCATGGTCTTAAAGACGGGCAATATCAATAAAAATACGGTTAGGGAAAAAAATTGCAGACTAGTGGTGAAGGAGATGTCATAAAACTGGGCCAAAATCACCAGCAACAGCACTGCCAACGTTGGATCTAGGAGTCGCTGCACCAACGTAACGATTGATGTATTGGCTCGGAGAGCCCAATGGAAATTATGGCTCATATCAACTCATATAGAAAATATGGGAGTACAAAGGCTCGGTCTAGTCAACTATGGCTTGATTCTACGAGGGTAGTCAGTTCAGTGCTGCCAACAAAGTTACATTCATCCGATAAGATTAATTGTTTGCGTTCCCTGGGAAAAAATAAGTGACGTTGATCACCTAAAACATTGAAAATTGCAAAAGGTCAGAAACCCACCAACATCGATCTCTTTCTGCGGTAGAGATAGGTTAAAGTCGATCCTATAAACCTTTGCAGCGGAGGGAATGTATCAAATCATACCTCAAGATAAAAATATTGCCAATTCTTGATTATTGTTGCTTAAGTCACTCCAACACTAAGGAATTAATAGCTTGTGATATTCATTTTCGCTGATAAGTTCCCGAGTGGTTTCCACCCGATCAATAAATACATAGCCTTGTAAATGATCGCACTCGTGTTGAATAATGCGGGCGACGAAGTCGCAGAAGGATCGCCGTTGAGCGTTGCCGTTACGATCTTGGTATGCAACGGAAATCTCAGAAGAACGTGGGACTAAGCCCCGAATCCCTGGGACACTCAAACAGCCTTCCCAATCTTTCATTAATTCTGTCCCTCTATCGGTAATTTGAGGGTTAATCATTGCAATCGGAGCCATCTGAGGGGCATGGGGATATCTCAGGGTGGGCCGGGAGGCAACAATCACCACTTGAAGATCGACCCCCACTTGAGGCGCGGCAATGCCTACTCCGTTGGCTTGCTTCATGGTCCTCATTAAGTCGTCAATGAGGTTTTGGATCTCTGGAAGGTTGGGATCGTCGACCAGTCGGGCTGGTTGTCGGAGTTTAGGATGACCGAGCTGGAGCACTTCAAGTGGCATGGCTGACATCAATCGTTCTCCCCTCTATTTCAAAGTGATTCAATAAAATGATTCAATTTTAACGACCTAAATCATGCATGGCATTAATGATATCGGCACATTGTTGAGTCACCGCTGCGAGTTCTGTGCGATCGCGACTGGTAGGCGGTGGAATAGGCTCGCCAATCCGAATCGTTAACGGTACACTGCGAGGAAATTTCTGACCTTTGGGAATAATTCTTTCGGTTCCCCAGAGGCAAACCGGCAGCAAAGGAGCCTGAATCTTACTGGCAATTAACGCTGCTCCCTGTTTGGGATTGGTAATTCGTCCGTCTACAGTGCGGGTGCCCTGCAAAAATAGGCCCACGGCCCATCCCTGATCTAAGGAGGCTAAGGCTGCCCGGATCGCACTGCGATCAGCTGACCCTCGGTTGACAGGGTAGGCGCCATACCAGCGAATCAACGTCGATAAAACCGGCACCTCAAAGAGTTCCTGTTTAGCCATATATGCCACAGGGCGACGCATACAGTTGGATAAAATCGGCGGGTCAAAGTCACTGGCATGGTTACTGACCACTACGAGTGGACCTTGCTGTGGAACCCGTTCGGCATTATGAATGCGCCCCCGAAAATAGACATGCAAAGAGGGGCTGACCACCGTCCACTTGAACAGGTGGTAGAGGGCTAAGCTAATTGTGGGCTCACGCTGTTGGGGCATGGGGCGAACCTTGGCAAGGAACTCAACTGACGATATCAAATTGAGGTTAACCGACCGGGTTAACCCCTGTCTAAACCTAAGCGGGGATGCTTTCTAAGCTATTGATATTCGTTAACGCTATTTCTTTGCAAGTGCGCTTGACTAACCCCGTTAAGACTTTGCCAGGTCCCACTTCCATCACGGATTCAATCCCGTGATCGGCAAAGACGAGAGCCGTTTCCCGCCAGCGTACCGGACCTGTCATTTGCTGAATCAATCGAGTTTGGAGGGTAGCGGGGTCTGTCGAAGGCGTTGGTTCCACATTAGAGACAACGGGCACTAGTGCAGGTTTAAAGTCGATGGAATTGAGGACCGATTCATACTCCCCTGCAGCATCCGCCATTAGGGGTGAATGGAAGGCACCGCTGACATTCAGCTCCACTGCCCGCTTAACTTTAATACTGCCTAAGACGTTATCCACAGCGGCTGGTGTGCCAGAAATGACGACTTGACCGGCATGGTTATCATTGGCCAAGACCACGCCATCGGTACTGTCAACGGTTTGACTGAGCTGATCGCGATCGAATCCCATCAGAGCTGCCATTTTGCCATCAGAAGCTTGAGACATCAGGGTAGAGCGTTTTTGCACTAGCTTTAAGCCTGATTCAAAGTCGAAGACCTGGGCGGAGTAAAGCGCCACATATTCTCCCAAACTATGACCCGCGACTAAATCGGGCTTCAGTCCTTTTTCGGCCAGTAGGTCGGAAAAGATAGCAGACACCACGTATAAGCAGGGCTGGGTGTAATTTGTTTGGGAGAGGCGGGTTTCATCCTCCCCGCACACTTCGGGGACGGACCATCCCAAGATGCTTTCTGCAGCTTCAAACCGTTGTTTACCGATTTCGGTGTTGAGGAGGTCGAGGCCCATGCCAATGGCCTGGGACCCTTGCCCAGGAAATACCCATGCTGTTTTGGTCATATTTCTAGATTATTGCGTCAGCTCCATCCTCCAGTTTTGCACTGAACGGTATCGTTCACGACACTTTTTCGGAAGCGTCAACTCCGCTTGAGCCGTTTTTGTCGCCAATAGGTCGAACCCGCAACCAGGATTCCGGTCAGTGCTAAGGCACCGATTAAAGGGGCAACATTACCAGAGTTGAGGGCTTGTACACTTGAGCTACCGATGAGGACAAAGGGCAAGACGCTGGGAATAGTGCCCAAGATTGTCCCGATCAGGAAATCGCGAAAGCGGATAGAGGTGAGACCCGCCGCAAAGTTAACCAGACCATAAGGCATGATCGGCATTAACCGAATCGCAAACATGTAAAATAGGCCACCGCGCTTGACCTCAGCATCCATTTTTTGCCAGCGTCCCGCCAATCGTTTTGCAATGGGCTCGCGGCCAATAGTGCGACTGAAATAAAAGGCCACAACTGCAGCAATAATGGCGGCAAGACTGGTCCACAGGGTCCCTAGCCAAGGGCCGAACAACCCCCCTCCCGTAAGGTTTAGGGCTGTTGAAGGCAACACCAATAGGGTCGCAATCACATAGGCCAAGATGTAATAAATCGGTCCCCAGATGCCTGCGCGGTTAACCAGCCCCTTAATTTGGGCAGTGTCAAGCTTTCCCATTACCAATAGAGCAATTCCAGTCGCGACCACACACACTACGGTTAGGAGAAACAGACTTTTGCGTGGGGTGAGGGATTTAGCCCGTTTCATAGTTGATATAAGGGAGGATGGCTGAGAAGAGAGAGTTTTGCGGGAACCAGAGCAGTGCATTCCCGTTGAACCCCGTTCGTTAGCCAAACGCTAAAGCTTTCAGAATATATGCACATTTACCTTCATCGAATTTTTGGGTTGATGAAGCCCTTTGGCGTCACTCCCTTAAATTGCTTAAACACGCGGGTGAAGTGAGATTGGTCTGTAAAACCTAAGAAATAAGCAACCTGAGCGACGGTTTCTCCTTGTTTAAGCAATTGGGTGGCCTTTTCAATACGGCGTTTAAGTACATACTTATGTGGTGTCAGTCCGATCTCATCCTTGAATAATCGTGAAAAATGGAACTTGCTCAAACCTGCTTCTAGTGAGAGATCCGACAAGCTTAGATCTGCCGTTAGATGCCCTTCGATATAGTCAATGACATGCGCTAATTTCTTGCTCTGAGTTGGATGTGGCTTGAGAAGATTGACAGAGGGGGGCAGGCTGTAGTGATTCACAAAATGAGTAACTAATGCCGTTGATAGGGTATCAGCATAGAGACGACCATTGGGGCCTCCCATCTCTGCTTCAACTAGCAAGGCCCGGATTAGGGTTTGCAAATGCTTATCCTTGGCCTGATGTTGTCGTCTGAAGGCCTGGCGCTCCAGTAAGGAGTGGTCGGGCAGCAGTTCTACGACCTTTTGGGGCTCGATGGTGAGCAAGATAAATTGATTCTGTTGATTAATCCGGTGGGAAAACGGAACTCCCGCTGGATTCACCCATAAGTCGCCTGTTTCATAGCGATGGCTCTTAAAAGTCTGACCATCCTTCCACTCCCATTCAAAGGCTGGGCCAATATTCATTGCAAAATAATGCTGGGCCACCGTTACATCATCAGGTGTAAATTCCTCGTTTTCCCCCTGTTCAATGTAAATGCCGTCCCAGGCCAACTCTTTGCTCGATATCAAAACTTGGCCAGCGTTGATATCCGGCTTGGGGGCTAAGGTTTGACTATCAACAAAACTAATTTGGCTCTGCATAGGACCGGTCTGGGGAAACCCTGAGGCGCAAGTTTTTACTAAAACTCAGCAATTGACTACAAGAATTGATTTGAAAATGATCTGATAGTGGAGATTGTAAGCCAAAGCTACGGCTGTTGCCGTTCATTCTAGTGACAGGAGATTTTTCATGAACTACTACACCTTGGGCAAAACTGGGTTGAAAGTGAGCCGTTTGGCCCTAGGCACCATGACTTTCGGCGATGACTGGGGTTGGGGTGCGGACGAGGCTAATGCCCATCAACTTTTTGAGACTTACCTAGAGGCGGGTGGAAATTTTATCGATACCGCTGACTTATATACCAATGGTAATAGTGAGAAGATGCTGGGGCGATTTATCAAAGATAGTGGTACTCGTGATCGTGTCATTATTTCAACCAAATTTAGCTACAATGCTGAACCCGGTAATCCCAATGCCGGTGGTAATAGCCGCAAAAATATCCTCCGAGCTGTAGAGGGTTCGCTCCAGCGATTAGGAACGGACTATATCGATATCTACATGCTGCATACCTGGGATCAGGTCACCCCTGCAGAAGAGGTTATGCGGACGTTAGATGATCTGGTGCGATCGGGCAAAGTTCGCTATGTTGCTCTATCCGATGCCCCTGCTTGGTACGTCGCCCAGGCCCAAACCTTGGCCCAGGAACGACATTGGGAACCGGTTAGTACGGTGCAGTTGGAATATTCATTGGTAGAGCGCAACATTGAGTTTGAGTATACGGCGCTAGCTAAACATCTGAATACTGGAGTAATGGTTTGGTCACCCCTAGCCAGTGGACTACTGTCTGGCAAATATAAACCGTCTGAGCAAGGTGGAGAGGGAGCAGGGCGATTGGCAATGCTAGCTGATAGTGGGAACCCTGCCTTCAACAAGTTCACCGAGAAAAACTGGGCAATCGTTGCCGAGTTAGAAAGCGTTGCCCAAGCGCTCAGCCGCTCCATGGCCCAAGTCGCGTTAAATTGGGTTGTGAACCGTCCTTCAGTGGCATCAGTCATCATCGGTGCAACGAAGCTGCATCAGTTGCAAGATAATCTTGGTGCTTTGGATTTTGAAATTCCTGTGGAGTTGAAGCAGCGTTTAGACGTCGTGAGTCATCCTGAAACTCGTTTCCCCTACACCTTCTTTGAGGACAGTTTACAAGGCATGATTAATGGTGGGGCCACTGTAGGAGATAAGCCACTGTCCTATTACTCACCCACTTTAGTGCAAGGGAGTGGGGCTGGAGTGACCGCTAGCTAATTCAGTAAATAGAATAAACTTGTTGAGCGGCAGATAATGTTTGAGCAGCCGCTCAACCGAACCATTATTCAGTCCAAGGGTAGCTTAAATGCAGGTCGAGCCACACTCGGAAGATGACAAGATTGTTATTCGCCGGATGATTCTTGCGCCTGGAGAAACTTTAGAGTGACATACAGATGCTTGTAGAAGATTTACAGTAATTGTCACTGGCAATCGCTGAGGGATCGAGGACCAAAATACTGGCGATCTTGTAGAGTTTGATGTGAGTCCTGGTCTGACAGGTTGGGAGCAGCATGAAGCTAGAATTCGTAGGGCAGTGAATTTGGGCAATGCCGATTACCATGAAGTTGCGACATTTTATAGAGAATCTTGCCTTGACTCTCAACCGGCTGTTGAGGCTTGATATCATCCAATATTCACGATGTTGTATGAAGGCAATATCTCCTGGGTGAGATAAGCAAGGTGGAATTGAGTAGGTAATACACTTGGCTGTCTATGACCTCTTCTGAATCCAATGCACTGCAAACAGGCAGCTTATACGTTGTGGCAACGCCGATTGGGAATTTAGAAGATATGAGTTTTCGGGCAGTTCGGGTTTTGCAAACAGTGGCTGCGATCGCAGCCGAAGATACACGCCATACGGGCAAACTGCTCCATCACTTTCAGATCAAAACCCCGCAAATCAGCTATCACCAGCACAACACTCAAATCCGCACACCAGAACTAATTCAGCGATTACTGTCAGGGCAGGATGTAGCTCTCGTTAGTGATGCCGGCATGCCAGGGATTTCTGATCCGGGGGTAGAACTGGTGCAAGCTTGTGTCGAGGCTGGGATAGCAGTGATACCAATTCCCGGTGCCAATGCTGCGATCGCAGCCTTAGTTACCTCGGGATTACCCTGCGATCGTTTTTGCTTTGAAGGGTTTCTGCCTGCGAAGGGGAAAGCGCGTCAACAGCGGTTGCAGGAGATAGCGACAGAATCTCGGACGGTTGTTTTGTATGAAGCGCCGCATCGATTGCGCCAGACCTTAAAAGATTTGGCAGAACAGGTCGATGACAACCGACAGATTGTGTTGGCCCGGGAATTGACAAAACGATTTGAGGAATTTTGGCGAGGGTCCGTGCCAGCCGCCATAACCCACTATCAAAGCCATGAGCCCAAAGGAGAATTTACGTTGGTTTTGGCGGGCGTAGTTGAAAACCAAGACTTGCCAACCGAAACAGATTTACGAGCAGAATTGCAAGTGCTATTGGCTCAGGGGTGGTCAAAATCAAGAGCGAGTCGGCAATTGGCGGAGAAACATGCCATGTCTCGTCGGCAAATTTATCAACTTACCCTCGATTTAGAATCCGTGGATTAGGGCTGCTGAGAACGGCTGACGTACTGGCCGTGAACACTCACCATATAGGGAACGCAATAGGTGAGTAATCCTGAGATCCAGCGCTCACGGGTCATTTTATTTTGGGTTAAGGCGGCACCATGATTAATGGCAAATAAAATAGACCCCACTATGGCCGCAACTTTTAAAGCATTGGTTCGATAGGTGGGATCTGTTAAAGCCGCGAGATAGCCTCGCCAAAAGGACATCAATTGTTAATTGGGCATTTGCAAATGTTAGAGAGCATAAAAACTCAGAGCTTCTCTTTTATTATCGCTCTGCAAAACTCCGCTCAGGATTGGGGGTTGCAGTTGTATCTGCTTCGAATAGGGCATTGTAAATGAAACCCGCTGCGATCGCACCTGCAATCGGTGCTACCCAAAACAACCAAACTTGCTGGAATAACTCCATATTGCCTGCCAAACCGACAATTAAGGCGGGACCCGTACTACGAGCAGGGTTGACGGACGTATTGGTAATCGGAATACTGATTAGGTGAATTAGGGTTAGTGCTAAACCAATCGAGACAGGCGCAAATCCCTGTGGTGCTCTTTTGTCTGTTGCTCCCAGGATGATCAGCAAGAACATCATAGTTAACAATACTTCTGCGATCAAGCAAGCAACCAGATTGTAACCACCGGGAGAATGGTCACCAAAACCATTGGTCGCAAGTGGGTTAGGGCCAGCTAGAGCAAAGCCTTCTTGTCCGTTTGCGATTAAAAATATGAGACCTGCCGCAGCAATAGCGCCCACGGCTTGAGCAACGATATAAGGTAACAGTTCAGAGCCAGAAAAACGCTTACCTGCCCACAGCCCGAAGGATACGGCTGGATTGAAATGTCCACCAGAAATATGACCTACAGCATAGGCCATGGTCAGAACGGTTAAACCAAACGCAAGAGAGACGCCTGTTAAACCAATTCCCACAGGAAAGATATATTCAGCTTTATCTCCAATGGGTGGGCCTGCTGTGACAACCGCAGCAAACACAGCACTCCCACAACCTCCAAAGGTGAGCCAGAATGTACCGAAAAACTCGGCAAACGCTTTTTTAGTAATTGACATGGATTTACTCCATTTTGAATAGATGAGGAACTTATTTAAATCAACCCCCTGTCTTTGACACCACTTTCAGGTCAGAACTTCAGTTCTAAAAGCACCAACTTGTTAATCCCATAATTGAGATCAGAAAGAGCTTCATCAGCGATGAATTGCTACGCATACAAAACCTTGTCAACACATTTTGAGGATCAAAAAGGTATTTGTAAATACATCTAAAGAATTTTGCAATGTTTTCGAAATATTTTTCTATACTGTCCAGAAAAATTAATCGTTTCCCTGCCAGCACTCCATCTTCACGAGCAAAATAAAAGGAGTTTGAACGTTGCATTCAGACTCCTTTGGGGACATTTCGATGCTTGTGTTGATCAGTTAGGAAACAAAATGAGGCATAACTTGAGCAGAGGTGAGCAGACCACAAATTCCTTGCTTATGGAGGGCAATCCCCGCTTTGAGATAGCCAAAGGCAGGACCACAAACATTGGCAGCCATGCTGGTTTCATCTCCTAGGGTGAAGGTATGGGTGGAGATTTTGCCTTCAAAGGTTCGACCCGTAAGCTGGACGTTGGTGCTCAGGGGTTTCTTGGGATTACGAGTATCGACGACCCCGCCAACGGTGACGCGATCGCGACCACAAATCCCGGCCATTTCCAAAATCACATCATCGGCATGTTCCATATCTTCCAAGCTGAGGATGCCGTTGGTTTTGTCTAATAAGGCTTCTACTTCAGCATCAGTCATGGCTTTAGCCGTTTCGACGGTGTAGCCCGGTAAATGGGCAATGTCTTCGCGGATGGTGGCGCGGTAGGCTTCCCAGTTGGCAATACCGACCCCAAAGGTGATTTTGACTTGGTGAATTTCCGCGTAGCTTTGGGCCGCTAAGGCAGCAGCTGCGGTCAGTAAACCAGGCGTAGCACCACAACCTGTGACATAGGTAATGCCTGCTTCTGCAAGTTCAGACTGGAGGTCCACAAGCTGCTCAACTGCGCTGGTCCGTTTGATGGCATCAATTAAAACGCCTTTCCAACCTAGATCGATAAACTGTTTGGCGACTGAGGCCATAAAGGTATTGGGCAGGTTGGGCAAAGCCAGAAAAAAACCGGCAACATTCTGGCTTTGCTGAATCAAATCGGCAATGCTTTGGGTGCTGAGGGTGCCGCCTGGGTCGAGGTAACCGAGAGAGCCTTGGGTTTGATAAGCTGCGATCGCACGTTTTAAATCCAAGCCTTCGAGGTTAAGCGCAAACCCTTTCTGGTCTGCAGCCGCTACGAGCTTCATTTGCTGTTTGGGAGCTAAAACCCGAGCTGCGGCTTGTCCAAGTCCGCCAAACCCCAATACACCAACAAGAAGTGGCTGATTTGATGTTTGTAGTGGATTGGCTAAATGGGTCACGTGCTTTACCTCGCCTGTCAAACTATCCATAACAATCTCAAATATTATCGGGCACCGTGGCCTCTTTGTAACTGGGTTGTTAGGGCAAGGTTAAAGATAGAAACATATCGCAACTAGCGTACATCTTTTAGCGTTCTGCTAAGTATGAGCACCTGATTCATCAATATCAATACCAGGGTAAGCAACATCCAAACCGAGTCAATGGAATGACCTTTATGGTCATGGTTTAAGGACCTTAAAACATTGGCTTCGTTTTCAGACCACGACATTAATTTAGAAGTTGTTCCGCAAAACTCCGGTGCTCATCAGTGCCTAACCCCTGCTGCAACACCGCCAATACTTGTGCCATATCCCCCGCCAGCAAAGCTGCCCCATCCAGCCATAACCCTGGAAAAACTTGACTATGAAAGACTCCCTGCTGATCTGTCCCTAGGGGGACATACTCATCAGCAGTTAACACAAACCAATCAAGCTGTGTTTCCAGCGTCCGCCATACAATATATTCCTTTACACCATTGCGCCGATAAGCCCGCTTCTTATCATGCAAATCAATGGCAGCACTACTCGCGGCAATCTCAATCACCAGCTCCGGTGCCCCTTCAATATAGTCATCCTCCCCAATCCTGGCCTGTTGCCCCGGTACAAACAGGACGGCATCGGGTTGCGGCTCATTATCGGGATCTAGACGTACGGTGGGTTCAATGCCCATAACAAGCCCTGGCGTTGCGGTCTTGTAGGTCCATAACCACCCCGTCAAATTGCCGTGAGGTTCACCATGACTTTTAATTCTGAGGGGGGATGACATGTTGTAAACCACTCCTTCAATCAGCTCCGCTTTTCGCAATTGCGGCATGGCTTGATAGCGACGCTCAAACTCCGATCGAGACAGGCGATCGCCATTTTCCAAAGGTGGGATAACTAATTGTTGTTGAGGCGTTGATACCATCTATCGAGCGTGGGAAAGAAAGTTTAGCTGACTACAGTTTAGCCTGGACCAAAACTGGCCAATGGCCTTGGACCACTATCCTTCCTCTTCAGGTTTTTCTGGCCTTAACAGGGGGAAAGCAATCACATCCCGAATACTAGCTGCATCACTCAGCAGCATAGCTAGGCGATCGATGCCAATGCCTAATCCGCCCGTGGGGGGCATGCCATATTCCAAGGCTGTAATGAAATCTTCATCCACACCATGCGCTTCTAAGTCACCTGCTTCTTTCCGGGCGGCTTGCGCTTCTAAGCGCTGACGCTGATCGACGGGATCTGTTAACTCTGAGAAACTATTGGCCGTCTCCCGACCGACGATAAACAGCTCAAACCGTTCCACCAGACCAGGCTGGGACCGATGGGGCTTGGCCAAGGGAGAGATCTCAACGGGATAGTCAAGGATAAAGGTGGGTTGAATAAGGGTTGCTTCCACCGTTTGCTCAAAGGCTTCGTTGAGAATGTGCCCTATGCTCTCGCAGTCTTCTACGCCTGTGATGCCAGCCTTTGCTGCTGCTTTTTGGGCAGCCTCTACTGTTTCAAACGTCACAAAATCAAGTCCGGTTTGTTCTTTGACCACATCATGCATGGTCACTCGTCGCCAAGGAGCAGTGAGATCAATGGTTTCGCCTTGGTACGGAACTTGTAAACTGCCCACTGCGCTCTCAGCCGCCTGACAGATCAACGCTTCGGTTAAGTCCATCATGTCGTTGTAATCAGCGTAGGCTTGGTAAATTTCGATGGTGGTGAACTCTGGATTGTGGCGGGTGGAAATCCCTTCATTACGGAAAATTCGCCCCAGTTCAAAAACTTTCTCAAATCCGCCAACAATCAGCCGCTTTAAATGCAGTTCCGTGGCGATCCGCAAATACAGATCCATCTCCATGGTGTTGTGATAGGTGATGAAGGGGCGTGCCTCTGCCCCCCCTGCCTCGGAATTTAAAACGGGGGTTTCAATTTCTATAAACCCTTGCTCGTCAAGATAGCGGCGGATACTGGCGGTAACCTGAGCCCGTCGTCGAAAGGTCTCCCGCACGGTGGGATTGACGATCAGATCAACATAGCGTTGGCGATATCGCTTGGCAATATCTGTGAGGCCGTGCCACTTGTCGGGGAGGGGCAATAATGACTTGGTCAGCACGGTGTAGGTCTGCACATAGACAGAGAGTTCACCTTTATCGGTGCGCTTGATGGTTCCTTGGACTCCGATAAAATCCCCCACATCGGTCAGTTTTTTGAGGAGGTTAAAGGCATGCTCATTTTGCTCCCCCATCTGCTCTTGGATACGCTTTTTTTCTAGGTAGAGCTGGATAGTTCCCGTTTCGTCCTGGAGGCTGAAGAAGGCTAACTTACCCATGACGCGACGAGCCAGGATACGACCTGCGATCGCAACTTCAAAATCTGCCTCCTCACCCTTAGCCAGATCCACAAATTTCTCTTGCAGGGCCTCAGCGGTATGGGTAGACTGCCACCGATAGGCATAGGGGGTTAAGCCTGCTGCTTTGAGCTGCTCAACCTTTTGCAAACGAGTGACCCTCACTTCCTCTAATGTGGAACCCGGGTTGGGTGGCTCAGACGCCCGATCAGCAGCCATAGATAATCCTTAACAATGCAAAACTTCAGACCCAGTTCTAGCTCAAATCACAACGTTCCCGACAGGGGGATTGCAATGCCAGAGTTTTGATTATAGAGGAAGGACGGACTGCAACTTTACCTCATCTATGAAGGATATCCGCCTTTGACAGACTGCAGTCTGATGCCCCCAAGATGGGGATGCTAGTTATTCGGTTTTAGATAGAACTAACAATATAATCGCGGATATCGTCATCTGAACTCAGTTTCATCTGTTCAGAGCGTTCGTAGAAGTTGATCTGAACTGTTGAGCCATCCGGGCGGCGAACTGTAAATCCAAAGTCTTCCAAGGTGATATCTCGGTGTTGCCACTGGTCAATAATGGTCAAGTTAGGGGTCTCTTGAATAATCCGTCGAACCTGATTAAATTTGCCATAGTATCCAAATTCAACCCACGGAGCCGTGATAGGTGCGAAGACATATAACCATATGCCCAAAATAGATATTGTGGTTGCACCACATATCAATCTGACTAGGGTTCGGACGACTGTCATGGCAAACAATTCTGAATCAGGGTGACTTGAGGTTGGTGGTATCAGTGAACGTTGGCTTATCGCTTGTGACAATTTCAGATTGGAACGAGATATCGTCACTGGCTGCTGTGTGATTCCACAAACTTATAACGCAATATTAACGACTTCAATTTTGTCAGACTTAAAACAAACTAGATAGATTGCATTAAGCAAGGGCACGATTGCAGACAGGAAAAGAAAGCAACGATCTAATACCTCTGCAAGACTACTTAACCTGTCGGTATGAGCCCACCATATCCCGTCTGCCATGGCATTAATTAACATGGGAATATACAACACAACCACAAGACTAATCAGAATACAGTCTAAAATATTCGCCCATTTAAACCATTTTGCTAGCTCTAGTCGTTCCCAATAGCCGGATTTAATCCCAAAGAGTGTCCCTGATATAGCCATCGATGTCACACCGATTTGTACCATCAGAAATGGGATGGTATGAATAAAAAGCGTGTGGTCCCATCCCTCCGGGCTAACGGCGAATACAGTTGAAAAAAACACTAGCGTAAAGGCTTCAAATAACTTTAATCGAGAAAGTAGTTGGTAGAGATTTTGGTCAAGATGGCCGGCCTTCAATTGTCTTATCATTTGCAGCCAGTTTGCAACAAGATAGATAAGGAAAATAACGAGTGTTATTGCCCAAAAAAACGGCAGTACATAAGTGGACGGCGGAGTATCAAAGTAAATACAGATGTTGTTATATCCAATAACTTCTTGGAAGGTGGTATTCTCTAAATCAATGTCAGAAAATCTTTCTGTAAGAAATATGCCGGTCATGACAATGATCCAGAAAGACAGATAACTCAAAAGCTGAAGCTTTTCGACTGTGAGAGTAATGGCAGTCGTGTCTCCTGGCTTTAGTTTGTTGGATGTCATTGGTTGAACCATTGGCTTGCTCACAATAGTTTTTCCCTTTAAGCGTTTTTCCCCTTCAGTTTTGCTTGAGGAAGAGTGATATTTTTTTGATCCTAACTTTTGATGCCGTTTAAATGGCCTTGCTCAACGTCGAGTGAGTGATAAAACTTGCAGCCATCCATTTAAGCGAACTTTGTATCGTAGCCAGTCTGAGGCATTGCGAGTCAATGCCCCTATCATCAACTCTGCAGACTCGATAAAAGTATGCGGATCTTATTCACAATCGATAGGCGGAGGGGTTTGGGATGGAGATTCCGTCTCGCAAATATTCGTTTTGGTAATCCCCGCTTCTTCAGTAACCACACCACTAAAGCTTTTTGTGTCCGTGCCTTTGGCTGTTGCCGTTACATAAGCTCGCTGGGCATCGGCTGAGACGATGTTGATATCGTAAAATTCATTGTCAAAACGCCCAATGCCTAGCTCCTCGTAAGTCGATGCGAAGGTTGGGTTTTCAAGCCGATAGGCCTGTTGAGCTCTATTTATTGCGCCAAGTTCACTTTTAGCAGCGGCTTCTCTTGCTTTAGTGGCCTGATTTGTGATGCTATCGAATAGAGAAACGGGTTTGATGTTCTCAGGTAAGTCTGTTTTGTCTGAAACTTTGGTGAGGGGAACTTCAATCACTTTGTCTTTAGCTGTGGTTGGATCGGGGGTAATTAGATATACCTTCTGATCCGATTGCAACACAAAGGTAACCGTTTCTCCACTCGCAGGATCTTTTAGCTCCCAAGTTCCTTCCCAAGGATTGTTTTCAGAGGATTGGCCACGAGTGGGGTTTTCAGCTGAACAACTCACCAATAACAGAAAAGCGGCTGCAGTACTGAAAAGAGTAATCGGATATCGCAATGATTGATATGGCATTGAATAAAGTCTACCTCTAACAAAGGGACTAAAATACTTGTCCAAAGGACTAGCTTAGCTAGACTAAGGTTCGCGAATGGGAGTGAAGTATGCCGCCCTTACGAACGGCGATTCAGGCCAAGAATTAAGGATATTTCTGCTATGCCCAAAGATGAATAATCTAGCTCTAGGCATACTTTGACTCTTCAATAGAAATCAAGGATTTTGTGCCAAAAGCAATAAATCTTTAGTGCAAGGGGAAACCCCAGCTGGCACTTGCACCATCTAAGATTACGAGTGTTTTTAAGGAATCGAACGGGCTAGGAGGGATTCGAACCCCCGACACCGTGGTCCGTAGCCACGTGCTCTAGTCCACTGAGCTACAAGCCCCTAAGGGACTATTATCTTACCACAGCCTAACTGTACGGCAAGAACAACTTGTTAAAGCTGCCCCATCAGGAGTCCCTTATCCATCATGACGAATCAAAAAGCGCTGACTCACCTTGATCACCACGGCGAAGCCCAAATGGTGGATGTGTCAGAGAAGGTCGCTACTGTAAGGGAAGCAACTGCCGTGGGTCATGTGAAGATGACCTCCGCAACCTTTGCAGCCATCCAAGCCGGAAACGCCCCTAAAGGGGATGTGCTAGGCACTGCCCGTTTAGCCGGAATCATGGCGGCAAAGCAAACCTCACAATTGATCCCTCTCTGCCATCCTCTACCCCTGAGTAAGGTTGAGGTGTCCATTCAGCCCCAACCGGACTTACCGGGATATGCAATTAAGGCCACAGTAAAAACGAAGGCGGAAACAGGGGTGGAAATGGAAGCCCTGACGGCAGTCTCTATTGCCGCACTGACGCTCTATGACATGGCAAAGGCGTTGGATAAATCCATGCAAATTCTCGATATCCACCTGCTTGAAAAGATTGGGGGGAAATCTGGGTATTGGCAAGCGGAGTCTTCATAGGGGGGAGAGGTGCGATCGCAGTCCCCAAACCCCGGATGGATTAAACTAGTGAGCTGTCCTGCAGGGATGGGACACCTATCGCTTATGAATTGCAAAAAGGCAGGATCTCATCAAAGATTAAGCTCGGCTTCAGTGCATTTTTCGTTAGGGCGGTGATAGTAGGCATAGATGTGAAGTTAATAGCGAGAGCGCACTATGTCAGGCCACGAAGTAAACATCACCTTATACCGTTGGGCAGGAGCATGGGGTCCTTTTAAGGTCAAAATTCCCTGTGGTGAATGTACCCTGACCAAAGATGTCATTCTAGACACCTTGGAGCATGAGCTAGCAGGCATTCCCGTCAAGCTAGACATCCGTGAATGGTTGACAGAGTGGTGGAAACCCTTACTCAAGGGAGGATGGCATGCTCCAATTGTGATGGTGAATGGCAAAGTGATTAGCCAAGGCCATGCCCTTAACCGAGGACTACTGACGGAAGCCGTTACTGCCGCCTACGCATCCAAGGCCCCCATCCAAAGAAGTCATTTATTTGGGAAAGAAAGCTGTCCCCACTGCAAACGCGCTAAGGCTTATTTAGACCAAGCTGGTATTCAGTACACCTACCATGATGTGGTTCGCAGTCCTCGCGCACTCTACGAAATGTTGGCCCGAGTCAAGCCTCTCGTTGGTCCCAAAACCCCTATCACTGTTCCCCAAATTTGGCTGGGAGGGCAGTATATTGGCGGAGCGGATCGACTAGAGCAGGTCATGCATGAGCAAGGATTATTCCGGTCTGAGTACGACACTGTGAAGACGACTCTTCAACCTAGATAAGAAAAGTGCGGGACTTAAACACATTTAATCAATGGCAACAGGTTTGACCTGGAATTCGGTAAATTAATACTCTGGGGCTAAATTGCCATATCGCTTACATCAAACAGTTCAAGCTAACGACGGGCTAGAATTCTTGGGAAACCAGAGTGAATCTTCTTTATAAGGTGCAATTCGCATATATGGCCGCTTGACTCGTACAGCTCAGAAACATGTAGAAGAGATAACTTTGTTTGCTCCACTCGTCCTGGCTGCATCGGTGATAGGTATCTCAAATGTGTGGACACACTACGCTGCTATCGCATTTTTCATCACACGATTTCTGCATTTCTTGTTCTATACTACTGGGATAACTCCCTTCCGCAGCTTTGCATAGGGAGTAAGTTTCTTCCTTGTCATTGGTAGCTTTGTTTTCGGTTTAGTTACACGGTAGTCAAAAAGCTGATTTTGGCCACAACAAACTCAAGGTCAAAACTATCTCGGACGCTGCCCTCACAGGAAGGTATTGGTAATGCGAATACGCCCACAGTTAGCATCACTGGCGACAAATAGACTCAAACAACGTAGAGAATGAATGATAAGCCCAGTGCGTGCCTAGGTTGGCTCATCCTGCGACGGATTTATTACTCTGTCGTCTCTTCATCCTCTATGGATAGGCAAGCATTCTGCTTGTAGTCTTCAAAAAATACACGCTCACCAAATACGATGGAGCCATTTTGATCTAATTTAGCAATTTGACTAAATGTTTTTCTAGGCCTTGGTTCAAACGAATTCTTTCCGCCCAAAATCCATTTTTCGCCAAGCATCGTCCATACCAGTCTCATACCTAAACTACTTAGTTTCTTTAACAGATATGCGTTGTCAGCAATTAAAGAACGAGGTCCAGATTGAGTTGTTGATGGATCTCGGAAGACGTTTTTAGCGTTTATTAAACGGTATCCATCCTGACCATTCCACCATAGGTCATTTGATTCAAAAAAGGTTCGAGATGGTACTTCTATTTCAAAAGGATGAGAAAGGGACGCATCATTTGCCCATTCAACAACAAGTTGATTACTAGAAGAAACATAGTAATCAGACAGGGATAATGGCCCAATATCCCCTCCGGCAAAGTATGAGTCAGGTTCTGTATTAAAGGATGTTGCCCAAGGATACTCCCCAGCAAAACCGTATGACCGAGACGACCCCTCAGGCATCCACTGTCCAAAAAAATTTCGCTTGTGTAGATAGCTAGATAACTCTTCAAAGTGTTCTTCAGGAATTATATAGCTTCGTAAATGGATCCAAATTTGACGATATGGTTGGTTCTCGCTATCCGTATCACGGTGTCCCCAAGCTGGATATGCACTTAACAACCGCCATTTTTGACTATCTTGATCAATTAATTCAAGTAAGTCTTCCATTTTTGGTAGATCATGTTCTTGATTGACCCACTCTGCGTCTGATAAATAATCAAAGTTTCGTGGATTAACCTGCGGCTTGATCCACCAAGTTCCAGTATCTGGGTTTTCATTTACGACAGATGCTGGTAGGGTTGGATCAAAATTACGCTGGTCAAGCAAAATCAGTGGAATTTTTTGATATTCAGGTGCCCAGTCATCGCGCCTACGCTCTAAATGGTCACATAGCTTCGATGCTAGCCGGTACATGGCAATCAACTGATATTTTTTCCCAATTCTTTCAGCCCACGCTGGTCTGCTGCGTCCACCTCCAAATTTACCCAGCATATAATCATCAAATAGATAGCAGGTGGAATCCGAATAACCGAGGTTAATGACTACCTCTTGAAGAATCCACATAGCCATTTTGTTACGATCAAGACCATGCTCCCACTCTCGAAGACATGACATGGTGTATATGAAAAAATCATCTTCCAAACAGCTATAAGCTAATTTTGGTAAAACCTGACTGTCTTGCCATGTATTGATTTGGTCATCAGAGGGAAATCGAAGAGGCCAATCAGTACTAACTGGAGATATCACAAGACTGGCATCATAACTTTTAGGGAAAGCATCGAGAATCTGGGCAAGCTCTATTAAACACCTAATATGATCACGTAATATAGCATTGTCAAAGCATTCTGTAGAATTTTGCAGAGTCTCATAGACTTTGATGACAGAAAGCTTTATGGACTGAAGATCACGAGATAAAATCAAAGCTCCATAACAACTCAACAAAGCACGTTCTACTACAGCATCATCATTTATTCCAAGATAGAGAGATAAGATGTCAGGAATAATTTCTGACCTTGAAGCCAGCAATGCTGATAATGCTCTAGTTGCTCGATCCTTTACTCTTCGATCGGAAGTTGCTGTAAACCATAGTAAAATTATTGCCCAACGTTTTGAGACTTCCAAGTTGACTTGCCTTAGAGGAATCTTGAAAGCTGCATTTATCAATTGGTTTAAATAGGTTTTTGAAGCGTATTGTTTATGTAAATATCCACACCATGCAGCATCTCTTTTAGCTAATGGATATAAAATCAAGAAATTATGCAACCATATTGCATCAATGAGAGAAGATCGACATGATATGGATAGAGCAATGTCCATCCCAAATCGAAACAACTCTCCTTTTCCTCTTAAAAATTCGCACAACAATTCTTTAGATTTACCTGAAAAAGTATTGGGTTCTCTCCAGGAGAATGATGAGATTGTACATTGAATAACTTCAGAACGAATATGTTCTGTTTTTATAAGATCAGGTAGCTCAATCTCATCGAATTTTTCAGGAAGAATGATTGAAAGAGCACTTAGGATTCCCTTGTTTTGAGCAACTGCTGACGAATCTTGAACAAGGTAATAATATTGACTGCTGGGCTGGAAGAGTTCATGAATTTTGGCTTCTGTAATCTGACTTATAATTTCTCTAGCAATCAAGAAATCCCCTAATCTCTCAAATGAAGGTCGAACAAAGCTATCTGAACCAAAAAGGTCGTCAGATTGTTTAGGTGCATCTTCGATCAGTAAATCTGACCGAACTAGCCATTCAAGGATTGGCAAATTTGCTTTTTGAATTTTACTATCAATAGCAGTTTGTGCTTGTGTCCAGCTTAGACCTGAACTGCCAGATGTCGAAATTTCCCTAACGATTGAATAAAGAGCATTACGTATGATGTTTGCCCCAGAATTAACGCTGTCGCTGTACTCGTCAGCAAACTGTTTCTCTTTTATTGAAAGAAACTCTCTAAAGATTGGTGATAGGCCATGCCAACCCGATGGTATTCGCCTTAATTTTTTAGCTACTAAAGTAGTACAAAGCAATTTTAGGTATAGTGGATTTTTGAACTCTGGTTGTAATATTGGAGCAATTGGCGGTTCAAGCCTGTAATGCTGAAAGAAAGCATTACAGGCATCATGCTCGGCACCTTCAAATCCGTGATGTTCAACTATCGGCAACTTATGATTTTCTGGAAGCGCTGATGATATAAAAGCAGTACGACAAGTTATGCAAAGGCGTAAAAAAGGTCTTTTATGAACTTCATAAATAACATTGGGTAGATGATCTTTCCAGTAACGTAATGGACGAGTCTCATTGATAGCATCAATGCATAAGATAAGGAATGAGCCTGATGCCTCAGCAGCCGATTCTAATGCATCAAGTAAACCATTCATTCCTAAACCAATGGATAGGTCTAAAACCTCTGACATGCGTGTCCAAGGAGCTGGATCACCACGAAACAAATGTCCAAAAGTTATACATGTTAGCATGCCATGACTTAAGCGATGTTCAGCTGCATCACAAGTGCCGTGGGTTTTACCCGAACCAGCTACTCCTGTTATTAGTACCGAGTCTGAGAATGCTAACAAGCCTGCCCATGACTTTAGCCAATTACATAGCTCTTGGTAAGCTTGAAGAACACTACGAACATAATCAAGATTGATTGTTGGAAGCGAGAGCTCATTTTCTGCCATCCATTGTTTGAATTCTGCTGAATCTATATTCGTTCCGTATTGATTTTTGAGGTGTTGATGAACTTGTTCCTCTATGATAGTTAAGCTGTCTATTAATTCATCAAGATCTGAACAGATTTCATTATATAAACTCCTATAGTTTTTAGAGCTTAAATTGCCAATAGTCTCTTGGGGAATTGATAATTTAAGTAATACGTTAGTTATGCTTTTAGGACAGTTTTCAAGATACTGCAGTTCTTCTGGAGTAGAGTTATCTCTATTGATCTGAGACAAGAGATGATTACTGTTTTCTTTGCATAATCTAATTTTCTTTTCAAACTCCTCGCCCCATTCGTTTGTACGTCCTAACGCAGAAAAGCATTTCCATAAATCTGTTTGAACATTTAGTTCCGGAGTATATCTACTTCCCGCTAAGTGCTTGGCTTTATTTAAGTGCTCCTGAAACCATTGTTCACTAAGAATTATTTCATTAAAAAAGTACTCACGCAGACCACCTGATATATCCAAAGTCAAGATCAGGTCTCTTAGTCTTGACTCTGGCCAAGCCTCAATTTCAAGTTGTCTACCTTGTTGTAGAGCTTTTTCCTTATGCTTTTCTACCCACTCTCTAAATTTTTCTTGTTGACTTTTTATCGGTTTTCCTGTTCTAGACTGCCTTCGACCTGTAGGTCCCGTCAAATCAAATGGAAAACACAATATGTAATGTGTCAAGTTTACGTGAATCTCTAAAGCTGTTTCTAAGGATTTCCCTCCTTGCCTGAGCAGAGAATCAATATCGAATACATACTTTGCCTGCCAACCAATACGAGCGCCCTCGGGGAGGTCTACAAAACATTCGACTCCACCATCACCACCGGCACCTTTTAATCTTACGTAGTTCTGATTACCTGAATACTTTCGATGAGCTAGTTGGCAACATTATTCCTCAAAAGACTCTCGAAGACCTCCACAGCGAGGTGCTATCTGTCGGAAGTTAAAATCACTCATATCGTGGAAGTATTTAGTAAAATTAAATATAGCTGGTGAGCTACCTAATAATTATCTGGATGGCAGCTGATAACTCTGGTTGGAGGGGCATTATACGCTAACTACCGGATAACTCCAAGATAAGGATATTATCAAGCAGAAGGTGGATAACTCCGATAGAGAGGGGAGATACATTAGCTCCCTATCATCTAGTTGTTGCTGCAGTCATGACTGCAGCACTTCCAATTGCATCTCCGACTATGCAGTGAATCGTGATTTAACGTATCAGAAGCTCAATCACAATAGTTTGGCTGGCTAGTGCTGACCACAAAGTGAAAGTTACAGCAGCAGCTTTTCAATCGCATCACATGCGACCACAACCTCATCTTCACTTCGAATAACCTTACCTATATCTTTAGCCTTAGCCGCATAGCCAAGATATGGTTTGGACGAGATGGGAAGAACTGCTCAGCCAGATAGCAACCTAGCTGACATCAAGAGAAGACTTTAATTCAACCCTATTCAGCATGGGTTTCTTTGGTCTGTTCGCGAATCACTTCGCTCCAGTTATCATCTTTGATCGCCGACTCCAAATTCTGACGCCGTTCTGCTTCGCTCTGGGGCTGGGTACTGCCGACTACGCCTAAAGCCATTGCCTTCTGCAACTTCACCTTTTTCTCTTCATAGGCTTGCCGCTCTTGAGCAGACATAGCTTGAATCGCTGCATCCTTGACAGTGCCAGCCCATTTACCATCCCCGGTATTCCCAGGGGGAAGACTAGGGAAAGCTGCGATCCATTCGTCCCTTAACTGCTCCATTTCAGCCCGCTTGGGAAATTTAAAAGGCTGAACTTTGACTTGGGCGCAGATGTCCTCACCATGTTGGGAAATATGGCTCTTCAAAGATAGAGAAACATTGCGGGAATAGTTTACATACTGGGGATTGCCTGCCTGATCAAAGACCGCATAAACGCCCGCAATCTTGGCGTCTCCAGATGTTTCAAACCAAGTCGCAACAGGAATAGGAGATTCAGTGGCTTGATCTGGGGTTGGGGGGGATGCTAGGTCTGCCGTATGTTCATCATCAGAGCTGTAGAGAAAGTCATGCAGTCCTTGATGGGCTTGCGGTACATTCTGGTGCTCGATTGCATTTGGATTTTCAATACCCACAGATTTACCTCCCTTGCCGATATGCCCTCATTATCGGTCATCGCGATCCCCTCGTCGGAAAATCGAGTGGGCCACTGATATTGATTGAGAAATCGACTGATAGAACTAGCGGATTTAACCTTTAGATATAACCCTTCGGGCAACATCTCAATTTAGTGACATTGGGGGGTACCCTCCTAACAGAGGCCCTTAAGCCATGCTTGCTGTTGAATTAATCTTGATTACCGCTAAAGTTACAAGGTCTTTTGATGATGAAACGTTTTTTATCTGTTGGTCTGGGTGTATTAGCTGTTGCTGTGGGCCTTCCCTTTGTCAGTGGCACTCCGGTCTTTGCTAATTTGCAAAAAGCAGGAGAAGCGCTGGTCCAGAGAGTCTTTCAGCCCCAGGTGAAGTTAGTTCTTTCCGCAGAGAAGCAGGTCATCACCCCTAATACTGAAGGGGGGCAAGAACGGACTTGGCAGACTTTGGAAGGGGATGTGACCGTCCGTCCTGGTGATGTGCTTCGCTATACCCTAGTGAGTGAAAATGCAGGAGATAAACCTGCTGCAGAGTTGAGGATTAACCAGCCCATTCCCAAGCAAACGACTTTTGTTTTGGAATCTGCACGAGCCAATGGTGCCAAGCTCTCCTATAGCATTGATGGGGGTCAGACCTATTCTGAAAAACCCATGATTGAAGTCACCCAGCCTGATGGGACAGTTGAAATAGAGCCTGCTCCTGCTGAGGCTTACACCCATGTTCAGTGGGATTATCGTGAGTCCCTACAACCCATGGCCTCGGTCAAAGCGGTGTACGAAGTCGCCGTTCAGTAAGTGGCTGTTATGTCAGTGTGCTGCGGTGGGCCTGAGGGTGAAGCTACCATCCCCAAGTTCCTGCACCGCCTTTGAACGGGCCAACAATATCGGGCGTAATCCAACCGCCGTAAAAGTCTCCGGCTTGAGCCTGAACCACTTCCCCATCGATGGTACAAACATCCATACGGCTGGGATAGAAGGCGATGTAGTCTTTGAGATCGGCGAAGCGGGGGGAGGGATTGGCATAAAACCAGGCGACGTTTTCTTCGGTGCGATCGCGAACCGATACGGTGTAATACCCCGCCGACCCTTTCCACTCGCAGAAGGTTGAGCGCCGCGTGAGCTGCAAATATTCCATTTGAACATCCGTTGGGGGGATATAGTACACCGGGGGATGACTGGTTTCTAAGACCCGTTTTGCGTGGTGGGTATCGGCTAGGGTGATCCCATTAAAGGCGATCTGAATATGTTTGGGAGAATCTTCTAGTCGGGGAGGACGGGGGTAATCCCAGACAGATTCTTGACCAGGGCCGGGTTCAATACGATTGAGGGGCATTGGATAAGTCCTCCTATCTTGAAGGCAATTGATGCACTTTTTTGAGGGTAACGTTGATCGATCCGGGTATGGGGCATGATGGCCGAATTCTCTGCAAGAGATTCCACCGGGTTAGAAGGCAATGCTCCCTCTTGAGTCCTAAAGCGCGTCGCATCATCCCTGCATTCCTACCCGATATCAAGACTTCTAATATTCACCACAGTCGGGTATAGCAGCATGATGACGTGGTGACTTGATTGGATCTAGGATTGGGCATCAGCAGCTGAGTTCACCATTGACACAAGGGAAGAAGCGGGTCCAGTCACAGGTTGGCGTTGGCGAATTGCGTCCTGCCAGAGGGTGACTAGCGTGTGAACGGTATTATCCCAACTATATTGGTCAAGGCTAGACTGGGCCCGTTCGCCCATATGCTGACGGAGGTTAGCGTCCGTGACCAACTGCAGCAGTTTATCGCCAAAATCATCAATGGATTGCGGAGTATAGAGGAAGCCATTCCATCCATCCACAATATTCTCGACAACACCACCTGCTTTGGGAGCCAGTACGGGAATCCCCGAAGCAAAAGCCTCTAATACAGTCAGTCCTCTTGCTTCTTTCTCAGAGGTCGTGACGTGAATATCGCTATTGGCTAAGAGCGCTGGAATTTGTTCGGGGGCAACCCGCCCGAACAAGTGCACATGAGGAGTGAGTTGGCGAAGGGTATGGGCAATCTCTTCCCGCATAGAGCCATCACCTGCAACCAGCAAAGCCACCTGATCAGAGCTAACCCGGGTGAAGAAGTCCTGTATAGCCTTGAAGGTAAACTCCCAGCCCTTATCTGGGGTCAGACGCCCCAAGAAAACGAGCTTTACTTGTTGATCCACCTGCGGAAGACCATAGGCCTCGGCAAAATAATCTGATTGTCGGAGGTCTGGACTGAAATGGTCGGCATCGAAGCCGACTAAGCTGGCATAGCAGGTATTGTTGATGCCGAGATCGATAATCTTTTTGTGGGTGATGGGACTGGTCACCAGGGTGTAATCGTAAGCGTTATAGACTCGTCGGAGCAGGAGCGTGAACAACCGTTTCAGCAGTGAGAGGGCCTGAGATGGCCAGGCAAAATAATCCTCAGCATACTCCAGAAAATTGGTCCTGAAAAAGCCAACACAGGGGATGTTGGCTTGCTGAGCATATTTGATACCGGGGATTTGCCATAATCCTACGGATAAGCGCTCGGGTTCATCCACATGAATAATATCGGGTTGAAACGTTTCTAGGGCCTTTTGTAGTGGCCACCGCGCTCGCCAGTTGACATTGCGCTCAAAGTCCAAACCCATAAAGGTGCTACTGGGGAGATTGATGACTTCGACATTAGGGAGAATGCAGCCGGTGTAGTTCTGCCAATTTGGATAAACGCTGGCCAGGGAACGATAGTCTGGACAAAACAATTTGACTTGATGGCCCCAATCACTCAGCTTCTGCAAACGATGGAAACCGCTGACCGTAACGCCGTCGACAACGGGTAAGAAACCAGAAGCAATGATCGCAATTTTCATACAGGTAAATGTATGGGGCAGTTTAAGAACTATTCAAGTTTATAGCAAATCAAGATTAAGTTTAAGAATTGAATTCGGTTACGCTCTGATTAGGCTAGTGAAAAAATTATCGTTTTAAGTGCTCTTTCTGAGGGGGTTTCAGTAGGGTATAAGGAAGTGTATCAAAGCTAAAGTCAGCAGTTCATAGTATTATCCGTTGATGTTAATGATTCAGTTTTCGGATGCCAGCTTTCGATGTGTGTGCTGAGATCACAAAGCCATTCCCTAAGTTTTCCCCCTGCAGCCATCCCTTCTGGACCCCAGGCAACCCTCAACCTCATCTACATCTCCCATCTACATCCTCCGTCTGATGCCAATATTAAAAATATTGGTGGGATGCAAACGGTGAGCCTGCAATTATTAGACGCGCTGCAACGACGTTCAGATTTATCTGTGTTTCCCCTTGTCTTGGAGTCTCCCTGGCGGGGAACTGAAATGAGAACTCTCGGCTTCTTGCTAAGGTTACTAGGCACTTTACCTAAGGTTATTGCGCATCAGCAGGCGGATGTCGTTCTCTTCTCTTCCATGGTGACCGCTGCTTTGGCCCCTTTACTGAGTTCTAGAGTGGCAGTTCCCATGGTTGCTATCAACCATGGTCAGGACGTGACATTGCCAACGAAACTTTACCAACACTGGGTGCCTAAGGTATTTCATCATTTGCAGGGGGTGATTTCCGTCTCTACTGCAACCCAAGCGGCTAGCCTTCAACGCGGATTAAACTCCTCCAAAAGCTTTGTTCTTCCTAATGCCCTCGATATTCAGCCTCGGCCCTATCAAAAATCGCTATCGCGAGCGTTTATTGAGCAACAATTTAAGCTGGACCTGACTGGAAAACATCTTCTTCTCAGTGTTGGACGGCAGGTTAAACGAAAGGGGCATGCTTGGTTTTTACAAGAAGTATTGCCTCGTCTCAAACAACCCGTCGTTTATTTGCTGATTGGTACTGGCAAAGAGACCAGTCGTTTGCAATGGCTCAAAGAACAGGCTGCAAACCCTGACCATATCGTACTGGCAGGCAAGACTTCTGATCAGATCTTGCAGCATGCCTACGATGCTTCTGATTTGTTTGTCATGCCCAATATCCCTGTAGCAGGGGATATGGAAGGATTTGGGGTGGTCATTCTGGAAGCCAATGAGGCCAGAACACCCGTGATTGCCTCTGATCTGGAGGGGTTGCAAGATGTTGTTCAAAATGGCCTGAATGGGTTTAAGGTCCCTCCCCTGAATGCCTCACAATTTGCGAAAACGATTGATGACCTCCTAGAAAGCCACCTCGCCTCCATGGCAACCTCGGCCTATGAGTGGGTCAGGCAACATTATCATTGGTCGGCGGTTTGTGAGCAATATGTTGAGGTGCTGCAAATGATCCGTGGCTCCGCAGAGAAGCTGTAAATCCTAATGTTTTAATTGATGAGAAGGGATGATTGACTCAGAGTGCGTAGTAACGCTGTAACGGTGGGAAGAAGACTCGGCACTGGTCTTCAAAAGAATCTAGCTTATGATGCCTCCGCTGCAACCTGATGTAAAGGCTCTCAGGGAATTAGCGCGGTAGCCGCTAGATATAGTGTTTAGGTCACAGCAAATGCCTGATACCCATTGAGGTCAAGAGAAATCCTTTGGAAGAGTCTTTCAATATTGGAAATACTGTAGCATCGCCTTTTTAAGACCTTGACTCGGTTATTAAATCCTTCCGCAAAGCCACTGGTCCACCCCTCCAGGAAATAGTTGGTCATCTCGTCCATCCAATTATTGATAGTAGTCAGAAAACTATCAAATTCCTTGATGTCACTCTTGAGTACTTGTTTACATCAGGCTCGGATGGCACATTTAGCTCCGCGATTGATGTACCTGTCCTCAAATATCTACGTGAATTCCTCTCGGAGGTTGTACGCCTGCTTCAGCTCAGGAGAATAAGCAAATAATCGCCCAAGGAATTGTTGCTTTGACTTTGAAGCCTAAATACTCGCTCCAGTCAGCTTGAGTGGCAATCCAGCGATCAATGGTTCCACTGACGACATCTTCACTGACCCCTAGTTTCCTAGCAACATCTGAAACCGTTGAATTGAACAGGATTTGCAGAAGCCAATGCTCATAAGTTTTTGTATTAGGACTGTGAGGTTCATGTCATTCTAACTGTTGAGTTGTCGTGGGATGGTCATCGCAATACCCGCATCGATAGTGCTTGGGCCGAATTTCTAAATAAACGGGTACTTCAAATAATGGCAGGTGACGAATCCGAAGCGCCTAATCGTGACAATGAAGGCCAGCAATCTTACGTCCGCATTGGTGACAGGTTGTCCCTTGGAGCGTACTCTCAATCTTGATTAGCCAATCCCCTCTCTCAGTCTTCGATAGCGCTAGAACTTGAACATCAGGAAGGTTGAGCGGGATGCGAATTGAGTTATCCATTACGCCATTGCTCTGAAGTACTACCTCAGATCATTCCATAGGGATGAGAAAGGGAACACGCTAAATGTAGGGCTGCTACACGCTAATTCCCAGAGAGCCGAAATTATTTGTGTTTAGGCACACATTCCGCAGTCCTGCTAAGCAGGGGAAACCTGCGGAATCAATGACACTGACTTAAGTTGACAATATTATTGTGTGTCAAGTATGCTCCTAGGATTGAAATTATGATGATGCTCCAAGCGTTAGGAATTGGAATATCCAGTGAAACTATCGATAGTTATACCCGCATACAATGAGATTCACACTTTAGACACCGTTTTAACTAAAGTCGTTCAGACTCTACCAGATGTGGCCAAAGAGATTGTGATTGTAGATGATGCATCAACCGATGGTACACGAGAGTGGCTAGCACAAACCTTTGGCGAAATGGGTTCTCATGCCGTTGGTCTAACCTTTAATCCTGATAGAAAATTAGTTGCGATTGAGGGAAATGAGTACGAACGACAGCATGAATCTAGTATTAGCTCTACTACTTCAATTCAGCATGCTCTTACCGCAGTAAAGGTTATTTTTCACAAGCATAATCAAGGAAAAGGAGCTGCTTTAAGGACCGCTTTCCAAGCTGCTACCGGCGATGTGATTGTTATCCAAGACGCTGACCTGGAATATGACCCAGCTGATTGGAATCGAATGTGGCGCATCATTGTTGAAGGAATGGGCGATATCGTATATGGTTCTCGCTTCTATGGTGAGCCACATCGAGTTCTCTACTTCCATCATTTATTAGGAAATAAACTAATATCTAATCTAATCAATCTGTTATGCAACACGACGCTCAGTGATATTGAAGTATGCTACAAAATGTTTCGCCGAGAAGTATTGTCAGACATGACATTAACTAGTAATGATTTTGGCTTTGAAGTAGAGTTTACGGTGAAGGTCACCATGTCCCGTCGTCGCTGGCGCATTTATGAGACAGGTATTTCTTACTATGGGCGAACTTACTCCGAAGGGAAAAAGATTAATTGGGTAGATGGTATCAAGGCGCTGTGGTACATCGTTAGATTTCGCTTTTTTGGATAACCAAAATCTTGGCGGAGAATTTATAACAATTAAGCCTTTCTAGTTCACATCAGCTAGATTCAATTGGAACATGCTAAGCGGTAATAACAACGCAAAATTGGTTTGTGATCGCAACTGCTGCTGCCTATCTCTTTCGCTTTCTAATTGCTATTAGCACTCAGCACAATATATTCCCCGTGAATAGCTAAAGATAAATTCTTGATCGCATCCATTAAGCACCATTCTATTCATAATGTAAAACGTAATAGATGTCATTATTTACCTCTAGTGAGTATTACTCTCCAATCCTAGTCCTTCTTGTCGGCATAGTCAGTCTGATTGGTTATTTGGGTTTAGGCTTAACGCTACAGGATAAACTATCGCTTTCTTTACCTCATCCTTGGAAGCAAGTTGTAGGTGTTTTGCTTGGGCTCCAAGTTGCAAGCTTAATTGTGCAAATCTTGGGAATGGCGAATCTTGCATCACGTCCGCTCCTAATCATTGTGTGGAGTGTGATGATCGTCATAAGTTGGAGTGCAGTTATTAAGCACGGAATTGTTCAAAAACGATGGCCTCTATCTATTTTTTCTAGTGGAGCCTTGTTGCCTCTAATCATCATATTGATTGGCATAGGAATCAATTTGATTGTTGCGATCGCTCCATCTTCCAAGATTGACGAATTGTATTATCACATGCTGCTGCCAAGCCGAATCATAGCTGATGGAAGTCTCAAATTCTATCAAGAACCTTGGCTAGCTGCGATCTATCCTCAGATGATCTTTCAGATGTCCACAACACTGCTTTATTCTCTAGGCTTACCAGATGCAGGTAATGTTGTTAGCTGGGGATTGAGTGTTTTGCTTGTTTATTTCGGCCTATCCCTTGCCCATAGGCAACATGAGACTCCATCTTGGCGACATATTTGGCTTGTCCCAATGGCATTAGGCTTGTACCCAGTCGTCTGGCATGTAACCGGTGGAGCCCATGCTATGGGTGACTTAGCGACTGCAGCAGCAACAGTTGCGCTCTTAGATCGAAAGCGTTTGCTACAGGAAATTGGCCCTCAGAAATTTGCGATTGTATCATCGCTGTTAGTGCTATCGTCGATTTCAACCAAGGTTTCACTTTTACCTTTAGGGTGTAGTCTACTTATTCTAACTTTATTCTTTCTGTTCCAACAAGTTTTAACATTTACTCAAAGACTTAAGGTATTTCTTTATGCACTTATGCCGTGGGGAGTGTTTTATCTTCCTATCTTGACTTGGACATTTTGGCAGTCAGGATCTCCATTTGGCCCAGTCCTTGCTAATGTATTTTATAAATCTGTTTATGATGTTGATGCCCTTAGCATCCGAATTCATGAATCTCGTATTGTAAATACACCTACAATTAAAGATGTATTGATTTTAATTGTTAGAAACTATTGGCCACTCTCCTCGCTTGCCTTACTCTGCCTGATTTGTCTTGTTTTAATCAAATCTATACCCAAGATGAATCGCTGGATCATCTTGTTCTTATTCAGCTTTCAAACGCTGATTATTCTTAAACTAATGTTCTTTGATTTGAGATTTTATGGCGGATTGCTTCATGGATATCTTATTTATTTCGTAATGGTATGCCCCCAGAAACTTGCAAATCGATTAGTGGGTTCACTCCCAAAAAATATTATAGTAATGGGACTATTTCTTGCACCCTCCTTATTGGTGCAAATTTACTATTCATTGCAATTTTTTCCGGTTATTCTAGGTATACAAAGCAAGGTTGATTTTTACCGCGATAAGATACCATTTTATGATGACTATCAAGCTCTTGATCGCCTACTGCCTAAGAATTCAGTCTTACTAGTCAGTGAAAAATTAATTCGTCTTAGTTCAGTTTATTCTCCTCGGCCAGTTTACTTTACTCTTGATGATGTTCCTCCCTTAAAACCTGTATATTTATTTCTTGTGAAACGAGATTCTAACTCTAATCCTCATGTAAAGCAGGCAAAACAGTTGCTTCCGCTTGATAAACTACAGCTTGGTGATGAAATTTATCAGAATGAGAATGCAGTTATACAAACCTACAGAACACCAGGGCGTACCAATTCCATAGGATCTCTAATCGTCTATCCATTATTGAACAACTGATGAAATAAGCTACTATATACTCTGAGTTTAGTAGTGCAGTTTGTCATATATCGTGTCATCAAAAATTTTCTTTTGTATTTTAGTATTGCTTACATCTGGCCTCAATACTGCGGGCCAAATTCTCTTAAAATATGGAGTAACAAATAGTTTTTTTAATCTATATTTATTGGGTGGTATTCTAGCCTATGGATTAAGTACAATTGTTTATATCCTTGTTCTTAGTAAGCTGAATTTATCAGTTGTCTATCCGGTAGTAATTGGATTAACAGTTATTTCAACTACTCTAGCTAGTATTATTTTCTTCCAAGAAAAGGTTTCAGTACCACATTGGATGGGAGTTGGTTTGATTTTAAGTGGAATCTGCACAGTTGTTTTCGGCAAAATTAGCTAATTCAATTATTAGAGTTATACTCTAGACGGCTAGGATATTAACTTTCTTAAAAGACTGAAACTTGAATGACAGGAGGCTTGTTAGTTTTGCCTTATGCTCACCATTGCATTGGTCGAGGCACTGTTGAATGGCCCCATTAAAAGAGTGGAAATCCGCATAATACTTTGAGCAGGGACATTCCTTACGCACAAAGCGCCAGAGCCGCTCAATCAAATTCGAATGGGGTGAATAGGCAGGCAAATAGGCTACCTCAATATCGACGATCTTGGCAAAGTCTGCCACAACCTGGCACTTTTGATATCGAGCATTGTCTAAAATCACGCTGATGGGTATGACGGGGTCGAGTAGTGTCAGCTTAGTTACCTATCCCACACTTTGTTGATGCACAATCTTCCATACCCCGTTTGCTTACAGCGGGTCAGTTGATTTCCGCTTTTTGATACTGACGAAGGGGTTTGGCTAAGGTATAGCAATCAAAGATTGGGTTAGGACACTTTTCTGAAGGCATGATCCACCGCATCCCAAAAATTTTCGAACTGATGACCTGTTTTGCGTAAGCAAT
>NZ_JANQOP010000233.1 GCF_028285745.1 Acaryochloris sp. IP29b_bin.137 | reverse complement strand
AATTGCTTACGCAAAACAGGTCATCAGTTCGAAAATTTTTGGGATGCGGTGGATCATGCCTTCAGAAAAGTGTCCTAACCCAATCTTTGATTGCTATACGGCATAAAACCGTGAAAGTTAGCGTAAACAAGATCTTTACTAGGGGGCCAAACAATCCGTTAGCAGTTGTTTTAGCTGTTCTTTGTCAATGTTGCGGCCAATAAAGACCAACTGATTTTTTGGGGCATCCGGCCACTGATCAGCGTCCATCGTATAGCGCTTGCCACTGAGCTGAAAAATATAGCGGGATGTATTTTTTTCAAACCACATAAAACCCTTGGCTCGAAAGACTTCTTCTGGGAGCTGATCGGTAACAAAAGCCTGCATTTTTTCTAGGATAAAGGGCCGATCGCTTTCAAAGACCATCGATGAGAAGCCATCGACGGTGAGATGATCCGAATGATGGTGGTGATGATCGTGATCGCCATGGTGATGATCGTGATCGCCATGGTGATGATGATCATGGTCTTCGTGATGGTGGTGGTCATGATCGTGATGGTCATGATCATGGTCTTCGTGATGGTGATGGTCATGATCGTGGTGCGCCTCTTGCTCTGCAAAGGCTTTAGCTTCTGCTTCATAAGCCTTTGGATCAAAGAGAGCGGTATCTAGAATCAGCGGTAGGGGGACTTGGCCCTGTTGCGATCGCAACAGCCTCGCACCCCATTTTCGTTCACGAATCCACTCCTCTAGTTCTTCCACCTTCTGATCGGTGGTTAGGTCGGTTTTGTTAAGAACGACAATATCGCCAAAGGTGATTTGATTCAGGGCTGCCTCACTCTGAAAACACTCTGGGGTAAAGGTTTCTGAATCCACTAAGGTAATAATGGAATCTAAAGTCGTTACGTCCTTCAGTTGGGAGCTGACAAAGGTGAGAATAATCGGTAGCGGATCAGCTACCCCCGTGGTTTCGATGACGACATGATCAATTTTTTCCTCACGCTCTAGGACGGAATAGACCGCCTCCACCAGGTCGTCATTGATCGTGCAGCAGATGCAGCCATTGGTCAGCTGCACCATATCTTGATCAATGGTGGTCAGTAACTGACTGTCAATATCAATATCGCCAAACTCATTAACCAGTACAGCGACCTTCAGGTCTTGGCTGGTATTGAGAATATGGTTAAGAAGCGTGGTTTTGCCACTCCCCAAAAAACCCGTAATGATCGTAACGGGCATGCCTTTTTTGGGCAGATTGATATCCAGGGATTGGGATGTTTGAACGTTTGCAGTTGAATTAGTCAACGGTATCCTCCAATTGCTGAGTGGGGAAAGAATTTGATGATGCAGCTGATAGCGTCAGGGCAAGCCGCTGCAGAGTGGTAAAGATGTTGTAAAAACCATTGGCCCGAGACGGCGTTAAGCTCACATTGAGTCCGGTTTGTTGGATAAAATCAGGCGTGACCCGAGCGATTTGTTCTGGGGGTAGCCCATCTAACCCTTTAATCAGTAAACCCACTAACCCTTTGGTCATTTGGGCGTCCGAGTCACCTTGGAAATGAACTAGGCCACTCTCTATCGTTGCTGTGACATACACCTGCGATACACAGCCCACGACTTTATTGTCAGGCTGCTTATCTGCCTCGGGAAAGGGAGGAAGTTGCTTAGCAAACCACAGTAAATACTCATACCGACGCTTGGTATCCGTAATAGATTGGAAGCGCTTCACGATTTTGGCAAGGGCAGGGGGTAGAGACGGATCAACAGACATAATGGAAGACCGGGAAAGGGCGATATCAACCATAAGAATAAGCGAAGATGCTTACCTGGGTGGATGAATCACAGTCCGGGCAACACTGGCTTTGGTGAGGGCTGGGACAATGCGATCGCAAGCCATCCGTCCACCGTGCAAATTGCGGGCGACAGGACCCACGTGCAATGCAGCCCAGGGTCCCATCAAAAACAGGTCACACCCGGGCCACCGCAAATGTTCATCTAGCACCGGCAATCCATTGACAATCCGATTGGGGTATCGCACCAGTACCTCACCCATCAAAGGATGAGCCGTGATATCTGTGGCGGTGCCTGTGGCTAACCAAATCCGCTTAATCCGCTGATGAGCAAGACAATCGTGAGTGCTGACCACATTACACTGCACCCGCCAAGCGTCATGGTGCCAAAGCGCCCGAGACACCTGGCATTGTTCATAAAAGGTGACTTGACCGGACTGGGACAACCGCCGTAACTGGGTTAGCAACTCAGGGGCGATAGATCCACCATTGCGAGCGTCTTGGATCATTTGCCAGCGCACCTGCCAGTCGGGTTCTGCCTGAAATCCCTTGAGATACTTCGGTCCCAGCCATCCCGGTTCTGCATCAAATATTTTTTCGTTTAGGGTCCGTCGAGCCATCATCAAAACCTTCGCCCCGCGCTTAATTGCCCCCACGGCCAAATGAGCACTGGACTGACCACTGCCAATAATCAAAACCGTCTCACCCCTCAGATCGGGTAGCTCGGGCAGATTAATGTCCTGGCTATGACACAACCGTCCGGGTGGATGTGGATTCACCTCGGCGGTCCAACCGGGGACTTGGGCGGCTCCCCCACCCGTTGCCAACACCACTCGTCGGGCCTCAACCTGTTCCCCCGTATCCAGCTGCAGCTGAAATCCCTTCGCCAAAGGCGTTAGTTGAACCACCTGAGCGGCAGTCACCTGATCCCGTAATTGCCACCGATCAATGACTGTTTCACAAAAATCCTGAAACAATTGGGTCCCAGGGCGATTGTAAGGGTAATACAATTCCTCCTGGCGATGTTCAGCAAAGTTAAACAGGGTTTGCTTCACATCCGGGTGATGAACGCCGGGTGAGCGTAAATAGGGAATCTCCTGAGCTGCAAATTGTTGTCGCCACTGGACCATCCAGGTGCCGCTGGGGTCAAAAATCTGGAGGCGGTTCCGGAGAGCAGGCTTTTTCTGCAGTAAATGGGTAACAAGTGTGAGTGCCTGGGGACCTGCCCCAATAATGGCAATATCAATCCGATTATTCACAAATAATGGGAGGGGTAAGGTTTGTCATTGTGATAATGATTATCATTTTATAATATGAGTTCAAAGACTGACCACCGCATAACATCTTGATCGGCGATGGAGGATTGGATGGTCTCGGCACATCTTCAACAGCACACCTACACCTGGCAATGGCAAAATCATACCCTCAACATTGCTACTGAAACCCTTGGCTCCGGTCCTTCCGTGTTACTGTTGCCCGCCTTTAGTACGGTCTCTACTCGGGCAGAACTGACAACCTTAGCCCAGGCTTTAGCTTCTCACTTTCAAGTTACGCTTTTAGACTGGCCGGGGTTTGGCGATTCCGACCGTCCTGCAGTGCCATATCAGCCGGAGTTCTATCGTCAGTTTTTGAGGGCATTTGTTCAAGACACCCTGCCCCAAGAGGTGGCGGTTGTGGCGGCAGGCCATGCTGCTGGGTATGCGCTCTCCCTCCAGTCCTGGTCGCGAATGGTATTGATTGCGCCAACCTGGCGAGGTCCTCTGGCGGTTATGGGTGTGCCAGTAGCGATGCGTCGAGGGATTCGCCAGCTAGTGAGCGCCCCTGTGATCGGTTCAGCACTGTATGGGCTGAATACTCGCCCTGGGTTTTTAAAATGGATGTATCGTCGCCATGTCTTTGTCGATGAAACCCAGCTGGCTCCTGAATTCATGGCTCAGCGATATCAAAACACGCAGCAACTCGGTGCCCGGTATGCACCAGCCGCCTTTGTTACAGGGGGCTTAGATCCAGTGGATGAACGACAAGAATTCTTAGCTAGCTTGGCGCAGCAAACTGAGCCAGTGATGGTGATTGTGGCGGAACAAGCCCCACCGGGCTCCAAAGCTGAAATGGAAGCAATGGTTAAATTACCGAACATCCAAGCTGCTTACGTACCTGGCAGCCTGGGCATGGCAGAGGAGTTTGGTGATGTGATCGCACCTATGATTCTCCCCTTTCTACAGGGAAGCACTACACCAATCTAGTGGGAAAGCTAAAGTCTAGAGTATGACTAGATTTACAGACCTGTTTCGATAGGGGCTCTTTGGCAGATGGCACAGCCACAACCTATGGCATCTTCCATGCGATCGCTTTGAGACATTTCCACAGTGGGAAAGCCCTGTTCAGCCTCGATCTGATCTGCAATATTGGCAGTTGCTGAGGCAGGATGTGGCATCGCTAGAGCCACTAACAGAGATCCTGAACATCCTAAAGTCGTCAGAATATTTTTTTGATCAATCATTCCTAAAGCCTGTTGATGGAGATTTAATCCAGTATAGCCACTTCGAAAATATCCTCAGGGATGAGCAGACAATAAAACAGAGAATAACGGATATAACTATCACTAATATTTTATTCCGCACGCACATAGTCCAATGCATTCCTTTCTCAGCGAAGTTGAATATTAGTCATTGTTGAGGCAGGCAATAAGCATCAGGTGGTGGTCAACTCCAATCAAAGGTATCCATACCGTCATCTGCGAACCTACTCTCAACGTCTCAAAGCTATGGCTAAGCACACCCACAACTACAGGAAACGAGGACAAGAGGAGCATGCATCTGTGCAGCCATGTCTGTGGTATTCCAGTGGTGGCATTTAATGCAACAGGCATAGAGGATATAGTTGAACATAAGCGAAGTGGAGATCTAGTCCAATCTATTGATAAAAGTGATTTTGCCCAAGTAGTTCTTTAGGTTTTGGAGAATAACAATATTTATCAAGCAATGTGCTTTAACGCTCGCAAACAAGTAGAGAAGGGCTTTAATATTGAACTACAAGCAAAGCAGTATATGCCCCTTTTTAATAAACTTCCAGGCAACAGCAAATGCTAATTTCGAGTCCTTATCGTGCCGAGATGTAGTTCTATCCTGTTTATTAACTTACTAGAGTTTCCTCAAAAGAGGTTATCAAGCATTAGCTAGCTCAACGTCTAAGCTGTTATCTATCTAATACTTATGCTTATAATTTTTGGCTCATCAAATTTTATGAACTCAACGAGTCGTGGTTTAGCTAGCTTACTCCTAGCATTCACTCTAGGGTGCACTAACAGGGCCTCTACTTCAACTAAAAAACTAACTGCTAGCAAGGAAATATCTCCCCAGCAAGAAGCTGTTGAGAAAAAGGAAGATCCAGAATATGAAAAAGTATTTCCTGAGGATGTGGGCTGGATCAATATAAAGGAAGAGTTTGGGGCTGTCGGAGATGGGAAAACTGATGACACAAACGCAATTCTGAGAGCGATTCAGTCTCCATACAAAGACTATACGCGACCAAAAGTATTATACTTTCCGACAGGAACATATCTTGTTAAAAGCACTCTATTACTAACTGGAAAACGTGATAGTTGCTGTGTCACATTTCAGGGGCAGGGTCAGGGGAAAACAATAATTAAATTAATAGACAGTGCCCCTGGTTTTGGAGATCCACAAAAACCAAAGCCTGTGATCAAAACTAGGGCAGGAAATGTAGCATTTCGGCATTACTTTCGCGATTTTACCCTGCAGATTGGCCAGAATAATGCAGGCGCGATTGGCCTTGATTACATTTCTAGCAATAGGGGGGCCATCAAAAATATAGCAATTAAGTCTACTGATGGATCAGGCATTGCTGGTTTGCTAATGACGAGGAGATGGCCAGGCCCTAGCTTGATTAAGCATGTCCTTATAGAAGGATTCGACCACGGAATTCATGTAAAGCACCCTGAATATGGCCTCACCTTCGAACATATTACCCTTAAGAATCAGAAGCATTCTGGCATTCTAAACCATGGAAATACCTTAGCTATTCTGGACCTAAAAAGTATTAATTCAGTACCCGCGATCTTAAATAGAGGTCGAGGCTTAGTTATCCTTGTCAATGGTAATTTACAAGGTGGCTCATCAAAACACAGTGCGATTATCAATAATGCTTCACTATATGCTAGAAATATTCAAACTCAAGGGTATCAAACTGCAATTCAATCTAAAGGAAAAGTAATTCCGAGTCCCTCTCATACCGAATTTATCGCGGGCAAAGTATATAGTCTATTCGATAGTCCTAAAAAATCATTACATCTCCCGATAGAGCCAACTCCCACATTTCATGATCAGAATTTAAACAACTGGGCTAACGTTAAGCGTTATCCCTCAATACAAGCTGCTATGAATTCAGGGAAATCAACTATTTATTTTCCTAGAGGAAACTATAAAATTGGTTCTACTATCAATATACCGGCAACGGTCAGAAAGGTTATTGGATATGAATCCTTTATCAACTTAAACATTAAACATTCAAACACTATTTTCCAAGTTAATGAAGATAGTAACCAACCGCTCATTTTTGAGGGGCTACTTTTTCCAAATGCACTTTTGAAGCATCATTCCTCTCGCACAGTTGTCATTAAACACAGTAAAGGTCCAAGGATCAGCAATTCGCCGAAATCTGGAAAGTTGTTTCTGGAAGATGTACAACTTACTTTAAACCTTGACTACCCCCAAAATATTTGGGCACGACAATTAAATGCTGAAAGTTTGCACCAGCCACGGACAAAAGTTCTTAACAATGGGGGGAATTTATGGATTCTAGGTATAAAAACAGAAGGAAAAGGATCTGTAATCGAAACGACTAACGGGGGCAAAACAGAGCTGCTCGGCACCCTAATCTATCCTGTACGGAAGTTTTCAGCAGCTGAAAAAAATCAGGCTGCGTTTATTAACAATGAATCTAGCCATACCTTGATCTACTCAGTTAGTGCCTATGGTCCCCTGCGGAATTATCCTATCCAAATTAAAGAAGTTCGCAATGGTATTACTAGGATTCTTCCATCAACAGAGATGACTAGCCGCGCAATGCCGCTATTTTCTGGATTTAAGGACTGATAGATGCATGAGACATGATCATAAGATAGCCTGGCCACAGAGTGCAGTGACCTTAAGACTAGTGCCGACTTATTTCAACTGGAATTGGTGCCACTCACGATTGAAGATCACGGCTACACAACGAGCAGGACTAACGGAGCATCCCTGGGAATGGCACAACATAGCTGCCTATCCCACACTTTTTTGAGGCACAACCATTTGATGACAGTGTGAGCAACGATAGCGTTGACTGCCTTTACTGGTTTGACAGTGTTTGTAGGTTGGAGGATGACCACATAGAGGACATTGCATCAACACATAGGACAACTCCCTATCAGTTTAGCAAACCCACACTTCTTTGACTCACAACCGTAGACGCTCAAAATCTCGATCTCATATATAAAGTTATTTAAAGAGTGAATTACAAATTACTTTCCAGCATTCGTGAAGAAGCCGCCAGAATATATAATAGTACTATTAGAAAGTAATTTTTTTTCAACACAAACTTGATAAACTAATTACCTAGATGCTGAGTTAGTTTATCTCAATAAACACTGTCCCAATCTCTCTTTAGTATTCTAGAACACTTTATCTCATCCAACCTAAAGGTCCAAACTGTATTTGATTAAGCTCCAGATCTAAATAAACACAAGCGATATTTCACTATGTAATGAAAGGTTAAAAAACAAAGATTTGAGTAAGAACTAGCTACTAAGTAACCTCCTGTAATGTACGAGGAAAAATTGACAAAAAATTGCATATTCTTGTGAGTTTTTCTTGCGACTACCCCAACACCTACCCAGCAATTTATAGAAAGCAAATAAGTTTTTCTGTCTCAAAGAGTCTGTTCATCTTCTAAATGTACTTTAAAGCCCAAGTGAATTTACATCAGTGAAAAATTAAAATGTCTACATCACCAGAAAAAAGTAGAAAAAACCATGAATGTCGTGTTGTGTGGCTTTTGCCTGTTGCGAATTTCTACTGGCAGCCTACTATTAGTGAGTTCACAAAAATATTTCCGCGAACTAAAGTACTGGCTGGTGCCTTCCCTGGTTTTGCTAAGGGATTTGAAGGTGGTGTTGATGTCGAAGTTGTTGGCCAGTTTAAACGTGTAGGAATTAGAGCAAAAGATACGGCGCCCGGTTATAGCTATAGTTTTACTGCGCTTTCTCTTAAAGTCATTCAACCATTGCTTCGTTTCAAACCTGATGTCATTATTTCTACTTCCTTTGGCATCTGGACACTCATAGCACTACTGCTAAAATCATGGATGAAGTGGCGAGTTATTCTTGCTTATGAAGGTAGCTCACCGGGTGTGGATTTCCTTAATTCACCCATACGTCTCTCAGTCCGGCGCTCTATGGTTAAAGCCGCAAATGCATGCATCACCAACAGCCAAGCTGGTAAAACCTATCTAGTAGAAGTACTAAATGCTAACAAAGAGCAAGTATTTGTCCATCCATATGAGGTTCCTGCTGCTCAATCACTTACGCAAGGCCCTAGGCCTCTACTAGGAATGAAGCAGCTTCAGCATCCAGTTTTCTTGTTTGTAGGGCGAATTATCCCACGTAAGGGTTTAAACTTTCTCATAGAAGCTTGTTCCATACTACAAGAGCAAGGCTATCAGGACTTTACCCTGCTCATTGTGGGGGGTGGTAGCCAGCAAAAAGAATTAGAGTCTTTATGCCAAGAAAAGTGCTTAAATTGCGTACAGTGGATGGGAAAAGTTGAGTATAAAAATGTCAGCTATTACTACAATGAAGCCGATATTTTTATACTACCTACCCTAGAGGACACTTGGGGAGTTGTCGTGTTAGAAGCAATGCTACTCGGTAAGCCAGTCCTTTGTTCTATAAGAGCAGGGTCAGCTGAACTAATTGTCAATGGTGAGAATGGATACATTTTCCATCCTGATCAGCCTCAACAGTTAGCAGAATTAATGCTTCGGTTCATAAACAATCATGATCTGATTAGTGCAATAGGTTCAAACTCTCAGCGCACAATGCAGGCATACACACCAGAAATTGCTGCTAAGTTTTTGAGCCAAGTTTTAGACTTTGCAATGGTCTAAGAGGCCATTTATAAAGTGAATCTTTAGGCAGTCAATCGTCGTAGCATCACACGAGTCATCACAGCATAGATGGCGGCCTCACTGATGTCCGGTAGTCGCCCATAATCTTTGCTCAAACGACGGTACCAATTGAACCACCCAAAGGTACGCTCTACAACCCTCCGTTTGGGTAAAATCTCAAACCCTGGTCCATCCCGTTGAATAACCTCAACGCGAGATTGAATCATTAACCAAACAGCTAAAGCAAACTTATCCCCGCTATAGCCCCCATCCACCCATAACGCTTGGGTTCGCTGAAGACACTGTCGATACTTATCCCAGGGTTCCATGAGGGCATAAGCACTGGCTAATAGCTCACTCGTGTTGGCAGCGGTAACCACGACCTTCAACAGCAAACCCAAGCTATCGACTAACACATGACGTCTGCACCCTTTGACTCGTTCACTGCCATCAAAGCCATATTTTCCGTCGTTTTGACGGATTGACTATCGGTCGCTAAGGCACTGGGGTAGGGAGATTGGTCCATCTTCTGACGTAGACCCTCACGCAAAATGTGGTTCATGCGCTGCCAATGACCTTGACGTCACCATTTGCTGAAGTAGGCGTACACCGTTGAACTAGGCGGAACCTGAGTTCGACAGCTAGAAAATAGCTTGAGGTAAAGCTTTAGGGTCAAAGTTTGGGATATCTATCAATGGCTTATGGGGATGGTAAGAGTAAGCAATCAACCCTAAAACCAGATTGACCAAAAAATTGAACTGGCTACGGTTGCGAGAATGCTCAATCTGACAGATGTTTTTGAGCTGGTCGTTGACCGTCTCAATGAGCGAACGTTTGCGCAGCAATACCTTGTCAAGCAACGTCATCAAGGTATTCTTCATGTTTTTTCGCCGTCTGGCGATCAGTTGGAGCCCTTGGGTAAACAGTTGTTCAAATAACGCCTGAGAAACATAGCCCCAGTCGCCAAAAAGCTTTCTAAATAAGTCTTTACTCATTTGCAAGAACAGGTTTGCGGTCATCGGTCGTACCAGGGGTCAGAGCCACGGCTGACCACTCATGATGGTTGATCAGTAAGTGCAGGCTTAGGAAGATATATGAAAAGTAGTTACCATCGCTCAGATCAGGCTAAGGAGTTTGGGTTTTGACTCGATCAGATGACGGTCGCCCTGCAAATCAACTACCCCGCTGCAAGCAGACGGGGTATAGAATACGATTTGCTCCCAAACCGTAAATTTGGATTGCAATCCCATTTCTTCGCTGCAAGCAGCGGGGAATCTACCCCCACTAGATTGAAGCAGAATTAAAGCGCAATCCTCATAACAAGCTTAAGTCGGTGCCATTGAACCGTAAATTCGCTGAAATTCTCTGAAGCATTGGCTAGAGGTCTTTCCCATCCATGCTTTGAGGAAAAGATTGGAGCACCTTATATCTAGGGCGGAGCAATTTTGCTATTCCTTGGTGCGGAAGTTGCTCAGGCATCCTGACTTTTCCCCTACTTGAAGTGATAAAAGAGGGCTAAACTACCTAAATGACTCTTGACTTGAGTTGATATTAGAGATTTGTGAATCTTTACTTTAAATGTTTTCTGATATGAAAGAGGGAAAGGAGTGCTGTGACTGAAGCTAATCAGGGTAACCAACCCAGTGCCTATACAGATACACAATATCTGCTAAGGCGGACAATACCGCCCTCACTCTATTACCAGTTACGAAACTTTAGCAGACAGTATCCAGTTCTATTTCTGCCTTTTGCCCGTTGGCGCTGGTCGCGCTGGCGCAGGAAGCATAACATCAACGAGATTGGTCCTGAGCCGGCGGCTCCCAATCCAGTTACGCGTTCAGCTGAAATTGTGATTGAAGGATTTCCTAGAATGGGCAATACTTTTGCCCATATTGCCTTCAAGATGGCTCAAAACCGAGCCATTGAGATTGGTCATCATACGCACGCAGCAGCCCAGGTAGTGGCAGCCGTTCGCATGAACATTCCCACTATTGTGTTGATTCGCCAACCTGAGTCCGCTATTACTTCTTACCTAATTGGCGATTTTGATCCCTCTCTGTCCATTGAACAATCTTTAAGTGAGTATATTAGCTTCTACAAAACTGTCTCCCCCTATCGCGATCAGTGTGTGATCGCTGAGTTTGATGAGGTAACTAATCACTATGACAGAATTATCGAAAAGGTAAATCAAAAGTATGGAACTTCGTTTATTCCTTTTGAACATACTAATGAAAATGTTCAAGAATGCTTTCGATGGATCGAGGAAGGGTTTCAAAATACTTTTGGCCAACTATCTGAAAAGGTAGTCTGTCGCCCCTCAGAGTCAAGGGAATCTCTTAAGCAAGACATTAAAGAGCAGTTCTATCAGCCCAAATATGAGCGCTTGCGAAGTAAGGCCAATAGGCTCTACGAGCAATTGACTCATCCTTGAAGCAGTTGAGGCATTTAGTAATAGTGTCAGGAGCGATCAAGATAATGCGAATGCTTGCAGTCACTCCCATGAATCGATTCTCAAGCCTGATTTCAACTCCTACAACGGCAACGACTCTTCCACCAAAGATCCGCAAGGATATGGGCATTCAGGCTCTAATCTGGATCTATGCCTTTTGCTCGCATTGACTAGAAAGAATCAAACCAGTCGCAAGTTCGCCCTTAGACACCACCCTGAATATTAAAAGCGGGTTTGGTCAGGCGTACTTTGTAGTTACCTCCAGCAGGTACCGTCAACAGTTCGGCCTTAAAGGTTACGGACTGCCCAGGAGAAAGGGTAGAGGGACTGGGCACAGCACTTCCAGTTTGTACTAAGTCACCGCTGCCATCAAGGACTTCAAAATTTACACCCGTAACGGTGACGGATTCCTTATTCCCGTTTTTGAGGGTTCCTTGGACTTCGGATGAGCCATTCAGCCGAATAATAGGAACGAGACGGAGATTAGAGACTTTAAGGTTTTTGCTTAGCTTTTGTGCCAGGGCTTGAGGATCAACATCACTCTCTTCAAAAGAAGAACCGGAAGATTCAGCAGTCGCATCAGTATCGCTTTCCGCCGGACCATTGAGGTTCATTAATTCCTGCCAGTAGTTGCGGAAACGAACTTGCTCGGATGCACTGCCACCAATCTGAATCACGTCTCCTGCTGATTGTGTATGCCCAGGGAAGGTTGCTACCAATGCTGTAGACGTTACCACAGAACCAACCAGAAGGCGGGTCAACCAGCGCCGCGAAGATGTCAACATTATTTCACTCTCTCAACCAACATCTAGAAATACTTCGTTAATGCTCAATCCAGATTCTACTCTGAGGCATGTTCGAGAATCTGTCTGGGGTTAGTATGCCCCACTCAGGGCCAGAAGTAGACAAGGGGGTCAACCGCCATACTGCCAGGGTGTGTCTTTTAGCCACAGGGGCTGCCCTTGACGATGTTGATCTGCCGCAATGACTTCTCCCATAAAGATAGAATGATCCCCTTCTTCTAGGCTGCCTTTGACTTGGCATTCCACAAATCCCAAGGCACTAGCAATGATCGGGCATCCTGTGGCTTTTCCAAGGTAGAATGCCACGTCGCCAAACTTATCACCTGTTCTTTTCTGAGGTTTAAAGAACGTTTCCGCCAAATCTTGTTGTGTCACTTCTAGAAAGCTAACAGCAAAAACCTGACTGGCCTTGATCATGGCGTGGGAACGCGAATCTTGTCGAACCCCGATCACAATCAGGGGGGGCTTAAAAGAGGCTTGTGTCATCCAACTAAGGGTGAAGCCATTGACCTCTTCTCCATCTTTGACACCACAAATATTCAAGGGGTGGGGAATATTGCGGAGCAAGGTGCGCTTAGCTTTTTCGTCTAGCAAGGTTGCGATATCCTTATACATCTTCCAAACTATGTTTCTCACTTTAGCAAGGGATGTCGACTCCCTTGGCAAAGGTTAAGTCAGTTGACGGTCCTGAGATGAATGAACCCAACAACATGCCAACTTTACATTGGCAACCTTCCCGTGAGGTCATCCCCCTTACCCCATATGCACTGCATATTTGGCGACTCTCGCTTCACCCCCAGGCTGACATAGATCACCGTTTGTGGCAGCTGTTATCTAAGGACGAGCAGCAAAGAGCCCTACGGTTTGTGAGGTCGCAAGATCAGACCCAGTTTGTGCAGGTGCGAGGAACCTTACGACTCCTATTGGGACAATACTTAAACGTACCAGGTGTATCTCTGGAGTTTGACTATGGTGAGTACGGTAAACCTCAGTTGGTATCGTCTTGCAATCCGTTAGAGGTGCAGTTTAATGTTTCTCATTCCCATGAATTCGCCCTGATGGCGATAGCAATGACGACTGAGGTGGGGGTAGATATTGAGCAAGTCAATCAGCGGTCAGAGTTTTTAAAAATCAGCCAACGCTTCTTTACGACAGCTGAGCATCAAGTCTTATTGCAGCAACCACCCCATCAGCAACGTCAAACCTTTTTCCAACTGTGGACTCGAAAAGAAGCGTGTATCAAAGCGATGGGTGGCAGTATTGCCCATGGGCTGGAGCATATCAATGTGGCGGTAGATTTGCACCAGTCCACGAGGGTCATTGAGGTGACGGAGCGATCGCATCGCCAGCTATTTCTCTATAATCTATCCTTAGGCAATGACTATGCCGGGGCCGTTGCAACCACTCAGCCTTTTCAACAGCTCCATACGTGGGACTGGCATCATCCAGAGCAAGCCTGAAGGGTGTCTCAGAACATTAGTTTGAAGTCCTGGCAAGTAATGATAAAGATAAATTAAAGATATGTTACGATTTTTAATATAGGAAGGTAGAATCTGAGTCTACTAAGCCCCAGTACAAACATTAAGGTTTACAGATCGTAACTTTCTTGACTGTTGTAAGTGTTTGAATACGGTATTCTGCCTATGACTTGCTGAACAGGGCCAATTGCGTTGTTGAGCAGGTTTACCTTTATTGTTCGCACTGACACTTCTATTCTGGACGCCCTTGTCTAATCTTGAGAGACGCCCCATGAGAACTAAAGAAATTGCCAAAGATTCCGTGCGCTCTTACTTAAGAGAGATTGGGCGTGTTCCGCTGTTGACCCACGAACAAGAGGTCACTTTCGGAAAGCAGGTTCAGAGTCTCATCAAACTCAATCAGATTTCTGAAGAACTGACAGCTCAGCTTAACCGACCACCCAGTCAAACAGAATGGTCAGTAGCAGCTAACCTCTCAGAGGCAGATCTGCAGCAAGCCCTAGATCAAGGGGAAGCAGCGAAGCGAAAAATGGTGGAAGCCAATTTACGTTTGGTGGTTTCTGTCGCCAAAAAATATATCAAGCGGAATGTGGATTTGCTGGATCTGATCCAAGAGGGCACGATTGGAATGCAGCGCGGGGTAGAAAAGTTTGATCCGACCAAAGGCTATCGATTTTCCACCTATGCCTATTGGTGGATTCGACAGGCGATCACTCGAGCGATCGCAGAAAAGGGACGCACTATTCGTCTCCCCATCCATATCACGGAAAAGCTGAACAAAATTAAGAAGACTCAGCGGCAGCTTTCGCAGAAGTTGGGTCGAGCGGCAACGATCAACGAATTAGCCATCGAATTAGACTTGACTACCCGGCAAGTCCGCGAATATCTGGAACGCTCCCGTCAGCCTTTATCCCTCGATGTGCGGGTTGGGGACAACCAAGATACTGAATTAGGGGAGCTAATCGAAGACCCGTCTGAATCTCCGGAAAACTTTACTCTGCAAGCGTCTTTACGGCGGGACTTAGAGCGGCTGATGGCGGATTTAACGGAACAGCAGCAGCAAGTCTTGCATCTTCGCTTTGGCTTAGATGATGGTCAACCCCTGACTTTAGCGAAGATTGGAGATCGCTTAAGTATTAGTCGGGAGCGGGTTCGGCAGATCGAGCGGGAAGCGTTGGGCAAGTTACGGAAGCGTAAAGCCGATATTTCTGAGTATCTGGCTAGCTAACTGTTCATACCTAAAATTATGTTTATTTTTAGGTGCCTTTAGTTGATGCCCTCTTCTTTGGGTGATCGGGTAGAAGAGGAGTTTGGTCTTTAGGGTGCTTCACTCACACCGGATATCGGCTTCGTCTTAACGCTTTGTGGCGATCACTTGCAGATCCGCTGCATCATCTTCACTGCTGGGCGGTACGACCTCCACATCCAAAATTTGAAAGTCAGCCTGGATAATCTCTTGCAGGATATCGTTTGAGTCTCCGATGTACCGAGTTGCCACATCTTTGTGAACAATGCAGCGTGTTTGAGGATCAAAGTTGGGCTGTAAGCTGACGGGCACTTGATTACACATCGTGGTGATGGTGAGGACGCCGTTCGGTTTGAGAATTCGATGGGCCGTGTGTAGAAATTGAGTGCGATCGCAACCAATGATGCAGTGAAAACAACGGCCATCAAGGGCAATATCAAACGAATCATCCTCAATCTCGGTTAATGTCAGAACGTCACCCTGAAGGAAATTCACTTTGACATTGGCTTTGGCAGCATTTTCAACTGCCCAGGCGATCGCAGTGAGAGCAATATCAACCCCAGTCACTGTGTAGCCTACTTGGGCAAAAGCAATCCCCAAATTTCCTGCACCGCAGCCTAGTTCTAGCAAATTTCCCTGGTCTGGGAAGGCTTGTTTTTGCGAGAGAGGTTGCCAAGTGTTGTGCCAGTCTCCTACCACTTCATCGTGTCTGGTCCAACCTGCATAATCAGGATCTACTCGTTTACGTTGGTAAGCGCGATCGTGCCCTGCATAGTCAGTTTCCATAAAATGTTCGCAACACCTTGCTACGTATTTTTTCTCTTTATGCCCTTAAAAGCAAATTAGGTGTGTGTTATGCGCTTATTAGCTAGCGACCGCACTAGATGTATGTGTCATTGTCGAGATCAGATTCGTAGTCATCAGTACCGTGGAAGCCAAGCGCCTTCAGTTTTGCAAAGTAGGGTGAGTAGTCAAACTCGTCCTCGCATTCCCATGGCTCAAGATCCCAGATAGTGTCAGCCATCCAAGCACACCAGCGTGGAGGAGCAGGCCATTTTCGAAAGTACTCAATCCGCTCTTCAACAGTCTTATTTTGTTGTTCCCACCATTCTCCGAACACCATGACATGTGTTTCACCAGCACCCATACGCCATCCGATGCTGTAGGGATGGGAGTTCTTCATGAATATCCAAGGCGGTGGAAAGTCGCCGTGTTTCTCAATCATTTCGATCACATGATTGTGATACCAATCTTCGTTCGCGTATTCGCCCATAAATACTTCTAAGTTCGGGGGTACATACTCTCTGGTGAATCTGGAATCAATCAACTAAGCTAGCTAACAATACGACCATCAGGAGCGTAAAGAGCCACTTCAACATTGTCTGGCCGTAGGTCGAGTGTCCTATTACATGCCTTAGTTAGTTGGTACTACGCTTCCTGCCCTGAGCGTTGGGTGATACCTAGTGCTCGCCTCAGCGCCTCATCAGTCTTATTTTCCCAATCTGGATCCGAGATTTTAATAGTCATTTTGGGTGATCGGGTTCTAAGTTCCTGATAGACTGCATGAACGGCAGGAGTGCCCTTAAGCTCCCATAACCGTGAAATAAGCTGCCGCTTATCTAGAGAAGTTAGGTCTAAGTGAGTCATAACTCATAGTCTCCGTTAGGAAGAATGCAAAGTTTCTACCGCTGCTAGCCGTTTCTCCAAAGAGACATTAGTTGCTGTGCCCATCTCCTTCAGCGGATGTTCCACAAAATTGAGCTAGCATCCTCGTCATCTCTATTCTCCTCAAGATCCAATTATCCTGATACGTCGAAAGTTTTACATGGCTATGAGCAGTGTGTATCAGTTGCGAAACTCAGATGATTTAATTCCCCTACAGCACGGCTCAGCACTCTTCCCCGGTGTGTTTCCTTGAACAACAGTTTTATCAATACCGTAGGGTTGGCTATCTTTATAACTTATGATAATTGACCAACAATCTTGGCATAGATTTGCAACTTTCCTCACGAAAGTCTTATAAATAGGGGCAGACGGAGGAATTGAGACATATTCCGAAGGATTAGACTTAACGACTGAAACTAGGCTTTCCGCATACATCGTCAAGCTGATTTGATCTGATTTAGATAGTTTTTCCCACCCGGCCTGAGGAATAACAATCCTCACAACAGGTGTTGCAGTAGCTTCTCCAGCCGTTTGATAAATTCCTTTAAGGCTGGTAAAAACTTCTTCTCCACGAACAACTTGAGCTTCCTGATCTTTTTTCAAGCGATTAACTGTCTGTCTTGCATCGGCCAGACTTTTCTGATATTCCTCAACATTTTGCTTTGCAATTTTGTAGTTTGGGCTTGAGGTAGGGACGGCCTGCATGAAATCAATAGCAGATTGCCATTCTTTGTTTACTTGACGCCACTCAGCTAAAGACGTGGCTGCTTGAGCAAGCTTAGCTGCACTGGTAGCTTTACTTACTCCAGCGGTGAATGGGGCCACCTTTTTGGTTGGAACCTCAGAACTGGGAGAGCTTGTATCAGATCTTGGTTGATTTGAATTATTACTATTCGAATTTGAACAACTAAACAAAGCTAGCAAGACAGTTAAGATTGCTCCGAATTTCACAAAGAAAGTAACTCGCATCATAACTAAATCTCAAACATGATAAGACCAACCATGCCAGAATTTTAAAATATAGATACAGTTATATAGCTACAAAATCAATAAAGATATACAGCATAACTAAAAAAAATGAGTTTTCAGTCCATTTTTTAGTCAGAAAGGCTATTATTTATGCACAAAATAATGTTTTTTACAGGTCAACCGTTCTGAATTAGCCTCAGCAAGTTCTAGCTTTAGAGATAGTATTCACAAGTTCTCCATTGTTTGGGAAATTAAGAAGTAGAAAAAAACTCTCTGCTTAAATCTTTTCAATCTATTGTGATACCTTGCTTAGCATCCTCTTCATGATTCATTTATCCTGATCAAGGGAATATAGAGTCAGTCGGGGTTGATGGCAGAAACTAAACTGCAGCAATTGCCAGTCACAAAATTGAGAACTGCTTTGCGAACTTGGTATCAAGAGTCAGGGCGAGATCTCCCCTGGAGACAAACACAAGACCCTTATGCCATCTGGGTATCGGAGATTATGCTCCAGCAAACCCAGGTTAAAACCGTCATCCCTTATTACCAACGCTGGCTAGCCCAATTCCCGACTATTGCCAGCCTAGCAGCTGCTCCCCAACAAGACGTTTTGAAAGTCTGGCAAGGACTGGGATACTACGCTCGGGCACGGAACCTGCATCGAGCTGCCCAACAAGTCGTAGCCGACTGGGACGGGACATTTCCAGAGCAATTTGACCAAGTGATGGGATTACCCGGCATCGGTCGAACCACTGCTGGGGGCATTCTCAGCGCCGCCTTTAACCAGCCCACCCCCATTTTGGATGGCAACGTCAAGCGCATCTTAGTCCGGCTACTCGCCATCCAAGTGCCACCTAAAAAAGTGTTGGCAGATCTGTGGGAAGCCTCCACAGCGCTCCTCGATCCAGAGTATCCTAGGGAATTCAACCAGGCGTTTATGGACCTGGGGGCAACCCTCTGTACCCCCAAGCAACCTCAGTGCGATCGCTGTCCCTGGAGGTCCGACTGCCAAGCCTATCGTCACCAACTGCAAGCCACCTTACCCATGACCGAACAGAAAGCCCCAGTGCCCCATAAGCAAATTGGTGTTGCCGTGATCTGGAACGACCAAGACCAGATTCTGATTGATAAACGGCCCCAAAAAGGTCTACTGGGAGGCCTATGGGAATTTCCAGGGGGAAAAGTAGAACCCCAAGAATCGGTTGAAGACTGCATTCGCCGCGAGATTAAAGAAGAACTGGGGATTGAGATTGGCGTTGACGATCATCTGATAACAGTCAATCACGCCTACACCCACTTCAAAGTTACCCTCATGGTTCATCACTGCCACCATATCCAAGGGGAACCCCAGGCCATTGAATGTGATGAAATTCGTTGGGTGACCTTAGCAGAGCTAGATGAGTATCCCTTTCCCAAAGCCAATCAAGAAATCATTGCCGCCTTACGAGCTTCAAAGAAGCCGGGCTAGAATAATGACCTCAGCTCTATCCCTACCGAGAGGCATCCGACTGTGAGTACGGTTTATACCCGGCCCTTAGCCCGACTGGTTGAGCAACTGCAGCGACTTCCTGGCATTGGCCCTAAAAGTGCTCAGCGGCTAGCCCTGCATTTGCTGAAACGACCGACTGCCGAAGTCGAAGCCTTAGCCAATGCCTTAATTGAAGCCAAACAACAGGTGGGTTTTTGCTCCGTCTGCTTTCACTTATCTGCAGAACCTGTCTGCGATATTTGTCGTGCCCCGAGCCGGGATAAAACCACTATTTGCGTCGTTGCTGATTCTAGAGATGTGATTGCCCTCGAAAAAACGCGAGAGTTTAAGGGCCAATATCATGTGCTCGGCGGCCTGATTTCGCCTATGGATGGTATTGGTCCCGATCAGCTCAATATTCAGCCTCTGATTACACGAGTTCACAAAGCCCAGACGCAGGAGGTTATCCTAGCAATCAACCCGAGTGTCGAAGGCGAAACCACGACGCTGTATGTCGGCCAATTACTGAAGCCGTTTACACGTGTGACGCGCATTGCTTTTGGTCTGCCCATGGGCGGTGACTTAGAATATGCAGACGAAGTCACCCTTGCTAGAGCGCTAGAAGGGCGACGTGATTTGGATTAAAGGTTGCAGCAGCGCTAGAGCTTTTGCTTGACGAAGTTCACTAGTTGAGTCAACGCCCGCTTTAAGTTGGCGATCTCGGTTTCCATCGCTTCGACTCGCTGACGCAGCTCAATCACCTCAGTATTATCAACGGCAGGCGCAGCCGCAGCAGGCTTGCTTGTCTCCGCCCGTAGACGCGGCAATCGTGATTTGGTAATGGCACCTTTGATCGCTTCTTGGAGCTGATGCTTCTCAAAAGGCTTTTCAATAAATTCAAAAAACTCGAAGGGTTCCGTCAGTTTGTCTGTGACTTCTTCCTTCCGACCTGACATGATGACTAATGGAATAGACTGCAGGTCGTGCTCATTTTGTAGTTCTTGATAGACTTCCCAGCCACTCACGCGGGGCAATAAAAAGTCCAACATAATTAGATTGGGGCGCTCTTGCCGAATCAAGTTTAAGCCTTCTGCCCCATCCTTAGCTTCTAACACCTGAAAGTCACCTTCCGGCAGCATATCCCGGACGCGCATACGAATGACTTTACTGTCGTCAATCACTAAGATTTTGTGACCT
>NZ_JANQOP010000212.1 GCF_028285745.1 Acaryochloris sp. IP29b_bin.137 | reverse complement strand
CATGTGCTGGGAAACCTCACCTTTACCTGGCCAGGCAATCGCCCCAAAGAACCGATTACCCCAGACAACAGCGTTGTGTCCCGGATGGGATCATCGGTCAATCGGACCAACAACGTGATTGTCGATACCCCCACGACTACTGAGGTGCTTGAGACTGAGAACCGCACCACCGCTGCCATTAATCCTGCTACCGGACAACCGTGGTTTTTCACCCATGTCAATTTAGGGTTAGGTAATAGTGATGGCACCTTTGAATCCCCCTTTGGCACAGTGGCAGAAGCCCTAGCCGCAACCCAAGGCAATGGCAACGATATTGTCTATGTGGCTCAAGGGACCAATCCACAGATTCCAGCCTTTACAGTTCCTGATAATGTCCAGGTGCGGTCTCAAGGACCGATTCAACGGATTGCAGTCTCGCCGATTGCTTCACAGTTACCCACACCCAGTATCCTCAACCTGGGCACAGTCCCACTCCCTGCATCTGGAAGTGGTCAGTTCCCCACGGTGACGGGGACGGTGACCATGAGGAACGATACCTTGCTGTCGGGGTTTGCGATTAATCCCAATGGGGCCAATGGAGTGGAGGCGGTTGGAGTTCAGAATGTGGTCATTGACCAGAACCAGATTACTAATGCAGAGAATGGCATTCGTTTGCAGGATCTGACAGGAACAGTGGAGGTTACGAATAATGTGATTACCCAAGCATTGGATGATGGTATTGTTCTGGATTTGGACAATACCACTCTCAATACTCTGCTGATTTCGGGTAATACGGTTAGCAATGTGGGTGAAGGTGGGATTGATGTCGATGTATACAACAATGGTCAAATTAGCTCGGTAACTATCTCAAACAATACGGTCAGCGAGGTTAATGCTTCAGAATCAAGCGGTATTGTGCTCAATGTCAACACCAGCAGCCAGGTTGACACAGCTACAATTTCGGGGAATACCGTATCAGTGGATGAACTATCTACACCTGGCATTTTCGTTTTGTCTGCTGACAATAGCACCCTTAATACAGCCAACATCACGGGTAATACCGTGATGATGTCGCGCGAAGACACCTATGGCATTTATGTTTTATCAACTGATAATAGTGCGATTAATACAGCCAATATTACTGACAATAGCGTGTCGTTATTAGATGAAGATTTAACAGCTATTTTTGCCCATGTCAATAACAATAGCACTATTACGAATGCTACTATTTCTGACAATATCTTCACGGCAGTAGGGAACGATGATCCACAGGGTATTACTGTGGATCTTGACAACAGCGCGATTTCGACTGTCACCGTTTCTGGTAATACCTTTACAACGGCTGAAGACAGTGCTGACGGAATCAATATCAGACTAGACAACAGTACAATCACGTCAACTTCTGTTACAAGAAATACTTTTACACTGACTGGTAGTAATTCAGATGGAATTTCTTTCCGCCTATCTAATGGCTCTGGAATCAATACTGCTAGCATTAGTGATAATAATATCGCAACCGTCGATGAAAGCATCTTTGTCGTTCTCACTGATAGCACGATCACTACAGCTAACATCACTGGGAATACTGTGACAACATCTGGAAATGATGCAAACGGGATTGGTTTCAATTTAAACAGTAACAACAGTATTACCACCGCCAATATCTCTGGGAATACTGTGACAACATCTGGCAATGATGCAAACGGGATTTTTGTCTATTTGGACAATAACAGCAGTATTACCACCACCAATATCTTTGGGAATACTGTGACAACATCTGGCAATGATGCAAACGGGATTTTTATCGATTCATACTCTTCCAGCATTACCACTGCCAACATCACTGGGAATACAGTGACAACATCTGGAAATAATGCGGGGGGGATTCGTGTTGCGACCGACTATAACAACAGCACCATTAATACAGCAAATATTACAGGCAATACTATAACTACTTCTGGAACTAACGCTGATGGCATTATTGTCACACCTGACGCTAGTTATGACAGTCGAATTAACACCGCTAACATCTCCAACAATGTCATTCTCCAAGCGGGTCGAGATAGCGTGCGGATAAGTAATAATGACACTAATCCTATCTGTACATCCATTTCAGACAACCGTAGTGATAGTCCTGGCTTTGCTATGGCCGGTGGAACAGACTTTAACTTAAGCTCTGAAGGAAACACTTTCCAGGTTGTAAATTTAGCGACGGTCAGTGCCGATAATAACAATGCCGTCTTCAGCTTTGACGGCACCTTGGTTCCACCCGGTACTCCCCCTGCTCCCTTTACGAATGTGGCTAGTTGTCCTTAGGATGAGAAGTTGCTTCGTAAAACAATAACCTCAATAGTTCCGAAGGACTGGGCTGGGTGAAGGAGATCGGTTCTCCTAGAAGCCAGGTTGCAAAATCACGGGAAAAGCTTTCTGCAAGGAACTTACAGATAGAGCCAAACATGCAGGAATTGTATCAGTCCCGCTTGAAGCTGAGCGGGGTGATAGCAACACTTGGAGTGACAGGCTGATGATTCACTGCAGCTTTGATTTCCGTTCCCGACTGAGCAACGCCACACTAAAGGTGACTAAAATAGCACCGAAAATTTGGAGCGGATTGAGGGTTTCTTGAATGGCGAACCAGGCTAAGACAACTGTTAACGCTGGATTGGTAGCCCCGATAATGGATGCCGTGGTGGCCCCAATTAAATGAATGCCCATATTGTTGAGCAGATGCCCACTAGACGTGGCAATCGCAGACAACAATCCCCCAATCCATAATGGCCCCCACTCAATGGCCTCAGGCTGCGTCCAGAACAACAAGCTTAAACAGGACAAGACCAGCGTGACCGCGAAGCTAATCCAGGTATAGGGAACGGGATGAATCTGCTCAAAGCTTTTTTGAGCGAGAACCGTATAAATGGCATAGGCAACCCCTGACCCAATTCCTAAGCCAACCCCCAACGCATTAGCCGTTAATCCAGTTTGAGGAACCGTAAGGGCACTGCCGACCAGGACAAATCCCATTACCGCCCAGCGAAATCGGGAGGGTGCAGCGCCAAAGAAGTACCAGGAGAGGAGGGCTGTAAAAACGGGAAAAGTGAAAAATAGGGTTAGGGCAATTCCGGTTGGAATCAGGCCCACAGAGAAATAGAGCAATGCCAGGTAGAGGTACATAAATACGCCACCCAGCAGCGATCGCATTAGGTCAGGACGATTCTGCTTTTGACTCAACTTTCTTAAGTCCCACCAAAGCGATGGATAAAACAGCGGCGTCATGGCCGATACCAACGGCACCACCCAAACCATCCGCATCGCCATTAACAAAAAAGAGTTGGGGAGAGAAGGAGTAACGAACCCTCCCGTCTGCAGCAGGCCAGCAACGGTGTATTCGTTAAAGAGAATGCGGACGATAACGTTTTGAAAACAAAAGAAGACGGCGCCCAGTAAGACGATCAGAAAACCAATCATAGTCTGGGGTAACTCATAAACCTGCTTTTACCAAGGTCCGGCTGATTTTAGGCAAAGCACCTTTCATCTTTTGCAAGTAATCCATGCGGTGGCAAAATAGGTAGTCAAAATTTAGTCTTGAGAGTATTTTTACAGAAAATTTTCCTAAATATTAGTTGTATCGCGTTATAGGTACAACACATCGGAAATGAACAAAATAAATCTATTGCAGTCTTGATGGGAAGCAGATCGCAATAAATTTATTTTCGGTAAGATGAAAGCCTAAAACAAGGGTGTCAACCGAACGAGTCATTTTTAACCCCTGCATATCTCTAGAAAAACTCATATATTTCTCAGAAAAACTCATTTAGTCTTCAGGCTACCCTTATTCAACTTCTTTTAACTATTTAAGAGTAGGTTTTGAACTGACCCATTGATTTCTGGAGTTCTATGTATGAAAGTCAAATATTTAGCATTACTGGCCTCTACCTCTATGTTGACCGTTGGGGTCGCCACAACAACTCTAACTGCTCCCCCAACCTATGCTAATCCTTGCGCTGCTGCCGTAGATAATCCCTGTGCCGCCAAGAACCCTTGTGCCGCCAAAGACCCCTGTGCCGCCAAGAACCCTTGTGCGGCTAAAGACCCCTGTGCTGCCAAGGATCCCTGCGCTGCTAAAGACCCTTGCGCTGCCAAGAACCCCTGCGCCGCCAAAGACCCTTGCGCTGCCAAGAACCCCTGCGCCGCCAAAGACCCTTGTGCGGCTAAAAGCTACTAACTCATCTCTAGTAATGAGGGTGCTTTAAGTGCAGCATTATTCCTTGCTTATGTAAGTGCCCTCAAGTTGTAGAGTCGTCAGTCACAGCTGTTTTGAAATACTGAGTTTTGACTGATGTATTATTTTGGAGCAAAATCCGTGAACCCAAACCGTCTGCCTAAAATCGCCTTAACTTCTATCGTACTGTTGGGTGTGGCTTCTACCGTTCCCTCTATTACTCGCACCGGAGAAATAGCAACTGCTAATCCAGCATCTGAATCTGTTACCCCTGCTGCAGCTATTTTTGCAGAAGATGGGATTGCTATTCGCGGAACAGATCCAGTGGCATACTTTACGGAAGGTCGTCCTGTGCAAGGGGTACAAGACTATGCCTATGAGTGGCAAGGGGTGACCTGGCTATTTGCCAATGCCAAGCATCGAGACTTATTTGCGAGTAATCCAGAAGCGTATGCGCCTCAATATGGTGGATTCTGTGCTTATGGAGTGAGCCAAGGGGCTTTAGTTACAATTGTGCCGGAAGCTTGGGCAATCGTGGATGGCAAGCTGTATTTGAACTTTAGTGCAGATGTGCAGAGGCAATGGCAAGAAGATATTCCTGGCTATATTTCCCAAGCGAATCAAAATTGGCCGACGTTAGCCTCTAAAAACGCCCAAAGCAACCTATCTTATTAGTCGGGGTTGGAGAAATCTGAACAGCCCTTTTTAGCTATGGGATGTCAGAAGTGAACCTTTTGCTCAAGGTAGGGTTATTCGATCTAACCTGCTTCCACTAAAGCTTTCTCGACTTCCGGTAAGGCCCCCTTCATTTTGCCTAGCCAGTCAATTAGGCTTTCTAATTGGCGGTCGGCTTTCATGACGCCAAGACCTCGCACGGTTACCTTACCGGGGAAGTATACAAAACGCGATCGCAAATGTTTAACAAGTTTTCTGGCGTTTACACGAAGTCGGCACTGATTCTGAGAAAAGTAGATCAATTACTTATCTAACCTGAGTTCGGGATAAGGTCAGGTCAATTTTTTAACACTTGTTTTACAGAAAGAGCAAGGCACTCAAGGCAATATTTTGAGTGGATGCAGCGACGTGCTTTCTTCCAGCCAGAAGAGAAAGGTATTCATGAATTTCCTGAACACCGAGTTCTCGGGGTGGACGCATTTCGTGATACCGGAGAAAGTCTTTAATGTAGTAGAGATAAAACTTTTCGGTCTTAGGGCTATAGCGCTTGAGCCGAAAGGTGGTGGGGATTTGATCAAAGAGTTTAGGCGAGTCGGACATGGATACAGGAAGCTTGAAAGCTTTATGGAGTAAGGCTTATCATTATTCAGATTCTCAAAAATGGCTTTCTAATTACAGCAAACTACTGGATAATGACCCTAAAGTCGGAGTTATACGGTACTTAGCGGATAATACCCTCCATACCGGAATTATCAGCCGCCATCCGTCTAATTAATAGTTCTGTGCCTCGGAGACCGCTTTCGGATTTCGATACCGTGCAAATTGATTCTGTCACAGCGCTCGATGAATGGATTCACCGAAACCATTTCTTGCACGACGCGTCAGTGTCGTGTTTGGAGCCGCTTCCGGGCCGTAACGATGCAACCGATGTCCGGCTAACCCTCCAATTCCAGGTCGCTGGTAGCTACGCGGCCGGAGAACCACGGACATTGCGTACCATCGAGCTCATGGCTCAAGACATTACGGAGTATGCTCTTGATGGGACATATCATCCTGAACATCTGGCCGAAGGCGCGAATTCCTATAACGCTGGACAGGGCATCGGATTCGAGATTGATATTCCGGGAGTTCTGCGAATCGTCGCTGAAAGTTTTGAGGTGACATCAGTAGTCGATGTCGATGAACCCGTTCCAGAATGACTGAGTAATCGAGATTTCACAGTGATCTTGCCGAACGGAAGGCTGCCATCGCCAATAATGTGGCTCGAACTACTGAATGACTCCGGGCGCAAAGTTACATGGCGGTACTACGCCAGTGATAAATGCTTACCTGACCAAGTTCCAGAAATGGAATACGAGGGATGGTTCATTCAGTACATTGACCGCCTTGAATCCCATACAGGAGGACTGCTCTTCGATATTTGCCGAAGCTACAAGGACGGTCATGTTCTCACCGTGGCCAAGAACGACCCCGACTGTGATGACCTTTGGCGTAAGGCTGGCGACTACCTGTCAACGGTTTGCTGCGGTACGGTTAGCAGTGGAAATGCAAAATTGTTACCAGATGTGTTCCGCGACCACTTGTTAAAGGCAACGTCAACTCAAGAATGTGGCACAAAACAAACGGATGAACCGGAGCCGGAATAGCGTCATACATTCACTTCGCTCATCAACGTCAGTTCTTGGCCCGGTTATCCTTGACGTCAGGCCCTGATCCTCTCGCCAGATTGTAACTAGTAACGTTATGGGTTACAATCGACCGATGATCATTAGCTTCAAACATCGAGGGTTAAAGCAATTTTTTGAGTCAGGAAGCACCCGAGGCATTCAGACAAATCATGCTAAACGGATTCGGATCATTCTAGCTCGCCTTAATGCTGCAACGTCTCCACAAGACATGAAGTTACCTGGTCTAGTGCTTCATGAATTAGTTGGTCAACGCAAAGGAACGTGGTCAGTGAGAGTATCTGGAAACTGGCGGATTACCTTCACCTTCGATGGTGTTGATGCTTGTGATGTCGATCTTGAGGATTACCACTAATGAAAATGCATAACCCACCACATCCTGGCGAAGTTCTCAAGGAACTTTGTATTGAGCCGTTAAATCTAACTGTGACTGAAACTGCTGATGCACTGGGGATTAGTAGAAAGACCCTATCTGCAATCTTAAATGGCAGAGCAGGAATTAGTCCTGAAATGGCGATTCGATTAAGTAAAGCTTTTGATACGTCTCCTGAAAGTTGGTTGAACCAACAAATGCAATATGACCTGTGGCAAGCTGAGCAAGCAGTTGGTGATATAGAGATCAAACGTTTATCTGTTGCCTAACAAGGCGTTGCACCTGACGCGCAGCTAACACTTCGGCGGTGTTTTTTTGATCTTTGCCGCGCAGGTAACCGCAACCGTTATGCCATGGATATCAGGCAATTAACCTCTTGCTCCAGGTGATAACCTTAGCTCTAACCTGCTTCCACTAAGGTTTTCTCGACTTCAGGTAAGGCCCCCTTCATCTTGCCGAGCCAATCAATCAGACTTTCCAATTGGCGGTCGGCTTTCATGACGCCGAGACCTCGTACCGTTACCTTGCCGGGGAAGTATACGAAACGCGATCGCAAATGTTCAGGTAGATTCTCCTTGAGTAACTTAAAGGCCGGTTCCTCCATCGGAGTTTCCAGCATCACATGCTGCTTATCCTCTGGTTTGATCCGCGAGAAACCTAGGGATTTTGCCAATTGTTTGAGTTCCATAATCCGCAATAGCTGTTGGGCTGAATCGGGAATCGGACCATAGCGATCGTTCCAGTCCACGGCGGTTTGGGTGAGGTCGGCTTTGGTCTCTGCTGAGGCGACGGCCCGATAGGCACTCATCTTTTGATCCAAATCGGTGATGTAATCGGCGGGAATAAAGGCCGTTAGGTTGAGATCCACCTGGGCTTCATCCACCTGCGGGATTTCTTGACCGCGAATTTCGTTAATGGACTCGTCCAGCATCTCCATATACAGGTCAAAGCCAATGGCCTCCATTTGCCCGGACTGCTCTGCCCCTAACAAATTACCGACGCCCCGAATTTCCATATCTCGCACCGCTAACTGATAGCCAGACCCGAGCTGACTAAACTCTTGTAAAGCCCGGAGTCGCTTGCGGGCTTTCTGAGTTAGGGAACTTTGATTAGGATAAAACAGCCAAGCATGGGCCTGAATCCCGGCGCGACCCACCCGACCTCGGAGCTGATAGAGCTGGGAGAGGCCAAACTTTTGGGCATCTTCAATCAAAATCGTATTGACGCGAGGAATATCCAGTCCCGATTCGATAATGGTGGTACAGACTAGGATTTCAGCGTCGCCATTACTAAAGGTGAGCATCGTCGCCTCTAGCTCCCCTTCCACCATTTGACCGTGGGCAATGGCAATCCGGGCACTGGGCACCATTTCCCGCAGCTTACCTGCCACTTCTTCGATGCCTTCCACGCGGGGCACCACATAAAAGATCTGGCCGCCTCGGTCTAACTCTTGGCGGACGGCACTCCGAATCGATTCTGGATCGTAGGGCGAGAGATGGGTTTTAATCGGACGACGAGAGGGGGGAGGCGTAGTAATTAGGCTCATTTCCCGCACCCCCGACAGGGCCATATATAGGGTCCGAGGGATGGGGGTGGCGCTAAGGGTGAGCACATCCACTTGGGTTTTGAGAGTTTTGATTTTCTCCTTTTGATTGACCCCAAACCGCTGCTCTTCATCGATCACAAGCAGGCCCAAATCTCGGAAGTTGACGCTTTTCCCCAGCAGTTGATGGGTGCCAACGACAATATCCAACTCTCCGGTTTTGAGGCGATTTTGAATATCTTTGCGCTCTTCGGCACTGCGGAACCGGTTGAGGAGGCCAATTTGAATCGGGTAGGGGGCAAACCGTTCTTTTAGGGTGTGGTAGTGCTGCTGGGTGAGAATAGTCGTCGGTGCGAGAAAGGCCACCTGTTTGCCTGCGGTTACTGCTTTAAATACCGCCCGAGTGGCCACTTCGGTTTTGCCAAAGCCGACATCTCCACAGACCAGCCGATCCATCGGGCGGGGATTTTCCATATCCCGCTTCACATCTTGAGCGGCTTTCAGCTGGTCGGCAGTGGGCTGATAGGGAAAGGAGTCTTCCATCTCTTCTTGCCAGGGCTGATCGAGGGGAAAGGTAAATCCCTCCTGCTGGGCGCGCTGGGCATAGAGCTTGAGCAGATCCACCGCCAACTTCTTAATGGATTTGCGAACCTTATTCTTGGTTTTCTCCCAGGCTTTCCCCGACATTTTATTAAGTTGGGGTCGCCCTTCTCCTGTATTGCGGAATCGAGATAAGGAACCTAATTGATCCGCCGCGACTCGCAAGGTGCCATCGGCGTATTGCAATACCAAATATTCACGGGTTTCGTGATTTAGGGTCAGACTTTCTAACTTAAGGAATTTGCCAATGCCATGATTGCGATGGACCACAAAGTCTCCCGGCTGGAGCTTGTTCGGATCCACCTTTTTGGAGGTGGCCCGTCGTCGTTTGCGAATATAGGTGGGAGTTGCCAGGGTATGCTGACCAAAAAACTCGCGGTCTGTGATCACCACCGTGCGGAAAGTGGGCAACACAAAGCCTTCGAGCTCCGCTAACCCAGAATATTTAAGGGCAACGGGGGTATGCTGCTCCTGCAGCTTGTCGATGGCCAGGAAATCTTTAGGGTTAGGTACAAACTGGGCGGGACAGTCATGTTCCTGTAACAGGGCCACGGATCGAGAGGGCTGAGCAGAGATGAGCCAGATACTGAATTTGCGATCGCGCTCCCCCCTAATAGTCTCGGCCAACTTACCAAACTGGTGGGGCACTGCAGGCACTGTCCGACTGGACAAGTTTAAGCCGCCTTTCTCTTCCGCTAATTCTGACAGAAAGACCCGCTCAAATACTTCAATTTGATCCAGAGCAGCTTCGAAATCTTGATGCAGCTTCGGTAGTGGAGTCTCCGGTAAACTTACGGACTCCCACTGTTCATGGGCATGTTCTACCCAACGGTTACTGTGGGGCCGACATTGCATGGGTTCATCGACGACCACCAGCGTATTTTCCGGCAGGTAATCTAATAGAGAAGCGGGCGTTTCAAAAGCCATCCCTAGAAATCGTTGACTGCCTTCTAAGGTTCCAGTTTCTAAGAGGGCCAGTTCTTCTTCTGTTAAGTAGGCTTTGACTTGGGCCTGTTGGGCCTCACTTAGAGATGCTAAGGTAATCGGGGCAAAGCTGGTCGGCGTCAGCGTCAGCTTTTCACTACTATCCAAAGACCGCTGACTAGTGGGGTCAAACTCCCGCATTTTATCCAGCTCATCCCCAAACCACTCCAACCGAATGGGTAGCTCGGAGGCCACGGGAAAAATATCGACAATGTCGCCACGCCGACTCCATTGGCCTTCGGTTTCCACTAGGGAGACCCGCTCATATCCAAGTCGGGCGAGCTTATCGCTGAGGGTTTTTAGGTCTAGCTCAATCCCCGTTTCCAAGCTGAGGCAATAGGGTTCAAAGACCTGCACGGGAGGTAAATGAGGTTGCAATGCCCGTTCTGTGGTCACAATCGCTAAGGGTGTTGCCTCTGGATTCGCATTCAGCTTCAGGGTTTCGGCCAACACCTGTAACTGCCCCCAGATCATCTCGGACTCTCGATCCAAGGATTCATAGGGGGAGGCTTCGGAGGTGGGATAGAAATAAACCGTCTGCCATCCCATGGCTTCGAGCTGAGTGGCCCACCGCCCGGCTTCTTCTAGGGTGGCGGTAACCACAAACAAATGCTGCTGTCGCTGTTGAGCTAGGGCAGAGGCGACTAGTCCCTTCGGCAAGCGGGGTACACCACATAACTCTAAGACTCGCTGCTCTTTCAACTTCAGCAGCAATTCTTCCGATAGGCGAGACCGCCCCAACGATTGCACAATTGCAGAAAAACTCATGATTGCTTATTTCCCTGCTGCAGTCATCGGCAACAGGCACCCTTTTTTCATCGCTTTACCAAACCATAGGATAACAAGGTCAGGCAGGCTGTGCTTGATGATTTGTCGTGGTGCTAGGATCTTATGACTTACTTGAGAGTGTGCCAGTTAAGGTCACCTACTCAAGCATTTATGGAATGACCACTTCATAGCAATCCAGCCAAGAAGTTGCTACTACCAATATAGGAATTGATGTTTTGCTCACTCCAGCTACACCGTTTCCCGAAACAACCTTAGAAGAGGTGATGGGCTGTCTTGCATACCCAGGGTCTCCGAAAACTCTAGAGGAGATAGAAGCTGCAATTTAGAAAGGCATGGAGTCATCCTGGCATGGCAGCGATAATGAATGATAAGTTGTGCCTACTCAGTCAGTATTTGGTAAGCGTGTTATTTCCGCTCAAATTTCTCCAAGCTTTCAATTAGGCTTTACCAATCTTCGACTAGCTTGCCTTTAATACTCTTCTACCCCCAAATCCACTCTACATTCAGGTTAAACCCTGGCAGCACCGCTTCACCAGAAACCGCCCTAGGAGATTGTAATATCTCTACCCCTTGGCTAGGACGATAAATTTCAACCTGCTTATTTTCTGGGTTGATAAGCCATCCCAACCGTATTCCACTGGATAGATATTCCTGCATCTTCTGCTGAGTGACAGTGAGATTATCGCTAGGAGAGAGCAATTCCAACACAAAATCAGGGCAGATCGGTGGGAATTTACTTTGTTGTTCTGGAGTGAGGGCATCCCATCGAGATTTTTCTACCCACGCCACATCAGGGGAGCGATCGCCGCCGCCTGGGATTCTAAAACAGGTGGACGAATCGAACACAACTCCAAGATTATTCCGACGATTCCAGTAAACGAAATCAGCCGCGATTTCTACATTTCGCTTTCCAGTTTCTCCACCCGTCGGCGGCATAATCACAAGTTCTCCAGTCGAGGTACGCTCAAACTTAATGTCAGGATTGGCCTCGCAAAGAAGGTCAAACTGCTCATCCGTGAGTTTGGTAATTGGGCTGAAGTCAATGGTATAGGCAGTCACGACATTATCCCCATTACTAAATCA
>NZ_JANQOP010000190.1 GCF_028285745.1 Acaryochloris sp. IP29b_bin.137 | reverse complement strand
TGTGGAATACTTGCATTAGGCTGAGCACTCAACCTGTCTTGAATCAACAATCTCTATCAAGCGTCTGTTGAGACGAGCGTCGCCTAGGTTGGATGTTCCCAATTCCTGAGCAGCCCATGTTTGCATGATATTCGGTTTCCTATGTTAGAGGTTAGGCTACACTTTATCGCATGCCTCAAACATCATCATCACCATGCTTTCAAGACTTGTGGGTAAGGCATAGGTCAAGAAATCCGCCGTTCCTTCATCATGGAATTGCCCAGAACAGTGATCGATATGCTCTCTCAAATTACGGATGACCTGCTCATGATCGTGTGCTAGACGAGCTACCATATCCGTCGCAGTAGGCAAGTCACCTGGATGTTCACTAATTGTTGAGTTATCCAGAAAACCCTTGGCAGTCCCCAGCGGATATCCACCTAATGATCGGATTCGCTCTGCACAAGCATCAACATTGGAGGTCAGGGTTTCATATTGTTCTTCCCAAAATTGATGAAGGGTCATAAATTGGGGACCTACGACATCCCAGTGATATTTCTTGGTCTTAATGACAAGTAAATATAAATCAGCTAAATCTTGATTTAAAAGTTGAATAACCCCTTGGCGTTGTTCAGTAGTTAAACCAATATTGTAATGTCGCATATGTATTATCCATTTTTTCTTTCCTTCCTCTAATCAATCAAATAATCTTCTTCCATAAATCCATCGCAAGGATGATTTCTTTGTTCAGTCATCAATCGCAAGACATAGAATTAAGTAATTTCAAACTGCAAATAATATTATACCTGCTAATCATAAAAAATAGCCCAGACATTAGAGTCTTATCTAACACCTAGACTATCTTGAATAAACTCTATCCTTACACAGCTAAGAACTGAGACATTCTGATTGAATACTTAAGAAAACATTCAAGCAAGAGACAACAGAGCTTCAATTATTTTGTTGAATATACGGTCACTATAAGGCCAAGAGGTGATTATAAAGACCGTGACCAGTGATTAATTCAGCAATCATTGAGAGGGTAAATCCCATCATCGCTAGACGACCACTCCAAGTCTCAGCAAACTGAGTAAAGCCAAGTTTTGCTTTTCGGTGTTCCATAATTACGATGCTCCTAATAAACGTTGATGATTTTGTTCGAGAAATCCTTTAAGTCAATCTCGATTTACCAAGTAAGAATCTCCAGAGATCGACTTACCCCAATAAGTGGATAATCCCCTTACCAGTCAAGACTTCTGTGAGTACTAGTAAGTCAAAGCCAATCATCGCGATTCGTCCACTTAAGGTTTCAGCAAAGAGGGTAAATCCGAAGAAATCTTCTGGTCTTTCGCCTGGCTCAGCAGCATATGGTTCGGGTTCAACTGCAAACTTATTCGTTAAGCCAGCTTCATCCTTAACATAACCTTTCTCTCTTTCTTCAGATGATAGTTCTTCTATTAATACAGCAGATAAATGCTCATTACTCATAAATAAGACTCCGTGATAATACTTGCGTTCGATGTCTTAAGTATCTAGCAAGCAAGACTCATCCAGCATCAGCATTAAGACATAAAGCGGATCCGAATGCTTATATCGAATGGGTGACCAATAGCACTAATCAACGGCCAAAAGCTTCAAGAGAGGTTTTATATATAAGCACTTAAATTAACTCTAAAACCGAGATATAAAACCTCCTCAGCTCACGTAATATCTAGTTTTATTTTTTACTCGCGACAGACGCGCATAGATAATAAAAGCTCTATCTTTCGAGAGAGATACCCTTACTTTATTTAGATCCTAGGGGAGATTCAGCCGCTCAATCTCTCAGGGTAGATATGAGTAGAAATCCACTCAGAATTTTGCATAGATCAAATGATTAAGGAGAAGAATATGCATCCTAGTTTTATTCATGTTTGCCGCCAAGTCACCTATACATTGGTATTGTCTTTTTCGATCTTAATCAGCAGTTTAGGGGCACTTCCCATAGATGCGATCGCAGCACCGAATCAGCCTCAACTGATGGCTTTATTTGGCTCCAGTCGGGCCGAACAATTGGATAATATGGCCAAAACCGATATCGATAAGACCTTCGGCAGCGGCACCAGCACCAAAGCAGAAGGTGCCGTTAAACAAGCCCAAGGTAAAGCACAACAAGATATTCAGACCACGCAAAGCGCGTTCAAGAAAGTTCCAGGGAAAGCCAAACAAGACATAGGACGAACTCAAAACGCCATTGGCAATCTGGAACAAAATATTGAATCTGCAGCGGAAGATGCCCAAGATGCAGTGAAAGAATTGTTTGACTAACCTATCGCATTGGGGCTGACTTCTGATTGGCCCATTTCAGATTGGTCTAATTCAAGTACAGAAAGGTTATTGCCCTCATGCTCAGAAAACTCTTTACGCAAACTGCTAGAGAAATTGCCGTTGCCTTTATCTACGGTCTGCTCTTGTTTTTCTATGCATTACCTAGTGCTTTTGGCAGCTAGAAGCTACCCTGCGTCACTGTTAATAGAGGCCAGGATTTGCACAGTACTTGTAAACATTTTGGCAACCATTTTTTCTATATTTAAAAAGCTGAAGCTAATTGCATCATCTACATTTAAATTGAACGGACTTCAATCCCATAAATCATTTACTGGGTGACGTTCAAGGGATTGATCAGCAGAAAACCAATCAATAAATAATAGGACTATAGGGCATGAAAAATTAGTACCTTAGATCCTTGTATACCCATCTAAATTACACCTATGCTGCAGGTGTGATGAGATATCAACAAAATGACATTGAAGGGAAAGTCTAATTTTCAGAAAGCAGGAGTTGACCCTACCAAAATTATTTTTGGGTCAATAATACTTGCTATTAGGCCATAGCTACCTTCAGAAAAAAATAATCCTTGGTTGATGAGTATCTGAAACATTTTGAGGACATTTTAATGAAAAAATTGATGCTTACAGCACTCACCATACTGCCACTGGTGACAACGCCGATGGTGGCACAACCTGCTTCAGCAGATGTGACCATTAAGGTGCCCGTCTTTAGTGGACAGAGCCGTTCAGCTGTGCAGGGGCGAAGAAACTCCCGTCGTGTCTATCCTCGGGCAAACACTCGACGAGCTCGTCGCATTCGCCGTCAGCGTCGACAATGGGTCGAGGGGCGATGGACCACTCGACGGGGAAGACGGGTTTGGATGCCCGGATATTACATCTTTAGATGATATTAAAACCTTGTCATAGCAACCTCATTGGGTCTATCTGATCCTAGGAGATGCACTAAACCATTAACCTCACACCTTTGTGGAGAAAAGAACGCTGTGATTACACAGTGCTTTTCTCCACTTTTTTGATTTAACTCGAACGGGGGACCCCCCTTACTGAGATCGCTCTGATGGGGCTGTTTTTTTGGCGAGCCAATAGTCCACGGAAACCGTATTGAAACTGCGACAAGCTAAAAGGATGAATAAGATTAGACCATAGACCAGCTGGTCCCCTGCTGCTTGCCAATTCTGGACTGCAGTCACCCCGAGCATTAGGATCACCATCAGGCTTGAGGTAACTATCAGCGCAATACGCGTTCGCCAACCAAGGATTAGGAGTCCACCCACAATCAGTTCAACAATGGGAACTAAAAAGGCGTTGATGCGCACCAAGGGTTCGGGGAAGTACGACGTCTCCATCGTTTTCACCATACTTTCGACAAAACCAGGGATATTGCCGATCCGTGTGAGGCCGTGATTGAGGAAATTGACGCCGATCAGAAGGCGAAGGAGTACGTATGCGATCGCAAAATCGGTTCGGTTCAACTTGAAAGTTCTAGGATAGTCAGTCATTGTTCTCAGTTAAAGCAGTACAGTGAGGGCCATCATCAGGAGAGGGGAGCAATCAGTCGCTAGCCCAATCTCTAACGCTGAGTCATCATTTTTTAGGAGCTGATCATGGGCAGATCCTCACTAAACTTCAAAACTGCAGGCATAGAGAGACTATCGTTCAAGAACGCAGCCGTTGCAAAAGACGATGGAAAGGTAATGTCTTGATCTTGCTTGAAGGGCCTTTTTGCGGGTGCCCGGCATTATGGAGAGTCACATAAAAGCAAGGAATGATAAACAGGGTAAGCAAGGTGGCTAAGGAGAGTCCAGCAAACACCACAATGCCCAAGGGTTGCAAAAACTCTGACCCTTGACCAATGCCGAGGGCGAGGGGAAGCATCCCCAGCACGGTGGTCATGGTGGTCATCAAAATGGGCTTGAGGCGTTGAGGCGCTGCCTGCAAAATCGCAGCTTGGCGATCTTGCCTGGACTGGCCATGGATCTGGTTGGCTAACTCCACCATAATGATGGCGTTATTGACGACAATCCCCACCAACAGAACCACCCCCACTATCACCGTGGCCCCGATAGCCGTCTGGGTAATGTAGAGCCCAAAAATACCGCCCGACAGGGCCAAGGGAACTGTAAACAAAATCACGAGGGGATCGATCAGCGAGTTATATTGCACGGCCATCACCACGAAGACCAGAAATGCCGCCAGTCCCCCTAAGGTTTGCAGTGCCTGCTGTAACGCTCGATTACTCTGCGCCGCTGTGCTGGGTAATCGAGACACGCCGTCTGGAAGGGTTAGGGTTGCTAACACCGACTCCACCTCCGCCAGGGCGTCACTTAACCGCGCTCCTTCGGCTAAGTTACCCCCCACTAAGTAAACGGGTTGCTGATTAATCCGCTGGATTTCTAGAGGGGCAGCTCCTAGCGCAATCTTGGCCACATCCGCAAGCTGCACAAACTGATTGCCCTCAGTGAACAAGGGGAGTTGAGCCAGCTGCTCTTCCGTTCGCAGGGATTTTGGATCCAGCTGAACGCGAATATCAATCAGACGATTTCCTTTCTGGAGTTGGGTAGGCACCCAACCCTCCACAGCCGTCTGAATCGTCTCACCCATCTGTTGAGCAGACAGGCCCAGGGCCGCAACCCGTTCCCAGTCAGGGGAAATTTGCAGTTCGGGTTGGTCTGGATCATTATCAGGTCGAAACCGCGCGCTCGTCACTTGCTCACTCAGAGCGCCTAACACTTGTCGTCCTGCTTGGCTGAGCTGCTGTGGATCTTCTCCCTGCAACAGCACATCCACATCAGCTCCTCGAATCGGCGAATTACTGGTAATTAATCCGCGCACCTGCCCCGGAGAAACACGGATGCGAGTATCAACCAAATTCAGCTGGTCAATCGCTTGGCTAACCTGCTGGGTATAAGCCTCCACGTCAGTGTTGGGCTTTAGGGTAATCGAACCCGACCCCCGCAACGGATTTTCTCTGAGATTCGTCCCTCGGATAGACCCCCCAGCCGTTATAAACGCGTAGGCAGTCTCTGGCTGTTTCGCCAAAATAGCTTCCACCTTAGCCATGACGAGGCGATTCTGCTCTAAGGTCGTCCCCACGGGGAACTGAGCCACCAATGAGGCCTGTCCTGTATTGATCGGCGGCAAAATCTCTTGCGGAATTTGCCCTAGCATCACCAGACTGCTGCTGCCGAGGATCAGAATCGCGCCTGCCACCACTTGCCATCGCCATTTCAAAACCCATCCTAACCCCCGACAATAGCTCAAGGTCGCGCGCTCAAACCGGTCTCGGAACTGCACTAACAGCCAGGTTTGACCAATTCGGCTCGATCTGCGAATCATCAATAACCGCGAGGCCAACATCGGCACGACCGTTAGGGCAATTAGAATTGAGGCGCTAATGGCAAAACTAATGGTGAGGAGAAGTTCATTAAAGAGGAGGGCAATAAAGCCACCAATCATTAAAAACGGTAAGACCGCCACCAAGTTGGTACTTGTGGAGGCCACCAGAGCCGATTCCACTTGACGGCTGCTCTGTTCTGCCTGTCTGAGAATTTGGTCTTGCGGGGAATATCCATTCTGCGAGACGGGGGGCTGAGTGCCCTGGACAATGGTCTCCAGCATGACGATGGCGTTGTCCACAACAATGCCGACACCCAGAGCTAAGCCGCCTAAACTAAACACATTCATAGAGAGACCAAACAGCCGCATCAAAATAATGGCGGTGAGGGTGGCTAAGGGAATGGCCAGCACAATAATCAGGGTCTGTCGTAGAGACCCCAAGAATAGCAGGACCGCCAAGGCCGCCAGCACCATCCCACTCAGACCGGAGATGGCAACATTCCGAATCGCATTGCGAATAAAGAGGGACTCGTCCAGGGTCGGAATCATCACCATCTCGGCAGGAATAATCTCTCGTTGAGTCAGCTCTGCCAGCTTGGCTTTGACACCATCCACCACCGCTACGGTATTGGCATCGGGCTGTTTTTGCAGGCTAATTTTAACCGCAGGCGTTTGATTGAGATTGACAAACACCCGCTGTTCCGCCGCTCCATCCACAACCTCGGCAATATCTCGGAGGTAAACCTGTTGGTCGCCCTGGAGGGCCTGCTGAGTGGTTGAGAGGGGAGCGCCAGCCGCTTCATTGGCAGAGGAAGGAGCAGCTACAGTCAGAATCAGGGATTCAATCTCATCGACGGACTGAAATTGCCCCATCGTGCGCGTGAGCGGTTCGCTTAGCCGTCCTAGGATCCGCCCTCCTGAAATATCCTGATTGCGGGCGCTCAGGGCGTCGAGAACCTCCGTGATACCCACACCGATGGTCTGCATCCGATTGAGGTCAAGATTGATCCGAATTTCTTCCTCTGCGGCCCCAGAGACTTCAGCGGATGAGACGCCAGGCACGAGCCCCAACTTGCGGCTCAGGGTTTCCTCTGCAAACACTCGGAGTTCTGAGTCGTCTAGACCGGGTGAGGTCAGGGCCATTTCATAGACGGGCAATTGTGAGGGGTCAAATTTAAACAGACGCGGCTGCTCAATCATGTCGGGGAGATCATTAAGGGCGCGGTTAAGGGCCGCAGTGGCATCGTTGAGGGCTTGGTCAATATTGCCACCGGGTTCAAAATAGAGGTCAACGTTGACAGAACCTTCTTGGGTTCGGGAGTAAATTTGCACCACCCCTTCTGTCGCCAGCAATGCTTCTTCTAGGGGGTCGGTAATTTCATCCACGGCGACATCGGGGGAAATACCGGGTGCTTCTAAGCGCACCCCAATCCGGGGATAGGTAATGGATGGCAGTAAGTCCACTTGCAAGGTCGAGAGAAAAAACAGGCCCAACACCACGATGGTCAGCGTCAGCATCAATACGCCTATATGCCGACGGATGGAGAGGGTACTGAAGCTAAAGGAAGGCCGATCCATTAGGGGTGCACCGAGGATGAAGATTCTGAAATGGCGCTCAGACGGACGGTGGCGCCGTCTTTGAGGGGTTGACTACTACGGCTGACGAAGGATTCGCCTGGGGTTAGCCCTTGAAGAATTTCCACCTGTCCATTGCGCTGGGCTCCCAACCGGACTGGACGGGCACTGACGCGAGGCTGGGGACTAGCTTTGTCAAGCACAAACAGAGTGGCTGAGGCTTTGTTCCGATCAGTGGATGGCTGCGGACGCTGCTGGGCTGAGGTGCGATCAGAAGACGGCTGTTTGGGTTTGGAGGAAAATGAACCCTTACGAGCTTGACTGGTCTGTAAGGCGGCCTCAGGTACCCAAATCCGATTTTGTTGCGGTTGAACAAAGCTGACGCGAGCCAGGAGCCCACCGCTGACTTTGCCGAGGTTATCCATCACAATTTCGATGGGTAACAACCGCGATGTGGCGTTGGCGAGGGGCGAAATACGAGTAATTTTGCCAGACCACTTTTGTTGGGGAAAGGCATTCAGAGTGATCTTGGCCGGTTGTCCCTTGCGCAGTTGAGACAACAGCCTGGCAGGGACTTGAACCGTAATTTTAATCTGTTTGAAATCCCCGAGACGCAGAATCGAATCGCCGGTCTGTAAGAGATTGCCTGCTTCGCTGAAGCGCTCCATAACGACGCCAGTTAAGGGGGCTGTGAGGACTGTAAAGGAGCGCTGCTCTAGGGCTTGGTTGAGCACAGATTGCTGGGCATAGACCCGTCGTTGGGTTGCATTCACGGTGCCTTGCTCAATATCTACTTGGGCGATGGCAGCCTGTAAGGCTTGTTCGGCAGTTTTGACGGCGGTTTGAGCCTGGGTGATTTCCTGGACACTGTTGGCTTGAGTATTCACCAAGGTTTGCTGAGTTCGCTGGGCTAAGGTGCGGGCCTGTTCTGCCTCCTGCTGGGAGGTCGCCCCTGCTTTGGCCAGTTGCGTTAATCGATCTGCATCCTGACGGTTTTGTTGGGCTTCCAGCCGGGCCGCTTCAATATTGGCGCGGGCGGCATTTTGCAACTGCAGAACATTCCCTTGCGCTTGAACTAGGGCGAGACGGGCTTGTTCAACGTTGGCCTTGGCTGCACCCACTTGACTCCGGACTTTGGCAACATCGACTACCTGAGCTTCTCGTTCAGCACGGGCGGTGTTGACCGTACCTGTGAGTACCCCGTCGTCTTGTTGTCCCAGGATCTGTCCTTTCTCGACCCGATCACCAACTTCTACCGCTAGTTTTTGCAGCTGTCCATCCACTTGCGATCGCACCATCACTTCTTGGATTGGTGCCGTCGTCCCCGTAAAGGATTCCAGGATTTGCTCTGGATTCGGTTTTGCGATCGCAACATCCACTGCAGCGGTTTTGGGACGACCTTTGGACGTCTTGGCATCATCCGCCGCTTGCACAGTACAGGCCGATAGCAATACCATCATTGCCAACCCTAATCCGTGCGATCTCAGATTCAAATACATACTTCACCTTCACCTCGCACTGACACTCCCCAGATGTACTGCATGGATTGAGTGGCAACAGGCCAAATGGAGTGTTAATCAGTCCACCCGCTGATTGATAGTAAAAATAATGGATAGTTCAAATTAAGAAGTGGAGTAACCGCTACACCGCATAACGTTTACAGTTTCTGAATACGGATGATTGATCGGTAGATCGGCTCAAAACAATCAACGCTTTAAGGAGTCTAGCTAGATTGTATGAGATTTCTATCGAGCATTGCTAGGGTCTATCGACATAAATCACCTAGCTCTTTTGACATAGTTCCATCTAGGTAAAAAGTACCAGTAGATTGAGAGTTGACGGGGTTCAATAGGTGGTTAGGACGATAATACAACCTGTCCTCAGCTTAAGCCATGCTCTACTGCATAGACGGCTGCCTGGGTGCGGTCTCTGAGTTCAAGTCTCATTAAAATATTGGAAACGTGGTTTTTGATGGTTCCCTCACTCAAGTTAAAAGCTTTGGCAATTTCTTTATTTGTGTTGCCTTTAGCGAGTAGCTTTAGTACTTCGAGTTCTCTCGTTGTCAGTGGTGTATCAGTTGGAAATTTAGGGACTTCGCCATGGCGTTGAGTTTTGAGTGAACCAATTAGTTTGCCTGCAACCTCAGGCGCGAGTTGAAACACGCCCGAATCAGCCAGCTTGATCGCTTGCACGAGATCGTGCGGAGGAATGTCCTTCATGAGATAACCACAAGCCCCCGCCAGTAGTGACTGTACAATTAGCTCTTCATCATCAAATGTGGTCAACATAATGATTTGACAATTGGCGAGTGATTGCTTGATTTGAGCCGTTGCCTCAACCCCATTTAGTTCAGGCATTCTGACATCCATCAGGATAATATTGGGGTTCAGGTCAATGGCTTGTTCGATAGCCTCTTTACCATTGGCAGCCATCCCCACCACCTCCAGATCCTCTTCCAGTTCTAACAAGGAGGAAATGCCTTCTCGGATAAGGTACTGATCATCAACCAACAAAATTTGAATAGCCATGTAATTTACTCGGCCCGGTAACTGATCTGGGGAGGATCCTGGGGGATACTGATGGCGAGCGTTGTACCTTGGGGCTGACTAGTGATGTCGAGGGTTCCACCCACCAAACTGAGTCGCTCCTGTAAGCCAATTAAGCCGTGAGTGGCTTGTTGATTGTTCTGCAACTTCCAGGCAACGACATCGAATCCCAAACCATTATCCATCAGTTCTAAGGTGATCTGTTGAGGACCGAAATTAAGGTGGATTCGGGCTTGGCTGGCATTGGTGTGCTTGTGTATATTGGTCAACCCTTCTTGGAGCACCCGATACAACGTCATCAGCTTAAGACTGCTGTAGTTCATACTCTCTCCGGCTTGGTTCAACGTTATATCAAGATCGCTATGATCCATGCGTCGGATCAATTCTTCTAGAGAAGCTTGAAAAGAAAACGGTTTTCCTTCCTGACGCAAGCTGCTAACGGATGCACGTACATCCTTGAGAGCATCTTGTACAGTTTCCTGGGCATGCTTAACCGCTTCATAGGCCCGGTCAGAATCTCGCTCTCGATAAGCACTGGCTTTTGCTAGTTGAATGTTAATCGCAGCTAAATGATGTCCCAGGGTATCGTGAATATCCCGTGCTAATCGGTTCCGTTCTTCTGTCGCTGCTAAGTCAGCAACGCGGCTGGCATAAGCTTGAAGTTGTCTATGAGAAGATTCGAGAGACTGCAATAAATGGGTAAGCTTTTGTTGAACCTGGATAGCCTCGGACATGGCTTGGGCCAACAGGAGCGTGAATAATAAGGCAATCAGTGAGCCAGTACTTCTGTCAATCAGACCGCCTAATCTTGATACACCTAATGGTGGTGATGGTCTGATCCCGCCAATATTGGCGGCACTGAGGACAAATAGGATGGCAACTCCTAAAAGAGCAATGACATAACTCAATTGTTGGCTGACCGTAAAGTATCCGTATAAAAGAATGGGTAAAAACAGAATTTTCGAGTAATGCAGATCAGTGATCAGACAAGCACCTGAAAACAGCGCTAACCTGACCAAAAACAAGAGTAAGAAACGCTTCTTGCTGGTCGGGGAATGGGTTCCGTTGACTAACGTCCAGAGTTCTAGCCCTATCAGTGCAAGAACGGTGCTGGCAAAGACAAAAAAACGTAGGCTGTCAGGGGCTGTGATGATGGAACGGGGGCCTAAACCACCATCCAGCCAATCTATAAGACCTGCAAACAGCACACAGATATATACCGCTAATGCAATGGAGCGGTATCGTTGATAAAGAAGATTTGAACCCTGAGCCATTGGCAATGATCAGCGTGCAGGGGTGTCAGCTCTAGAATAGTTGCTCTATTTAATGTTTGGCAATCCTAGCCATTTGGCCTATGACTAATGGCCTATAAATTTTTAGCCATATGGGACATGACATAGCCTGCAGCTTCTTTCATGCTCAGCAAATGTAGTCATCCAGATGATGATTAAATTAGCTTTGGGGATGACAAGGCGCTTGACATCCAGTATCAGCAGTAGATAGGGCAGTATGATTTCAAAGAAAATAGGGTGGCCGAAACGACTACCCTATCCACATCTCAAGCTGATATTGTCGAAGGCGATTGATTGGGAACTGTGATTTACGGTCGGCCCATTTCAGGCGGGGCTCATTCGATTACAGGCAAGTGATTGCCCTTATGATCCAAACACTCTTTACTCAAACTGTGAGAGAAATTGCCGTTGCCTTTACCTGCGGTCTACTTTTACTCTCCTATGCATTATCTAATGCTCTCAACGGCTAGAAGCTATCCCCCACCACTGTCAATAAAGACCAGAATTTACACGGTATTTGAGATCATTTTAGTCACCACTTCTTGGTAGTTTCCTTAATTGCCGCCTTTCTTGGGTTTAGTGGTATTGCTGTCGGTGCTGCTGCGATCGCAAAGATCTTGTTCTACATTTTTATCGTCCGTTTCATTCTTGTTTGGCCTGACCAAACGGGTTTAGTCCCTATCCAGCCGCATCCAGGACAGACTTATCTCTACCTTTAGGGGGAGAACGGTCACCTCCCCAGTTCCTACTTTGGGAAGATGATGCCCCCCTATCGGTCCCCATACACTGAAACCGAACGTTAAGGAAACCCTATGAATCAATTAGAAAAAGAACAAGCTCGCTACGAACAGGGCTATGCAGCTGGAAGTCGAGCAAATCAAAGTAATCCAGCAACCGGACTATTTGTGGGCATTTTTGCCGTCGCGGTATTGGGAATTGGCGGATGGCTTGTGTTTGCCCAAACCAATCAACCATCAACGGGAGATACGGATGTGATTAATGTCCCCAAACCGGACGCTCCCCAACCAGACATCAACATCAATGTCCCCAAACCAGAGATTAATCTACCTAAACCTGACATTGATATCCCAAACCCCAGTAATGAGAACACTGAATCCAGCTCTGACAGCTAGGCGCTCTATCCTATGTTCCCCATTGAGAGATGCACTGTCCTTTAGTAATCGGAAGTAACCTTTATGACACATTCTACAAACCGTCCATATCCCCAACCGTCATCCGATGAAAAAATCATCATCGATCACTCTGATGGGTCTATGCGTAAACATCGCGAAACTGTAAGCAGTGATGATCCAGCGATGGAAGCACGATTGGAACGAGCCCGGCTCGAAATGGATCGCCAACTCAAAATTCGAGATAACGATAATGCCGCTCGCGGACTCTTGGTTGGGGTGATTGCAACCACTTTCCTCGGACTTGGGATTTTAGCTTGGTACATTTTGACGAACCGTCAGAACACCGAAGTGACGCCCACAGTGGTCCCTGCTCAGCCCTCTGAACCCTCAACACCGCCTGATATCAACATCACCTTGCCCAATCCACCGGCAGCCGAACGCACCGAAATACCCGCTGCTCCACCCACCATTATCCAAACCCAGCCTGCTTCTCCTCAACCCACGAATCCTTCCAGTCAAGAGACGGTACCGTCTTCTAATTCAGAAGCCTCTTCTCCTGAACCCACTGGTTCTTCTGCCCCCTCAACCAGTGAAGAATCTACTGAATCCTCAGCACCCGCCCCTTAGGTCTGGTAGCTTAATCTGACGATACCGAGCCTGGAGTCCCATATGGATTCCGTAAGCCATCAACCCTACGGCCACCAGTGCCAACAAGCCTGGTCCGTAGGGTTGCTGTTTGAGGGGCTCCAATATTTCCTCAGACGTTCGCACTTTATTGGCATCAAACTCATACGCAGCCTGGATTATCACCCATCAAGACCAAAATGCCACAGGAGACAGCAACAATCACTCGCACTTGTTGATGAAAGTGATAAATCATTTGCTGCCGCCGTAACGCCGCCAAGCTCTGCAATTCTCAGAAACAAACGGAGCCACAGAATCTCCATTATGAAAAATATCCAAATTATGATTTCGTAAAAAGCCTATTTATCATTCTTTTACGAACAATTATGATGCAGACAAGGTTTCTCACGGATTGAAAGGAGGCATCGCAATGAAAACGATTGGTTATTCGGATGTAGGGCTAATTTCAGCGAAAAACTTTCTTGTCGAATTTGGGGTAGATGCGCCTTAGCTCGGTCCCACTGACCTACTTGGGTAAACACAGCACTACGGACGAAATCATAACCAATTGGAGACTTAAACATGAAAGCAATGCTCATAAAATCGTACGGCGAAGACGCGACGTTTGAACCTGCAGAAATCGAAAAACCTCAAGTCAAAGCGGGACATGTCCTCGTGAAGATCGCGGCATCGAGTGTGAATACGGTCGATACGATGATTCGTACGATGGGAAAGGAGTTACCACTTTCGCCGGATACGCCCGCGATTCTAGGCATGGACTTTGCCGGGACGGTCGAGGCTGTTGGCGAGGATGTATCAACCTATGCAATGGGCGACGAAGTATACGGCTGTGCAGGTGGACTGGCAGACTTACCGGGCACGCTGGCTGACTACATGGTGGCGGATGCCAACCTGATCGCCCACAAACCCAAAAACTTGTCGATGCGTGAAGCCGCTGCCTTGCCGCTAGTTGCCATTACGGCTTACGAAGGGCTAACCCGTGCGGGCATCAAGCAAGGCCAAAAAGTTCTTGTGCATGGAGGTTCTGGTGGCGTTGGCCATGTTGCTCTGCAACTAGCGAAACACTTTGGTGCCGATGTCTATTCCACAGGAGGTGGTGACAAACAGTTGGCCCTAATCGAAAAACTGGGTGCAACCGGCATCAACTACAAGACGGAATCGGTTGAACAGTACGTTGCCAAACACACGAATGGGAACGGTTTTGATTTGGTCTTCGATTCTGTTGGTGGTGCAAACATGCTTAATTCATTTGAAGCAGCAGCACTTAATGGTCAAGTGGCATCAACGGTTTCGCTGTGTGAGCTGGATTTGACGTTGGCCCACTTCAAAGGGTTATCACTGCATGTTGTGTTCATGCTCATTCCGATGCTGCACAACTTCAAACGCGAACAACACGGGGAAATCCTTCGGAGCATAGCTCAGATTGTCGAGTCAGGCGGATTAAAGCCCGTACTTGATGAGAAACGATATGCGCTCGAACAAGCAGGACAGGCACATGCTCGTTTGGAAAGCCGACAAGCAATGGGCAAAGTTGTCATTGAAAACTAACAGGGGAAACTACTGACACAACTGAATTCTCGCCAATTTATTGAAAAGACAGGAGATACAGAATGAACTACGACAATTTCACTACTTTCAACGTTAAAACTGAAAATGCGATCGCCTGGGTCACCTTCGACTATCCCCCGGTTAATGTTCAAGGTCTGCCCATGTTGGCCGATCTAAATAGCCTTGCGATATTGCTGGAACGTGATCGCGAAGTCAAAGTCGTTGTTTTCCAGTCAGCCCATCCAGAAATCTGGGTTTGCCACTACGACACAAACCTATTAAAGGATATGTCGACGGAAGCCGTCTCCCGCGAAGAAGCTAAGTTGCTGGATCTACAATCTGTTTGTGAACGCATCAGCAAGTTACCCCAAGCTACCATCGCCAAACTCGAAGGCTTCGCACGCGGTGGCGGTCATGAATTTGCCCTCGCTTGTGATATGCGTTTCGCAGCACGGGGGAAATTTCAGTTTATGCAGATGGAAGTCGGCATGGGTATCTTGCCCTGCGGTGGTGGTGCATCCCGTATGGCACGTCAGGTCGGACTGGGTCGGGCATTGGAAATTATCCTCAGCGCCCGTGACTTTGATGCGGACGAAGCCGAAGCATACGGCACAATCAACAAAGCACTCGAACCAGATGAAATAGGTCCCTATGTTGAAAAGCTAGCCAAGCGTATTTCTAAATTCCCAGCAGAGTCCATCAATGCCTGTAAGCAGGCGGTTTATGAGTCCATTGACAAGCCAATTGATGAAGCCCTCAAGGCAGAAGCTTACTGGCTCTATCAAGCAACCAGCAAGACCCCTGCCATTAAGCGTTTTACCATTGCTGATGAGAAAGGCATGGAGCATGACATGGAAAACCAGCGCAACTGGAATGATTTGGTTATGCAAGTTCAGGAAATAAACTAGTGAGCACTGAGCAAAATAAACAAATTGTCGGCAAGTTTTTTGAAAAATTTTCTGCGGCAGATGTGGCAGGAGCCCTTGAATTGCTTGATGATGTAGCCATTTGGCGAGCGATGGGGCGTGAAGGCGGCTTGCCCATGTCTGGTGAAATGGACAAGCAAATGATCGGTGAGATGATTGAAAATGTTAAGTCAGCCTTTCCGGACGGAATGAGGTTAACGCCAACCGGTTGGACTGCCGAAGGCGATCGCGTCGCGCTCGAAATGGAGTCTTATGCCGTGAAGAGTAATGGAATTGTTTATAACAATTTCTATCACTTCCTAGTGGTTCTCTCCAACGGCAAAATTACTTCTCTTCGAGAGTATCTAGATACTCTTCATGTAAAGCCAGTATTTATTGACAACTAACAGTATTAGGGTAATCATAAACGGCTCTAATCTTAAAAGCCATGTTTTTTCTCGAAGAGATACTTGACTGTAGCCTTTGAACAGAGAGGCTTTCAGACAGTTTTCTAAAACTACAGGCTTCTATCTGAGAGCAGTTTATCCCTGATCACCAAAGCACTTGTGAAGGGAGTTTACCATGCTCAAATCTATCGAAAAAAACCAGTTCAAACCAATTAATCGGGGATACAATTCCGTATTTCGTTCCAATCGATTAAGCCTTGGTCTGGTAGTGCCTATCGAGACTTATGGAATGGGGGCTGTGCCAACGATGAAAGATCATATTGAACGGGTGCAGCTGGTGGAAAAACTTGGGTTCTCTGCGGTCTGGTTACGGGACGTTCCTTTTAACGTACCCTCATTTGGGGATGCTGGTCAGACTTATGATCCGTTTGTTTATTTAGGCTTACTAGCTGGTCAGACTGAAAAAATTGCTCTGGGGGTTGCTAGCGTTATCTTACCGTTAAGACATCCTGCTCATGTTGCTAAAGCTGCTGCCACCGCGGATGTCTTGTCTGAAGGGAGAGTTATTCTTGGGGTGGCTTCAGGCGATCGCCCGGAAGAATATCCCGCTCTTAATTTATCCTATAGCGATCGCGGTAAACGGTTTCGCGAGAGTTTTGGGTATATCCAGCGCATGAGCGAGGATACACCAGTTTTCGAGAATAGTTATGGCAAGCCTTACGGTGGCATGGATATGTTACCCAAACCAGCATCTGGGAAACTACCACTGTTAATTACAGGAGGCAGCCAACAAGAGACTAACTGGATCGCCCAAAATGGTGACGGTTGGATGCTCTTTCCCCGCAATACGGCAATGCAAGCCCAAATAATTGCTGATTGGCGATCGCAAATCACCGCAGCAGGCAGATCCAATCAACCCGTGATGGAACCTCTATATATAGATCTGGTGGAAGATCCCGATACTCCTCCTTTACCAATTCATCTAGGGCTAAGGTTGGGAGTTAAACACCTGAAAAGTTATCTCAAGTCCCGCCAGGCAATCGGCATTAATCACGTCGCCCTCAACCTGCGCTTTAACAAGGCCGATGTGACCACAACTCTAAAAAAACTGGCAGATGATATATTGCCAGACTTTAGTAATGGAAATAATTGACGCGGCTAAAACCATGTCAAAAACAATTTTGATTACAGGGCTTTAGGTATTCTACCTGTTTAAATATTTGTGCCATAACTGTTAAACTTTATGCCTTTACCCAAGAAAAACTATTTCTCTTCTCTTGTAGCTCGGGATCCCCATGAACCTTATCGCGCTGCTACTCAACTAGAACTACTTTTTGATTTAGTAGTAGTAATTGCGATCGCAACTTCAGCCCATGGATTGACTCATGAGTTAAGTGAAGGTCATTTTGTGATGGGAATCATCAAATTTCTCCTAGCCTTTTTTATTTTGTGGTGGCCTTGGAATTTGTTTACCTGGTTTGCCAGTGGCTTTGATAACGATGATGCTGCTTATCGTATCAATGTGATGGTGATGATGATTGGCATTATGTTGGTGGCAGCCAGTATTCCTACTATTTTTCAAGGTGGAGCAATTCTCTATGGATTCATTGGCTATCTGGTTTTGCGAAGTGCCGCTGCTGTTTTATGGCTCAGAATTAAAAATAAGAGTCCTCAACTAAAAGTTACGGTGCAAAGGAATGTCATAGGACAAATAATAATCCAGAGTTTTTGGGCATATATCGTCTTTATGACAGAGCCTTGGAGCATGATATTTTTTATTTTAGTAGCAATTGCTATTGCTGCAGAACTCTTTCTTCCATGGTATGCGGGACAAGCAAAAAATACCCCTTGGCATCGTCATCATGTTATTGAACGTTTTGGTTTACTGAATATTATTGTTTTAGGAGAAATTTTGCTTAGTAGCGTTCATGCTATTGAAGCAGCTACTAGTGGTGATTTTAATCCTTCTCTGATGGTTCTAGCGATCAGCAGTGCAGCGATCTCTTTCACTATGTGGTGGCTTTATTTTTGTGAAGAAGAGCATTTGGAAAGTATAGAAAATAAACGTACTTTTGTTTGGGCATATGGTCATTTCGTCGTATTTGCATCAGGAGCGGCGACGGGAGCAGGTTTAAACCTTATGGTAGACGTGTTGAATGCAACACATTCTTCTGAGGAACACTTATCACTAACAACTGCAGCTTGGGCAGTTACAATTCCTCTCGCTTTATACGTAATCGGTTTATGGTTAGTACGAGATCGCTATCAATTAAATAATTTGAATAGCTCCTGCTTACTCTTTTTTGCTTTATTGATTTGCTTGAGCGCATTGTTACCCTATCAGCCAATTTTTTCATTAGTGTTATTAATTGCTTGTCTATCATTTAGGTTAAGCGTTGCTAATAATTCTGAAGCGAAACTAAAAAGCTAAGAATAATCGGTCGTGCCTCAAACAGTTGTGGGGTAGTAAAGCATATCATTCCAACGCCATGCACAATCAGCTAATCCTGCTCTTTGGGCTGCTGTTGTTTTCAGGCGACTGTGAGTCCAAAGCCAATTGAAGTAACCTACCACTAACCGAGCTGTAACCTTTGTTTGGTCCCAGACTTTGCCAAACTTACTCTGATGGCGATGCCATCTTCCTGTTTACTGACGGACAATCCCATTGGTGCGCTCCAAGCGTTGTGTTCGGTCTTTACCGATGTAGTGGCTAATCTCTGGGGTTAGGATACGCTCATAACCACCCCACTCATCACTATTCCAATTCTTGCAATCAGTCTTGCCTTCAGTGCTGCTCATTAGTTCATCCAATAATGAGTCGGTATGTTTGCCGACCCGATAGGTCAATATCAAACCACTATTTTTGCCATATTTATACACTTTAGAATGACTGCACAGTGGGCATTGCATAGGCACTTTAGCAGGAGAGGAAAAGTTCTATTCTAGACAACCTACACTTTATTGAGGCACAACCGAATTTTCGGCTGCTTCAGGCCAATATTTTGACAACGATCAAGGTCAGTTTGCTGAGTAGAAACCTTGAATTTATAGATCTCAAAGGTTGTAATGCAATCATCACAAGGTTTTCAGCCTTGTGAACTGATTTTCCAATAGCTAGTACCCTACTTCGTTATGACCCATAGGCACATAATCACCAACGCATAGAGGTAAACATCAGTCATCCTTTTGTTCTGGTTCCATATGCAGCGAGAAATATTGCCACGGCTTCACGACATTGGGTTTTAAGTGCAGATTTTCCAGGTGGTTCCTTGCCGATCTGAGTTTGTAGCAAATCCACCCCCAGCATTAAACCAATGAGTTGTTCTGCGGCGCGACGTGGATTCTCAACCTCAAGCAGCTCCGCCTTCGCCTGACTAGCAACGTAATCGGTCAGTTGCTGGATGGCGCGAGCGGGTCCCGCCTGATAAAACGCCTCGCCCACTTCCGGATGCGCAATCGCTTCAGCCGTAGCCAATCGGTTCCAATAAGTCTGGTCTGGAGATAGAACGAACGACAGAAATACATCCCCGAAGCGAATCAGATCGTCTTCTGGGTCATTGGTTGGAATCAGCAGTTTTTTGAAAACAACACTTCCCTGTTCGGCATGTTGATTGATCACAGCCTCGAACAGCCCCGCTTTTGATTTGAAATGGCTGTAGACCGTCGGTTTCGTGGTTTGTGCTTCTGTGGCGACCTTTTCCAAACTCGTTTGCGAGTATCCCATCGCGAGAAAAAGTTCAGTTGCAACGCCGAGAATCCGCTGCCTTGTAGAGCGGGCTTTCTGAGTACGAAGTGGAAATTTTTTAGTGTTATTCATACCCAAATTTTACATGTTGCACTTAACTTTACTATACGGTATAGTAAAGTTAAGTTAAAACGAAAACTTTATGACATGCAATCCAAATAACGACCAGGTTATTCAAGCCGTACATTGGAGAATCTTATGCTGACTGGTATGAATCGTAGCCTGACCAAAGAACACGACTGGAACCCACTTCGCGTTGAGGGGGACCTTCCCAGAGACCTCAGCGGCACGCTGTATCGCTGCGGACCATTGTCCCGTGAGTCCCAAGGAGCCTTCATTCCCGACATCGTTCAGGGTAATGGAGGACTTGTAGGAGTTAGGTTTGCGGATGGCATTATTACTGGTGCGGCTCGGATCCTGCAAACTCGCGAGATGCTGGAAGAAGCTGCTGCGGGAAAAGCTCTTTATAGTCCTGCGGCTCCAAAGGTCGCGAATTTAATTAGTGGACTACAAGGCAAACTCAAAAACGTTGCTAACACACATGTCATCCCACAGAACGGAGAATTGTGGGCTCTCTATGAGTTAGCCCGTCCAGTCCGAGTCGATCCTGAAACTCTATATGTCCGTGAGGAAACCACACTCAATGGCGTGATTCCGAACACGTTCTCTGCTCATCCTCATCGGGTGGAGGTTCGGAAGGCGCTCTACAATTTTGGGGTGGTTAACAGGCGAGAACCACGAATTGACCTATTCGAACTGCCCGACCGGGGTTTACCTCGCAAGCTTGGCGAAGTCCCACTGAGCTACACCACCTTCGTGCATGATTTTATAGCTACACCGAACTATCTAGTTCTATTCATCTCTCCCATTCGTTTAGACGGTCAACGGTTACGCCTCGGTCTTGGTGAATTCAAAGATCTTGCTCACTGGGAGCCTGAAAGAGGTAGTGAGGTAATTGTTGTTCCGATCGATGCACCAGAAAAGGTGACGCGCTTTAACGTGCCTCCCTTCCACGTGTTCCACTTCGCCAACGGATTCGAGCGCGACAACATGATTTATGCGGATTTCTGTTACTACGACAACTTTTGGATGGAGTTTGAGGCGGCTGTAGGCGCAGACACTGCATCCCCAGGAGGTCCATTGACGAGAGCTAGGATCGATGTGGAACGAGGAACTTTTGATCTGGAACATCTGACCGAGCGAAAATCTGAGTTCCCAATCGTACATCCTAGAACTGGAGGAGCTGAGCATCGCACAGTGTTTTCCGTCACCCAGGCCTCTGAGAATGGTGCTTTGCGTAATAGCATTATCCGTCTTGAGGATGGTAAAGAGACATCCACACGGATGGATCTTGGCCATATTGCGTCGGAAGCAGTATTCGCACCTCGTCTAGATCACGAGCATGAGGGGTGGCTACTTCCACTTGTCTACGATCCCAAAGCTGATCAGAGCTACATCAGTGTCATCGAGACTGAATCGATGATGGAACAGGCGAGGTGCTGGTTCGACCACCATATTCCCCTCACCTTCCACGGCAGTTGGGTGGCGGCATAAAGATGATGGGGGAACTAACAAGCGACTTCTGAATGTATTCATTCTGAAGCGCTAATAGATAAGGAGCTTGCACTAACAGACTCAGATCCTGTTTAGGAAACAGTTGTATACGCCAAAATTAAATGTCAGTTCTCCCAGAATACTTTTAGGACTTTCCAGAATTAGGTGTCGTTCCCTACATACCTCAAACACCACATCTACAAAATATTATTGATAACACGCTTGGAGAAATCAAAATGCTCAACATCAAGAACATCAAAATATTTCTCATCCTTGCGCTTGCCTTCGTTGTCACCATCCTGGGCAACACGATGGTTGCATCCCAAAGCATTGATCCAAACCCCAAGGCTGCATCTGCCACCGAGATCGTCTTGAAGTCTGATGTTCCGTGGGGGCCGCTCAACCCCGCCCGTGGCGACCAAAGCCCGAAGGCGGGTCAGCTTTGGGGCGACCGCACTGGCTCAGGGCCGTCCGGATTTCTGGTTGAGTTTGTGGACGGCTTCTCGTCGCCCCCTCATATTCACAATGTCACCTATAAGGGCATGGTTATTCATGGCCTCCTTCACAACGATGATCCGGATGCGAATAAAATGTGGTTGCCAGTAGGCTCTTTCTGGACACAACCTGCTGGAGAAGTGCACGTTACCGCTGCCGACGATAGTAATAACCTGGCGTATATAGAGATTGAGGAAGGCCCCTATCTTGTCCGCCCACCGGAAGCAGCATTTGATAATGGTGAACGGCCTTTTAACGTCGATAAATCGAATCTGGTTTGGCTAAATGCGTCGAATATTACCTGGGTCGATCAGCCTGAAATGCCAGCCTCGATTAATGGAGCCAAGGTCGCCTTTCTCTGGGGTAACCCCCAGGATGACCAGTTAAACGGCACTCTGATCAAGCTGCCCTCCGAATTTACGGGAGAAATACAGAGCCACAACTCAACCTTCCGTGCTGTCGTGGTTCAAGGGCAACCCAGCCTCCACTCAGGTCAGACCAACACCCTGGAACCAGGCAGCTATTTTGGCTCAGAGGGAGAGACGGCGCATAAAGTTTCGTGCACAGCCAAGGAGGAATGCGTCATCTATGTGCGCGCTCAGGGCAAATATAACGTCGTTTCGTCATAGCCCAAGCAGTAACCGTACCAAATGACACAGACGATCAGGATTAGCAAGAGTCAGAGCTCGGAACCCAAAATACCGTCGTCGCGCCTGCCAATGAGTACCGAAGCGGGTATCCCATAGCGAAATAAGCAGGCATGTTATCGCTGGAACTAAGGCTGCGGGAGACGGTTTTCATTGATATGTTCTTATTCCTTATAACGAGAATCTCTGCCCCGTCAGGTCTTCTGATCGTGTCCATAGCTCAGTGGCGATATCTGCGCGCTTTGAGTAAGCAAATCGCTGTGCCGGGCCGACTGGACCGCTCAATTCCTCATATCCTTGGGGACCATAATATGTCCCCCCCTCTGCTGTCGCATCGAGCGCGGCAAAAAGTGCTGGCTTGGCGGCATCTGCATTGGAATGGATGTATTGGGACATCCCCTTGAGGCTGTCGTATTGTTCTTGACTCATCTCCTTGAAGAGTCCCGAATCTGATCCGCCGGGATGTACTGGGATCGATCGGATTCGGCTGTTCACTGCACGCAATCGCCGATTCAGCTCATCAGAGAACATCAAGCAAGCAAGCTTTGACTGACCGTATGCGATACCGCCATCTCCGCCACAGCTCAGGTCATCGAAATGAATCTGTGCCTCTTTGTGGGCAACACTGCTAAGTGATATGACGCGTGAAGAGGCTTCATTCGGCATTATGTCGATCAGCAATGCGGTCAAGAGAAAGTGGCCAAGATGATTCGTCGCAAATTGTAGTTCGATACCGGTGGCATTTGTTTGGGCCGAGTAAAGCAGAATGCCTCCGTTGTTAATCAATACATCGAGATGCGAATAACGGGCGCGGAATAGTTTGGCAAAATCGCGAACTGAGTCAAGATCACTGAGATCAACAATCATGACGTCGAGTTGCGCGTCGGCTAGTTGCTGTTGAAGTTTCTGCTTGGCAGCTTCAGCCTTTAGCTGGTTTCGACAAGCCATTACGACGTGATAACCTGCGTCGGCCATTCCAGCAGC
>NZ_JANQOP010000181.1 GCF_028285745.1 Acaryochloris sp. IP29b_bin.137 | reverse complement strand
GGATAGGGTAGTCGTTTCGGCCACCCTATTTTCTTTGAAATCACACTGCCCTATCTACTGCTGACTCTAGATTTGAAGTACCTTGTCATCCCCAAAGCCAGCCACCATAGCTATCCCGAAGGATTCCCTTTAGTGATTACCCACGCCCTTTGCGCCCGAACGCCCCTGATTGTTTCAGACCATCCGATGTTTGGTCAATACCTGCATGACCAAGAGAATGCCATGGTTTTTGAGGCAGAAAATCCACATTCTCTAGCACAAGCCATCCAAACCATTTTGAGTAATGCGAGTTTATATCACCAGCTTTCGGTCGCATCAGCCCAGACATGGCAGGATAAGCAAGTCCCTGTCAAGTTCGCAGACTTGCTGAATCGGTGGTTGTTTGAATCCGACCCCAATAAAGATTGGCTACGGCGCTTTGCGCTCAGTGCGGATTATTATCAACCTTAGGAACAGCCTTTCACATCGATATCTTACCCCATCGGGGTCTTATCTATGATCAGCTCACCATCGGTGATGGGGCATGAGCATCTTGGCGGGCATCCGTGATCAGCCAGTCCAGGGAGGCCGCTCGCACATCCAAGGAAGCCCCCGTTTTATCCACACAGTAGCGTCCAAACACCAGCTTGTCGACGAGGCGAACTTCTGACCCTAGGCGCGAATATTCAAAGATCACGCTATTGTCCACCGTAGCGCCACTGCAAATATGGCAGTTGGGGCCAATCATGGTTGGCCCGATAATCTTTACCCCGTCTTCAATTCGCGTCATACCGCCGATGTAAACTGGGCCTTGGATTTCAACTTTATCCCAGTCAATATCTACATTGAGTCCCGTATAGATACCTGGCGCTACTTCATGGCCAGGAATGGCAACGTTTTTGACATCTCCCATTAAGACACTCCGAATGGCATGCCAATAATCTGGGACCTTGCCGATATCAACCCATTGGAAATCCATCGCAATGCCGTAGAAGGGCATATTCATTGAAACCAGTTTGGGGAACAGATCGCCGCCAATATCAAATTCCTGTCCCGATGGAATCAAATCCAGAACCTCGGGTTCAAAGATATATATCCCTGTGTTGATCGTATTGCTGAGGGCATCATCAATGCTGGGTTTCTCTTGAAACGATTTCACCCGACCCTCTTCATCGGTAACGACTACACCATAGCTAGAGACATCGTTTGGATCGACCGTCTTCATGATGATGGTGGCAATTGACCCCTTTTGTCGATGCCATTCCACCGCAGCGGTTAAATCCAGGTCAATCAGGGCATCGCCACACAACACAATAAAGGTGTCATCGAAGAAAGGGGAGAAATCCTGAATACGACGCATGCCACCAGCGGACCCCAGGGCATCTCCAATCAGATTACCGTCTTCAATGCGGCCTTCAAAGGAATAGGCAATATCTACGCCAAAGCGTTGACCATCCCGAAAATAGTTTTCGATTTCATCTGCCAAATGACTCACATTCACCATGATTTGGTCAAAACTATGCTGCCGGAGCAACTCCACTAGGAACTCCATCACTGGCTTTTGCATGATGGGAATCATGGGTTTGGGAATTGTGAAGGTTATGGGGCGAACGCGGGTCCCTTTACCAGCCGCCAAAATCATTGCTTTCATATCAATTTTTTTGCTTAAAGATAAATAGCAACCAAAACGTGATGCTTAAGTCCAGATTCTCGGAGTTTCAATTGGCTTCCACTACCCTATCTGTCTTGGCATCATAGCTCATAATCTAGATTGCCCTTAGCCTTTCCAAAAGCATTATAGAGAATAAACATGGCCATTGATCAGTAATCGAGTGATCCCTTTTGCCAATAGTTGAGAGCAGGTTTTCCTTAGAATACTGCTGTTGGGAACTTTGACAATCCTTTGGGTGCGATGAGAAAAACGGCGAGCAATTCGATGGTTATCAAATATGGGTAGGGTCTTGGCATCTACTTCATGCTCAGGAATTGCCCCTAGTTCGCCAAAAGCTTGAAGCGGACGCGTAATCAGCTCTGCTGAACGATCGACCACTAGATAGCAGGTTTTCGGAAACTTGGCGTCAGAGAATGGCAATACTTGGACAAGTTCGGCAGGTTCTAAGCTGACGTCTAGGTCCAACGCTTCACTCTCTTCCTCCTCTAAATCGTCAACTTCATCAAAATCTTCGAGGGCGTCATCTTCTTCATCGATCAAGGTGTGATCTTGAAGATCATGTTCTATCTCGGCAATAATTTCTGCTAAATCCTCTGGATCAGATCGTTGTGCTTCGGACAACTCGGGTTGCGCCTTGTCATCAACAGAAGCAGAAGTCCGTCTACGTTTTTTAATGGGGGCAGGTCGACTCGATGAGTCAGAGGAGGACACTGCTTTGACCCCGTCTTTATCCGCTGCATCCGAACGCACTGTACGAGAGGCTTTTTTGCGGGTTGACTTAGGAGTCCGCTTCTCCTGTTTAGTGGCAATCAGGGCATCATATTCTTGGTCAGATAATTGGCTTTTGAGAATACGCCGAATGGTTGAACTGCTCACTGTAAACAGAGTTGCCAACTGAGAGATGGTCTCTTCAGACTCTCGAAAGAGTTGAGTGATCTTTTGTTTATCTGAATCTGTGAGCTTGCTACGGGTCATACAAAAGCGGTTGGGGATGGGGATGGACGGATAGCAGTAGCACTATACAGGATAATGATTCAATAGCTTTTCCCTTCGCCTATCCTATAGGTGGCAGTGCTAGGGAGGTCCTGTGGGCGCTGTGGCCCCTCGGGTAGCATAAGCTGCTGAACTTCCTCCTTACGGTAGCAGGAGTCGGATGGGTTTGGTCTATTCTTAAAGAGTAGAGTGCCGGAAATAGAGTACCTAATTTTAGATGGAATGCTTACACAGCCTAGTATTTCATCAATGTAACGTTATCGCTTTTATGAAATCACAACTTACTCGCAGCCAAAATATTGTTCTGAAGCTTTTGAAGCAGCTGAATCGGGAAATTTCTGCGCAAGAGTTATATGTTGAATTGCGAAAAGCGAATCTGTCTCTGGGCTTGGCGACGATATATCGAGCCTTAGATGCGTTGAAGCTACATGGTGCTATTCAAGCTCGTTTACTGAGTAATGGAGAAACACTCTATACGACGGCTCAGCAGGATCGACATCATTTAACCTGCTTACAGTGTGGAACCTCTATTCCTATTCAGGATGAAGATTGTCCCGTCCATGCCTTGGAGGAACAACTCCAACAATCGGGAAAATTCGAAATTTTTTACCACACTTTAGAATTTTTTGGCCTTTGCTCTCCTTGTCGGCTCGAGCAATCCCACTCTAATTCTTAGGGACTGCCCTTCTTTGCTGCCCCCTCACCCCGTGGTCCAAACATGGGGGGGCGATGAATAGTTAAGACTTTATGTTTTTTTATTGAGTTTAGTGTCATAGTGATACATGGCATTGACTTTTATCTCCATGATTAAAGCCCCTGCCCCTCGGTTTTCTAGATGCCTGCACCATGATCATTAATTTACTGCCGTTCCAGTTTGAAGTTGAAGCGCTGCCGATCGCAGGGGGAAGTCTTTGGGCCACAGGCTTATATATTGGCTTTTATCCGGTTAGCCAGTGGGTTACGGATCAGCTCTGTCGATGGCTCAATTTCGTGGACCGTTCGCTGTATTTATCTCAGGAAGAATTTGAGAAAACTCGTGCTGCTCGAGAAGCAAGAAACCTACTGTGTGCCTCACTCATCAGCATTTTGCCGTTTTTGATCCTGGGTAGTCTTTGCTATTGCACCAGTGCCTGGGGGTTTGGGGGCCGGAGTTGGGGGGTCAGTTTAGGGATGATTTCCTTGCTGATTGGAGGGGTGTACGAGTTGGGCCGCCGAGATGGTAAAACGCGTGACTATTAAGCCTAGAAAATGGTGAAGGGCAGTTCTGATCAAGCCATATCCCTGTTTTCTAGAGCCATATAAATTAACTGGACAAAACGCGTAATCGCCTCCTGTTCTCCACAAACCGTTCGCAGGTTTGCCTGAAGTTGGTGCAAACGAGCAGGATCCTTGAGCAATTGATCAATCCGTTGGGCAATGTCATCGGGGTGAATATGGCCCACATATTCCGGTACAATCTCTTCCTGAGCCCAAATATTTGGCCAAGCTCTTAACCCGAGTCCACGCCATAAGGTGATTCGGTTCACGAAGGTAGCAACGAATTTGCCCACCCAGGGGGCGTTTGCTATTACCCCCAATAGTCCATCCCAGGCTCGCATAGCATCTAGATATTGAGTGGGAATGAGCACGAGCATGGGGACGGCTAACGCTGCAAGCTCAGCGGTATTCGCCCCAACGGTGGTTACACAGACTTGGCAATGTTTTAGCAGAGGGTAGGCTGGAGATTCAGTCCATAGCCAAATCGGAGTTCCTTGCTGTGTACGTAAAGCTACAAGCCCCTGCTTGGCTTGGTGTTGAGAGACGGATACTGAGGAGTCTAGGGGCCGTAAATTTTGGGAGGCATATTCGATCAGGGATGTTGTCGTAACGCCGGGTGCAACGGGGATGACAAATTGGGTCTGAGGCCGTTGGGGATGGAGCTGATCTGCGATCGCAAGACAAAACGGCATCCCCACGCGTAATTTTGCAGGTTTCGATCCAGGTAAGAGCCCCACAATTTCTGTCTCTGGAGTCCAACCCAATCGATCCAGCAATGGGACCGAATCGGGCTGAATATCGGCCATAAGATGACCAACAACCGTTATTTTGGACCGATACCGACGAGGAACTTTTTGCAGGATTTGAGGCTGAGCGACTCCGCAATGGTCAAGCCAAGGTAACCAGCGGGGGGTCCATTCAGCATAGGTAACAATGCGATAGCCTAGCCGCCTGCCAATGGCCACGGCATAAAACTGATCCCCCCCTAAGAAAACCACGACGCCCTGCTGATGCCACTGCCATGCATTCGGCGTTTTGCCCCAGAGGAGAAAGAAAAAGAACTGCTGTGGTGCTAACACCCGATCAACCCCCGGAAAGGCCGCGGCAAGGGTTACTTCATTCCCTCCAGCATGGGGACAGGGAGACAGCAGGATCGATACACGACTGAACCGGGGCTGGGCCATTAACGCTTGCAGCACTGGTCTCACCCAAGTAGAGAGTTCCCCCGGTCCATTGCTGAGAATGACCAAATCGGCCGAAATTTCGGCCATCAGATCAACCTGTGGATGTGCAGCAGAAATGTCACAATAAAGAAATGATTAAGCAATATTAAAGAAAGTTACGAATTAGCATGGCGGCGTCTTCTGAGCAACCGATCTTGTTAATAGATGGTTACAACATCCTTGGTGTTTGGTCACAACACCGGAACGGTTCTGCTCCTGCTGAAATCTTTGAAAATATCCAAGAATTAGAGACGACCAAACTTCACCTCACAGATGCCCTTGCCAACTACAGCGCGTTTCAAGGATATCAGGCTCGGCTTGTCTTTGATGCCCAGAATCGACAAGAGAAAGGCATCTGCGAACCCTTTACGGATGCTCTAGACATCTACTATACCGACTATGGTCAAACGGCAGACACTTACATAGAGCTGTACTGTGCCAAAGCTAGGTCTCGACTAGTCCGGATTATTGTGGCGACATCTGATCGAGCCCAACAGCTCACGGTTATGGGATATGGTGCTGAGTGGATGTCAGCACTACAGCTCGTGAAAGAAATGGCGGCAACCACCACCAAAATTCGCTCTAAACAAAATGCTAAGAAACGTGCTCCCAGCCGCCTGCTGTCTCATTCTTTAAGTCCTGAGACTCAGCAAAAGCTGGAGCGATGGCGGATGGGCTAAAGCCTTCTATTTAGAGGTTAACTTTTGGGGTTCTGACTTACTTCAACGATAGGCAGGCTTAGGGCTTCCGCAATTTGCTCACCCTTTAACCCCATCCCTCGTAATCGAGTAATCGCTGCCGTTCTCGCTTGTCGTTCTTGTTCGGCTGTCGCTCTTGGTCAACCTTTTCGGTATCCCGCAGCAGAATCTGGCCCGCCTCATCCCACCAACGGAGCAAATGGGTGGTCATGCCTAATCGTTCTCTTTGCCACATGCCTAACCATAACTACAACGCTAGAACCCAATAGCGGTCTTGGTCGTTTAGGGTTTGCAATTCATAGTGTTCCGTTTGGAGCTGTCGCACTTCTAGGACAGGGGTGGCCGGATCAAAAATAACGTAAGTGGGGACTTTGAGGATTTGCTCATAGTAGTAGAACTTGCCGTAGGGATAGATGGGTCGAGAGGAATTTTCTCTCACCCATCGTGTAACGTCATTGAGATTAAAGAATGAAGTTTGGATAAGGTGCTCTCTTGGAGGAGATGTCACCAGAACTCCACTCCATTTAACCTCAATGCCCCAGGTAAAATGGTTCTTGGCTGTAAGGCTATAGGGGAAACCCTGATTCAGATACTGAACCAGGGCTGACGGGGAAAATAAACACTTAGATCAAGAGAGCAGTCAGACTGCTGGGGCAAAACCCTTTAGTTCAGGGCTTCAGCACCACCGACCACCTCAAGCAGTTCTTGCGTAATCGCTGCTTGTCGAGCCTTGTTGTAGGACAAGGTCAGCGTTCCAATCAGTTCAGACGCATTATCACTGGCATTGTTCATCGCTGTCATTCGAGCAGCCAATTCACTGGCGGCTGATTCTTGCAATGCTCGTAGTAGCTGATTGTTTAAATACAGCGGCAACAAAGCATCCAGAATCTGAATGGGATTTTGCTCAAAGATCATGTCAGAGGGCATTTCTTGAGGTGTTTCCCGCGCCATGCGCTCACGTTCCACCTGAAACTGTCCGCCTCTGGTGGTTAATCGGAAGACTTCATCTTCTTCAGCAACGACCAACTCATCAGGATCGAGGGGCAGTAGGGTCTGGACCACAGGTCGAGAATTCACCAGGGAGATAAACCGGGTGTAAATCAACTCAACGTGATCTACTTCTTCTGATAGATAGAGCGACAAAAGTTCATCAGCAATCTCAGAAGCTTCTTGAGCGGTCGGGATTTGCTCCAAGCCACCGTAAGTCGCTTCGATGGGCTGATCTCGGCGTTGGAAATACTGAATCGCTTTCCGACCCACGAGAACGAACGTATAGTCAATCCCTTTGGCTTTTAGCTCGTTGGATCGTTCTTCTGCTCGCTTAATCACACTACTGTTATAAGCACCGCAGAGACCGCGATCGCCTGTGACCACTAAGAGACAGACTTTACGCAAAGCCCGTTCTTGCAGTAGAGGTAACTCCACTTCTTCGAACTTGAGTCGAGCCTGCAAACCATAGAGCACTTGAGCAAGCCGATCCGCGAAGGGACGGGTTGCTGTGACCTGCTCTTGGGCACGCCGAACCTTGGCGGCGGCCACTAGCCGCATCGCCTCGGTAATTTTTTTAGTATTCTTGACCGTCGAAATGCGATCGCGAATTGATTTGAGGTTTGGCATAATTCCCTCCTAGACCGCAGCCATAAAAGATTTCTTGAAATCAGCAATGGCTGTTTTGAGAATTCCTTCGGCCTCGTCACCCATTTTCTTCTCGCTGCGGACCAGCTCGCCATACTTCGCATGGTTAGCTTTGAGGTCATCCCGCATACCTTGAACGAACTCCGTCACTTTATCAGTGGGAACATCATCCAGATAGCCATTGGTACCGGCATAAATGACCGCAACCATCTCTTCTACTGGTAATGGAGAATATTGGGGCTGCTTCAGAATCTCCCGCAGACGGGCACCCCGAGCCAACTGGTTCTGGGTGGCTTGGTCTAGATCAGAGGCAAACTGCGCAAACGCTTCTAGTTCAGCAAACTGAGCCAATTCCAGCTTCAACTTACCAGCGACCTGCTTCATCGCTTTGATTTGAGCAGCAGATCCCACTCGGGACACGGAAATACCGGCGTTAATCGCAGGACGTAGACCAGCGTTGAACAAGTCAGAAGACAAGAAGATCTGACCGTCAGTAATGGAAATAACGTTGGTGGGAATGTAAGCCGACACGTCACCCGCTTGAGTTTCGACAATCGGGAGGGCGGTCATACTGCCTTCACCCAATTCAGGACTCAGCTTGGCAGCGCGCTCCAATAAGCGAGAGTGGAGATAGAACACATCACCAGGATAAGCCTCACGTCCGGGTGGACGACGAAGTAGCAAGGACATCTGACGATAGGCCTGAGCCTGCTTGGAAAGGTCATCGTAGATCACCAAGGTGTGCTTGCCGTTGTACATAAAGTACTCAGCAATGGCGGCACCAGTATAAGGCGCCAAATATTGGAGGGTGGCAGGGTCATTCGCGTTGGCAGCAACCACAACGGTGTAGTCAAGGGCACCGCGCTCTCTTAAGACTTCAACCACCTGAGCCACGGTAGAGGCTTTCTGACCAATGGCGACGTAGACACAAATCACATCTTCCGACTTTTGGTTGAGGATGGTG
>NZ_JANQOP010000161.1 GCF_028285745.1 Acaryochloris sp. IP29b_bin.137 | reverse complement strand
GTTTTAGCAAACGTAGCCTCATGATTCAGGCCGAGAGTGAGTCGTCTCTCGCAAATAAAAGGCTCAAAACATCGTACATGCGAACAACATCGTATCTTTTGCTCGTCCGCGTACAGCTGCTGCTGTCGCCTAAAAAACCTAACTTGGTTTGAGCATCTGTAGATTGACTCCGTTAAGGTCTATGGATAAACCCCAACGGATGCACAACTAGGGTTTCTCTGTTGGCCCTCTTTGTTAAGACTCCCGACAGAGCATCCCATCGTCCGGGATAAGTGACGATTCCTGCTTTGAGGATTAGATAAGCTAAGCCTGTGAATGAATGAGGAGCTAATAGCTAGGGCGGACACGGGTTCGACTCCCGTCAGCTCCATTTTTTAGTAGTTCGAGACAGTTCGAGATTGTCCGGGAAAACCAGACACAGAGGTCGTTTTAGCCGTTCTCTAGTCCGAGATTGTCCGAGATTGTTCGATAACATCAGGGGGTATATGGGGGTACGATTGGGGGGTATTCCGTATCCTGAACAATGCGTACCCCCAACAAGCTCAGTGACATCCAAATCAGGAACGCCAAACCTAAGGACAAGAACTACAAGTTGTCGGATGGGGGTGGTCTTTTCCTACTCATTACCAAGGCAGGGGGAAAGCTATGGCGCTACAAATATCGATTTGAAGGTAGGGAAAAGTTACTTTCTTTGGGGGGCTACCCTGACATTGGGCTAAAGGAAGCCCGAGAGAGTCACCATGAAGCACGGAAGCTGTTAGCCTCAGGTATCGATCCCTGTGAACACCGCAAAGCTCAAAAGCAATCAGCAGCATTACGATCTGCTAACAGTTTTGAGGTTATTGCTCGGGAATGGTTTAGCCGCTACTCCCAAAACTGGGCTGTTAGTCATAGCAAAACTGTGACTAGAAGACTGGAAAAGGATATCTTCCCTTGGATGGGAGATAGACCTATCTCAGAAATTACAGCGCCAGAGCTTCTGACCGTTATTCGCCAGGTGGAAGAGCGAGGAGCCCTAGAGACGGCTCATAGGGAGCTAAATATTTGCGGACAGGTTTTTCGGTATGCCATTGCTACTGGCAGGGCTGAGAGGGATCCCTCTGGTGATTTGCGCGGTGCTCTCCCCCCAGTGAAGAGTAAACATCTGGCTGCGATTACTGACCCAAAACGGGTGGGTGAGTTGATGCGGATGATCTATGGGTATGAAGGAAGTCTGATTGTTAAATGTGCGCTTAAGCTGGCTCCACTCGTATTCGTCAGACCAGGTGAATTGCGTCAAGCTCTATGGCAGGATTTTGACTGGGATAAAAAAGAATGGCGCTTTACTGTCACCAAAACACATACAGAGCATATCGTCCCGCTGAGCCGTCAATCGGTTTCAATCCTCAAGGAAATCCAATATCTGACGGGCAGAGGGGAGTTTGTTTTCCCAAGTGGAAGGACTCCTTTGAGACCCATGAGCAATAATGCTATTCTCGCTGCCCTGCGATCCCTAGGGATTCCAAAGTCAGAAATGAGCGGGCATGGTTTTCGGGCAATGGCGAGGACCTTGTTGGACGAGGAGCTGAAGGTCAGGCCAGATCTGGTTGAGCATCAACTTGCTCATGCAGTCAAAGACCCACTTGGGCGCGCTTATAACCGTACCCAGTTTTTAGAAGAGCGTCATCAAATGATGCAGCAGTGGGCAGATTACTTGGATAAATTAAGGACTGACGTCTGATCTTTTGTTGCCAATTCCCTAAGTGCATTACATGTGTAGTATTTATGCTACACATGTAATCCTTACTATGAATTAATCACCTTAGGGGCTTAGGCTAACCAGAGCTTATGGCTTCTTCCGTTGCGCTGCCTCAAATCTCTTCAATTCATCAGGTGTAAGCGAAAAGACTATTAAGGTATCTGCCGTTATTAGCGGGGATTCTGGACGTTTGAGGATGTTCAGAGATAGCAGTAATTTGCCTAATTTTTCCTGATCGACTCCAGGCATAGTTACTTTACGTAATCTTGTCACCTGCCTCGGGTGAACATCCATTAATTCTGCTAAATCGCCGGGCTTGATGCCTTCTCTATCCATTATTTCGATTAGCTTCCAAGTGATCACATCGCTGTCCACAATTTTTGATTCTCCCAAGCGTATACACAAAACTCTCCAGATGTCATCTTTTCCGCCACTAATGAGCGTCAAGCACAATAATCTAGTCTAAAAGACATATTCTGTCATTTTATGTATATACTTTATTCATAAGACAGAATACGGAACGCTATGAATCTGACCAAAAACTTTTAACCCCACTAGATTCATATTGATAAAGAAGATGATAGAAAAAATCTAAGTTAGATTTTTCAAAATGTTCAATCGAAATGACATATATGATCTAATAAGACAATATCAGTCAAAAAATACTGATATTTGCACAAAACGACTTTTGGCAGACAAAATAGTTGCAGCCAATGAAGGTCTTTGCGTTCTCAAGACAAAAAAATTCAGGGATTCCGGCGTCGAATGGGATGATTTACTCAACGAAGCCCGAAAAGGTATCCTGCAGGCCATTGAACGATTTAACCTCGATAGAGGTATTCAGTTCTCAACGTATGCCTGTCATTGGATAAACAAGTATTTACGACTAGCCGTTGATAATAATCGATTAATATATCTGCCTGACTCAGCTCAGCGTGTTGCTCGGGAAGCACAAAGAATAATCGATGAGGGCGTTTCTGATGTCAAGGCAATATCTGAAGCTATTGGGAAAACGTCAGAATACGTCCAAGACTGCATCGAGATGTCGCGCGATGTTCAGCGAATTCCAGTCAGCGAGGATGGGACAGAAATGGAGTTCGCTACCCCGATGGACGACTCAGACGAAACTCCAATCCATGCGGCATTAGCAAGATTGGATCCAACCATCGCCGATATCTGCATTAAACGCAATTGTGGTTGGAAGTTTTATGAAATTGCTGAGTACTTTCAATGCTCCGCTCGTCACGCTCAAGAGCTTTACTTTCATGCGCTTGAAACACTAAGAGCGCTTCTCACTCCCGAACCTTCTGTTGAGCAGCAATCTTCCCCAAACCCATATGAAGTAGAGATTCCAACTCAACGACTGGATCGGATGGCAGTTTTCTATACCGTGGGTAAGGTATGTGATCGCATCTATTCAGTAGTGGCTCGATTAGATAATGATCAAGAAAGCCATGCTATTCCTGAAGGAGGAACCTGTGATCTTCATCGTCCCGTCGCGGAATCGTCGAGCCAATTCCCAACACCCTTGCTTCAAGGAATGGCCCATCCCTCATTCCTGATCGGCCCCTTGTTCCCAGCGTTGGGAAACCCATTGGTTAATGCCATTAGACATACCCGCCAACGCATGGGTCGGGTTAAGGGGTTAATAGTCTGCTTTTTATGTTGTCTATCGATAGCAATATTGGCGGGGTGGGCGATCCGCTCTCTGAACTGCGTCGATCTGGTCAATGTCTCAGAAGCACTAGCGGTGTACTCCGCTGAATTACTGGAAAACTTTTGCGTAAAAGTCTTAAAGATTTCTAGTTCGGGGCCATTTCCTTGACCTCGCTCAACGTCTGATTGACCGAATCAAGGCCATCGGATTGATAAAAACAAAGACAAATAACAGCAAACCCCAAACCACTGCTGAGGGAACCAAAGCGTATAGCAATAGATATCCTATCCCCACCGTCAAAAAGCGACGGGCTGAGACATCCGCAACTCTGTGCTTCTTGGGCACATAATCAATCGACCATTCATTGACGTAGGGCCGTTCTGCCCTCACCCAATGGGGTCGTTTATAGAACCCATTCAAGAACTCACCGGGCTTACCATTCGTGATGAGCTGAAAGGCAATGGCTATCGCCGTCCCCACTACCGCAGCGGGGAGAAACTGACCCGTCACATAGAACACAGCTCCACCGCTCAGAATCGCACAGCCGACCATTGCAGCCGTAAATGGATCTAAGCCAAAATACCCTGCACTGTGCCCGATCATCCGGTTGACTCGTCTTCTTGCCATATCTGCCTCCTAGGGCACTAGTCGAGCTAACAGCAGGTCAATCACAACGATGGCTGCCAGGAAAATCACCACCTCAAACACTAGGTCTCCAACCTGTTCCTCCTTGCGAAACCCCGTTACGATCCGAATCCCTCGCACTCCCACGTTGTAAATGAAAAATAACCGAATGGCCCCAATGATGAGGAAATTAACGGGCTGGGCATCGGGAAACACCTGATTTGCATAGCTCTCCCCCTCCGCAAAAAACTGAGCATGAGCCTTTGTCACTTCATGCAGGACCAAATACCCTGTCATGCCTGAAATATAGATGACCCTCTGGGTAAAGACTCTAACGTTGATTCGCTTGCTATAGCAATCAAAGATTGGGTTAGGACACTTTTCTGAAGGCATGATCCACCGCATCCCAAAAATTTTCGAACTGATGACCTGTTTTGCGTAAGCAA
>NZ_JANQOP010000141.1 GCF_028285745.1 Acaryochloris sp. IP29b_bin.137 | reverse complement strand
GTATGCAAAGCCCTGACCCAACGCTTAGAGCGGAGCAATGGCATCGTGCGTCAACAGACCGGGCGATGGCATCGACGGCAGAACAAATTTGGCAAAGTTTGGCAACAGAGTGCAGTGACGTTAAGACTGGTGCTGGCTTATCTCAACTGGATCTGGTGCAACTCTCGATTTAAGAATACGGCTGCCCAACGTGCTGGACTGACGGAGCATCCTTGGGAATGGCAAGACTTAGCCACTTATTCCACACTTTGTTGACGCACAATCGTCTAGACGCGTCTAGACGATTAAACCTGTGCAATACCTATTGTGTAAGGCCTTCTGTTGCCTCATACAAGGGGGCTGGTTTTTCCCTGATCCGCTGGGCAATGGGTTGAACTCGCTTAACGACTTTAATTAAGTATTCATAATTGGGCGGTTGGGCATTCGAGATATAACCTACCGATCGTTTAGTGCCAGGAGAAGCAGACTCTAGGGCATCTAGGAGTTGCGTCTTCAATGCTTCGTCAACATCAGGGCCCACTAAGACTGAACCAGATGGCACCAGATGAGAATCCCGATACAGAATGCGAAATTGAGTCTCCTTAAAATCAGAACGATAACGCTCAAATTCTGCTAAGGAAAGAGCACCTGCCACCACTTCCCCTTGATTAACCCACTTTAAGACTTCCTTCGGTGTAGCCCCAAACTTGATTTCTGCCAGCGTTAGACCATATAGATTAAAAACAGGGAAATAGTAGCCTGCCGCTGAGCCTTTTTGGCCTAAAGCAACGGCTTGGTTACCCAGATCAGTGAGTGCAGCAGAAGGGTGGTCATCTCGCACGACAATCACAGACTGCTCCTGTTCGCCCCCTTCGCGAGGTAACACGGGAACATACTGAGCTTGAGAGATGGCAATCGCAGCTAGGCCTGGTGGAGCGAAGACAAGATCCCAATTTTGCCGCTCAATCTGATCTATGGCTTGAATTTCATTAAGAGCGGGTTCAAATTCAATGAGGCTTTTTAATTCCGTGCCTAAATGCTCTTTTAGGTCGGCATATTGTTCTAAAGAACGGGAGCCTTCCCCATAACTGACAACACCAACAACTAATTTCTTTAAGGGTTCATTTTCTGTAGAGTCACAGGCGATCAACAGCCATAAAATCGGCAGTAAGAAGATTAGGAAAAAACGGCGGGAATGCATCTTCCAGATCATAAAAAAACTTCATCTAAATTATCTATGATTGATCTTGTCGTAGTTCATCTAGCTAGGCTAAGCTTGAAACTGCTTCTACGATAGTACGATCAACCAATCTCAAGTGCCTTAGCAGCCAGCAGATAGACAAAGTATTTACCTAGCATAGAACAAGTTCGATCAAGACATCAAACAGAGGGATAATCGTCACAAAAATTCTCCCTGGAAAACTAAATAAATCCACCTTTACATGACGTAATATTTTATTTGTGTCCGCTGAATATTGAAAACAAATACCTATTTCCAATAGTTAAGGAATTCTGCCAATGTTCCAAAATCTAAAACTGGGCGTCAAGCTGAATCTTATTTTGCTTTCGGTTTTCTTAATTATTGTTTTGATTAACGGCTTACTGCTATCAAATATTCTGCAGGAAAATGCTGAACAAGAAGTCAAGGAAAAAGCTTTGGTCCTGATCGAAACAATGACATCTGTTCGAGAATATACCAGCAAGCAAGTTAACCAAGGGACAATCCAAAAATTATCCCCAGATTTAGAGATAGACGGTCAGTTTATCAAAACAAGCGTCCCTGGTTATTCTGCAAGGGAAGTTTTTAGTAACTTGCAAAATCGGGAGCAATACAGTGATTTTTTCTATAAAGAAGCAACCCTAAACCCAACCTATATCCGGGATAAAGCTGATAAATTCGAGACTGAAATCGTTGAGAAATTCCGAAGTCAACCTGATTTGCAAGAGCAGGTCGGTTTCCGCAAAATTTCAGCTGGGGATCTCTTTTATATCGCCCGACCTTTGCAGATAAAAAGCGAAAGTTGTTTAGTCTGCCACAGCACGCCTGACAGAGCACCGGCTAGCCAAATTAAAACCTACGGAGATACTGGTGGCTTTGGTTGGGAACTGAATGAGATTATTGGTGCTCAAATGATTTCTGTGCCAGCCAGTAAGGTATTTGCAGAAGCACGGCGATTGCAATTACTCGTGATCGGTATTTTAGCGGCAGGGTTTATCGTCGCTGCTATTATTCTCAACCTGTTCTTGAAGTTTTCTATTATTACGCCCTTAACGCAGATGTCCAAATGGTCTCGGGATGTCAGTACTGGCGCATTAGATAGTGACTTTGAGCATAAACCCAACGACGAAATTGGCGTGTTAGCGGCTTCCGTAAACCGCTTAAAAGTCAGCTTAGAAATGGCGATGAATATGCTGAAACAGAACCCTGAGAATTCTTAGGTGCTACCTTATAAAAAGTCTTTGGCTTTTTGAACGGCTAAAGTTAGAGCGAAAATTGCAAAAATAAAGATGCCGAAAACGCCGAGGTGCTGATTGACATCCACCTTGAAGGTATTGCTAAATTGCTCATTGATACCATTGATTAAGCCTTCAGCAGAACTGATCGCACCATTCCGCTTTAAGTTCCACTCCGTTAGATCTTCTTGATATTGCTCTAGATCTTTGTTGAACGCATCAAATGCGCCAGGAGCTTGGGCAGCAGCGCCGGTGGGTTGTTTGGGTTGTTTGGGTTTAGGCTGATCAACGATGGGATCATATTCCTGCAAAATGCCGGGAAACTCACATTTCTTGAAGACACTTTCTCCCATACAGTCACAGTTTTTTTTGCGTTCATCTTTGATGTCGTTATATTCTTTAACCTTGCCAGAGGTAATATCCTGCCAACAAGGATCTTCAGCAACGTCTATTCCTGCTTTTGAAAGAGTAGACAAAGCTTCAAAAGGCCATTTTGTTAGGGAAAGCTTGTTAAGAATCTGACCGGGAGGGCCAAAAGTATCAATGGGTAAGACACCTCCCCCGAAAATAATCTGAGGGATGAGAAAGACCAATACCAGAATCGGCGCCACACTTTGGTTCGGAGCTGCTGCCGATCCTAAGAGTCCTAATAACATCCCAGCAATAACAGAGAGGGTAATGGTGAAATACATGCCTAACAAAGTGCCAGGTTCACTCGGTAAATCTGGGATAGCAATCACTTTAAAGAGGAGGAAAACACCGCCTTGATAGAGTGCCAGCAAAATGCTGACCCAGACTTTTGAGAAAACATAAGGAATGATTTGTAAGCCGATAATTCTCTCGCGACGATAGATATCGACTTCTTTAACGATTTCGCGCATGGTTGGGAGTGCGCCAACCATGACGGAGAATAAAATTGTTGTGAATAGCATCGTCAGCGCTAAATTAGCGCTCCCATCTTCCCTATTAAAAAGGGGTTGACTCCAGGTCACGAGATCGAGCAGGCCGAGGATGGGGGCAACAGCCAGCATAAGCAGAAGGCTAACGCGATCGCGCATCAGAATCGCAATATTTCGTTTCGATAAAATCAGGAACTGTTTCCAGCTAGAAATGGTTTTGACCTGGGCCCCAGGTAGCTGCTGTCGCAGGCGCTTGGGACCTTTTTGCGTTCCAGAGGTCCCCAAGGATTGTTGACGCTGGGCCACATATTTTTGGTAGAGGGGCGATCTCAGATAACGCTGCTGCCACTCTTGAGGAGACAATTCATGCTCAACCTTACTGTAAATTTGATTAAACTTTTCAACCCCGAAATACTGAGGGGCTTCTTTGGGCGGGCCATAGTAGGCTAGGTAGCCACCTCGCGCCATAAATACGACCTGATCACAGAGGGTGACATTGTCTGTGGCATGGGTAATTAACAGAATCGTTCGGCCTTGATCTGCAAGTTCTCGCAACAACTGCATTAGCTCAGCTTCAGTACCGGGATCTAAGCCTGACGTCGCCTCATCCAAATAGAACAAACTGGGCTTTGTTAGCAGTTCCACACCAATGGAGACCCGCTTAATTTGCCCCCCACTCAAAGATTTAATGGGAACCGAGCGGCGATGTTCGAGTCCCAAGTCTTGCAGGACCTCATTAACTCGCATTTTGCGTTCTGCACGGGTCGTATCGGCTGGCATTCGCAATTGGGCCGCAAAATCTAATGCCTGCTCAATAGTTAACTCCATATGGACAATGTCTCGCTGGGGGACATAGCCAATTTCGCTACGGTAGGCATTGAAATTTCGATATAAATCGGTACCGTTGACTAAGACATTGCCGCTAGTGGCGGGTCGAAACCCATTGAGGGCATCCAACAACGTCGATTTACCGCCCCCACTGACGCCAGCAATGACGACAAACTCTCTGGCCTGGATAGACAGCGAGATATCTTGAAGAAGGTTGAGTTCTTTGTTGATGACCTTGTTGAGACCCACCGCATCGATCCGAAGATTCCCCTCGTCATTGCTGTGTAAGAGGGTCTCATTTAAGTTGAAGGAAAGCGTTGTTGGACCAATCCGAATTGTGTCACCCACGCGCAACGGATGATGGCCCACAATTTGTTTGCCATTCAAAAAGGTGCCGTTGGTCGAATTCAGATCAACAACAATGTATGCCCCCTCCTGCTTCTTAATTTGCGCGTGAAATCTGGAAACAGAAGGATGATTAATGGTCATGTCATTGAGCGGATCGCGGCCCAATGTTAGTGTATCTCTCCCCTTTAAATCCAACTGTCGAGCTTGGGTGGGGGGTGAGGCGAATCCAGCTTCCGGCAGGCCTGAAATAGTTGTTTTTTGGGCAGAGGCCGGAACAGCGGGTTGTGCGGGAGCAGCTGCGACAGAAAAGATAAGTTCATAGTTGCCAATGCGGACTTGGTCACCAGCAACCAGTGATCGGGGGGAATGGGGCACCAGCTGAATCCCGTTGACATAGGTCCCATCCGAGCTATTCAGATCGGTCACGACGTAACTGTTCCCCACGTACTTTATAACCGCATGCCGTCGAGATACCGATAAATCATCGCTTAAAACTAGCTGATTGTCTGGAGATCGACCGATGCTAACTTCACTGGGTGATAGCGGAAACTCTCTAACTAGAGCTTGGTTTTTACGAATCTCAATTTTGGCAGCAGGATTTGGCATTGTCAGGGTTGCGACAGCATGAATACAGTTTGCTCGCAATGGGTTGATTGTGATCGAGGTAGCCCACGATTGACGTCGCCTTCTCGGTCACTTACATCCGAACATTCATCAATATTAATCCCATTAAAGTTCGAATCCTTCAAGATGAACTTTTTCGTAAGCCTCTAAGACCGTAACCGTTGACGGAATTCTGTTGATTGCTCAGCGATCGGAATTTGCTGAGATAACAGTTTAACCAGTTCTTGTTCAGTGACATTGGGATGCTGAGTAAGCGTACGCTGGTAAACAATCGCTGAAATAGGACCGATGAACTCTGCTAAAACTTGCTGACACTTTTGTCCAAATTCAGGCCGAATCATCGGTTTCGAGTTGGCCATAATTGGTGCTGTAGCAGATTCAGGTGCTGCAGAGTTGGGCCCAGGCGGAGGGGGATTCGTAGGAACCGCTTGGCTGCGAGGGGGATGAGCCGTTCCTGTGGGTGTCGCTGTAGGGGGCGTTTTAGGATGAGGTGAATTGACAGCTTGGGTCGGTTCCAGCTCTAACGCTTTATTGAGGGCGACCTTAGGGATCGACTGACCACTGCTTTCTAAGACGACGAGTTGTTGCAAGACAACTTCAGCATTGGCAGGACGTTGGCTAGCAGTGGGCGCCATCAGCCAATCCAATAGATTGGCAAATCTGGGTGAAATATTAATGGCAGTGGAGCGCCATTCAAACTCATCCTTGCTCCCGTCGTAGAAATGACTGAGTTCTTTGCCAGTGACCAGGTACACAAAGGTTCTGCCTAGCGCAAAATAATCGGACTGGGGAACCGCTTGACCATGAATTTGCTCACGGGGAGTGTAAAAAGATGACACGACCCGAGTCCCCCCTTGTTGCGTATTCGTGACATTTGTCACGGATCGGGCAGTGCCAAAGTCGACTAAACAGATATTGCCGTTTGCTTTCAGCATAATGTTGGACGGCTTGATATCTCTATGAAGAACCTGTTGACTGTGGACAACTTGCAGGATCTTAAGAACTTGCTTGAGCCATTGGATAGCTAATTTCTCGTCAATTGGATGGCCCCGCTGTCGCAAATACTCTTGTAAATCCAACCCCACGATCTTTTCCATAACCAGACAGTGCAAAGGCTCTTTCCAGTTCCGCGGGTAAAAGGTGAAATATGAATTGGGTTCAACTTTGGGAATGCCCGGATGATTGAGCTGGCTGAGTAAATTCGCTTCTCTCTGAAATAGTTCTACATGCTTTGGGTAATTATCCGTGAGTATTTTAAGAATTTTAGGACGACTATCCAGATCACTGACTTCATAGGTTTTACCAAATCCGCCCTGGCCTCGCAGTCTAAGGACTCGATAGCGGCCCTCTAACAGCAGTTCTGATCCACAGCTCGCACAGAACAGATGTTCATCTGAGCTTTGTGGATCAGAGCAACTGGGATTGATGCAAAGACTCATGCGAAAGATAAAGAGACAGAACGGGAGTAAAGGCAGAGGGGTGTAAACGTGATGATGGTCAGTATTTTGAGGAAAGACGAGGGAACTGGCGATGCGTTGATGGTGCTTGTCCTACAAAAACTGAGTTGTAGGCTAACAACTTGAACGTTTCTACGGAATCGCATTATGGCGGGTCGGGCTGCCCTGGTAATACCAAGACGGTCGGTCCCTAGCAATATTAAGGCGGTTACATCACCTATTACCCCCCTATAAAAACATCAATGGCTATGGCGATCTTTATGCATGGGAAAGGAACCTATCAAGAGGTTACCCAAAAACGCTAGATATTTTTGTACTTGAATAGCACTCAGTGTTGTTGGCCAAACCTTCTAGTTCCAGTGTATGGTTCATAAGGTCGCATCGGATATGATCCCGGTCATGGAGATACCTTTCTTATGATCAGGACTCAAGTGTGATCTGCAGCAACCTGCTATGAACGCTTTGGTTTCAGGATTGCTGAATCTGAGTCTAAGGCCCTTGACGGTAGAAAAGGCATGGGGATGAATAGACCTCTTGCATAATTCAGTTACCGATATGGTAGAAGACTAAAAATTCAATTCGGATCACGACATAAATTTAGTGAGTAACACATCATGAAACGAATTATGCAAGAGGTCTAATAGAACTCTTGTGATCGGTGAGTATAGATATGTCTAATCAATCGGGAGAAGGAATATTCTGTCGGCATAATTGGCCCAATTTTTCCTGAATTGAGGAGTCTTAATCTGCTCTGGGGGCCAGTGCTACAGTAGCTGCCGTTTGGCTCAGACAGAAGCAGTCAGTTTGGTATTTTTTGTGTTGACTAAAAAATGCAGACGTCGTCACTCTATTTAACGTAAAACTTAACAAATCTGTATCAAGCTGGGTTGGGGCACCTTGTTGAATCTTAAAAATGCAGATCAGCGCCATGTAAATGTGAGAGTAACGATAAGATATATCTCTGGGCAATGGTTTCGATAGCATTTTTTCACTCTCAATAACGTCTGTCCTCCAATCAATGTTTCTGCTGTTTATCTCCCAATTTTTAATGGCTAGTGCAGTGAGGCCATTGTTGGGAGATTTTCGATTGGACCTGATGATTTTAGTCATCCTGTTGTTCCTGTCGGCCTTTTTTGCAGGGTCTGAAACGGCGATCACGGCATTAGACAATCTTAAGCTCCGAGCGCTGATCAAGGCCGAAGGGGATCCGGGTGGAATTTATCGTTTAGTTTTAGAGAAGCGAGCCCGATTCATCACAACGCTACTCGTGGGCAATAATCTGGTCAATAATTTTGCTGCCATTTTGACCAGCAATTTGTTTGTGATTTGGTTCGGTAGCGCTGGAGTGGGTCTTGCAACGGCGGTAGTGACATTTTTACTACTCCTGTTTGGGGAAATTACGCCCAAATCCCTGGCAGTGAATAATGCGATGCCCATTTTCCAATGGGTGGTTCGCCCGATTTATTGGCTATCCATTCTGTTATTGCCGATTATTCGACTGTTTGAGTCGATTGTGCAGGTTGTGGTGAGGGTCTTCCAGGGTGGCTTGAAGCAGCAAAATGAGTCACTGCAGGATTTACAACTGCTGATTGAGGTGCTGGGAGGGCGCGGTCAACTGGATTTACAAAAACGGCAGTTATTGAATAAGGCGTTAATGTTAGACAAGCTAACGGTGCGCCAAGTCGTCAAGCCCCGGGTGGAAATGCAGACGGTGGACCACCAGGCAACCATGCAGGATGTGATTGATATTTGCCTTGAGAGTGGCTATTCACGGATCCCAGTACAGGAGGAATCCAAGGATTCAATTTTGGGTGTCATCCACTTAAAGAGTGCTGTACAGTACCTAAAAACTCAAGGGAATGAAGTGGTTACAGCAGCAATGGACCCCCCGGTCTATATTCCAGAAACCAAACGGGTTGCTGACTTGATGAAGGAGATGCTGCATCAGCGGCTTCATTTAGCGATCGCAGTAGATGAATATGGTGGGACAGTCGGTTTAGTGACATTAGAAGATTTGCTGGAAGAATTAGTGGGTGAAATTTACGATGAGAGTGATTCACCGAGCTTTTCTCAGCCCCGACGATATTTGGGATTGGGGATACTTTCGCGTCCAGGTTCTAGTTCTAGTTCTTCTTAGTCTGCTGCCCGGGATCGCGACTGGGCAATTTGCCAACTGAGAAAAATAACCGGAAGTAGTCCGACCAGAATGATGGTCAATGCAGGTGCAGCAGCCTCTGTTAATCGTTCGTCAGAGGCATAGCGATACACACGGACAGCCAGCGTATCAAAATTGGGGGGCTGGATTACGATGGTCGCGGGTAGTTCTTTCATCACATCCACAAATACGAGCATTAAGGCTGTCAGTAGACTGCCTCCCATGAGTGGCGCATGAACTTTCAGCAATGTGCTGCGGGCAGTATGACCGAGGCTATAAGCTGCATCATCTAAACTCGGACGAATTTTAGCGAGACCTGACTCAACAGAGCCAAGAGAAACAGCGAGAAAACGAACTAAATACGCAAAAATTAAGGCTGTGATGGTTCCCTGGAGTAAGGAGCCAGAGTAGTGAAACCAAGCCTGCATCAGGGGTGCGATCGCACGATCCACTAGCCCTAACGCAATCAAAATTCCCACAGCAATGACGGAACCGGGAATAGCATAGCCCATAGCTGATACTCGAACTCCCAAGTGCATGATCGGAGTTCCTCTAAGGCGCAACCCATACACCAACACTAAAGAGAGCACAACTGCAACACCAGCTGTGAGAACAGCAAGAAGCAAGCTGTTCAGGGCTAGGGGTAAAAACTGCTGATCTAACGTTTCATCGGCATTATCCAACGTCATCTGGATCAAAAGACTGCCGGGAATGAGTAACCCTAGGGAAATTGGCGAAAAGCAGCTCCACCAGGCAAGTACGGCCCGTCCACCTTGGAGAGTGTAAGTTGATAACCGTTGAAACGGGCTGCTGGATTGGTAGTAGCGAGCTTGCCGCCGCGACCATCGCTCCAACAAAATCAAAACCAGGATAAACATCATTAAGACTGCAGCAAGCTGCGTCGCAGCGGGTCGTTCTCCCCCTCCAAACCAGGTTCGATAAATCCCTGTGGTGAACGTCGGCACACCAAAGTATTGCACCGTGCCAAAATCATTGAGGGTCTCCATTAAGGCCAATGCTAACCCAGCCGTGATCGCAGGGCGAGCTAAAGGCAACGCCACTTTGAAAAAGCTTTGCCAGGGATTACATCCTAAGGACCGGCTCGCTTCTTGGGTACAAATCGACTGTTCTAAGAAAGTCACCCGTGTCAGTAGATAAACATAGGGATAAAGCACCAAACTCAGCAGTGTGATCGCCCCCCACAGTGATCGAATATTTGGGAACCAGTAATCTGATGCGCTCTGCCATCCGAAAAGATCTCGGAGCAGGGTTTGAACGGGACCAAAATAATCCAAAAAGTCTGTATAGGCATAGGCAAGTAGATAGGCAGGTGCCGCTAAAGGCAGCAATAACGCCCACTCAAAGATGCGAACCCCAGGGAAATGGCACATGGTTACTAGCCAAGCAGTACCCACCCCAATGATGAGGACGCCCACACTAACCCCTAACATTAGTAAGAGGGAGTTAGTAATGTACTGAGGTAAGACCGTAGCGGCTAAGTGTTCCCAAGTTTCACTTTGATTGGTAAAAATGCTGCTCAATACCACCACAATCGGTGTGGCAATCAAGAGGGCAATGCTGATGATTCCCACTGTCCAAACATTCCATTGGAGCGCAGGATGGGTGAAGAATTGACGAGAGAGCTTAGGGAAAGATTTGGGAAGAGTACTCAAAATGGGGCGATGGAACTTGTGCGTCTAATGTCTAGTATTGCATTCCGTCATGTCATATCAGTGAGGTTGGCCAGCTTAGAGCCCTCTTCGGGAGTTTTCCAGAGAACCGTTAAAATCAGAGGGAGATCAGTTTAGGGCAGCACCGATGACGTCCCCCCAAGCAGTTGAGTTTTTGGATGAGTTTGAAGTCATTGTCGTGGGGGCGGGCCATGCGGGTTGCGAAGCCGCGCTAGCCGCTGCTCGGATGGGCTGCAGTACCCTATTACTCACCCTCAATCTCGACAAAATTGCTTGGCAACCCTGCAATCCAGCCGTGGGAGCACCCGCTAAATCTCAGCTCACCCATGAAGTCGATGCCCTGGGCGGCGAAATTGGCAAAATGGCGGATCGCACCTATTTGCAAAAGCGTCTGCTCAATCACTCCCGGGGGCCTGCCGTTTGGGCCTTACGAGCCCAGACCGACAAGCGCGAATATGCGGCGGTGATGAAAACCATCGTTGAAAACCAGGCCCATCTGACCGTGCGCGAAGGCATGGTCACGGATTTGGTACTCGGGGACAATGACGAAGTGGTTGGGGTCCAGACCTATTTTGGTGTGGCCTTTCGCTGCCAGACCGTTATTCTGACCACAGGAACCTTTTTAGGGGGACGCATCTGGGTTGGAGATAAGTCCATGCCCGCTGGGCGAGCCGGGGAATTTGCGGCTGAAGGACTGACTGAAACCCTGAATAAATTAGGCTTTGAAACCGATCGGCTGAAAACTGGGACCCCCGCTCGTGTCGATAAACGGTCTGTAGACTTTAGCGTAATGGAGCCTCAGCCCCCCGATCAGCAGGTGCGCTGGTTTAGTTTTGATCCTGCGGTTTGGATCGAGCGGGAGCAGATGAACTGCTATATCACCCGTACCACTCCTGAAACCCATCAGCTGATTCAGGACAATTTACACCTATCACCTGTTTATGGAGGGTGGGTGGATGCCAAAGGCCCACGCTACTGTCCCAGTATTGAAGATAAAATTGTCCGCTTTGCCGATAAGGCCAGTCATCAGATTTTTATTGAGCCAGAAGGCCGCGATATTCCTGAACTGTATATTCAAGGATTCTCCACGGGGTTACCCGAAGCATTGCAGTTACGCATGTTGCGATCGCTGCCCGGTCTCGAACAGTGTGCGATGCTGCGCCCAGCCTATGCGGTGGAATACGATTATCTGCCCGCCACTCAGTGCTACCCTACCCTGATGACCAAGCGGATCGAGGGTCTATTCTGTGCGGGACAAATTAATGGCACCACGGGCTATGAAGAAGCGGCAGCTCAGGGGATTGTTGCCGGTATCAATGCCGCTCGGTTGGTTAATCACCAAGAAATGATTGTCTTCCCCCGCGCTGAAAGCTATATTGGCACGCTAATCGACGATCTTTGCACCAAAGATTTACGCGAACCCTATCGGATGTTGACAGGCCGATCCGAATATCGCTTGCTACTGCGATCGGATAATGCCGATCAGCGCTTAACCCCCTTGGGCCGTGAAGTCGGTCTGATTGATGATCGGCGCTGGCATTTATTTACTCGTAAGCAAGCCACTATCACGGCTGAGAAAGAACGGCTCCATGCCACTCGCCTCAAAGAACGCGATCCCGCTGCTCAGGCCATCGTCCAAACAACAGGCGAGAAAATTAAAGGGTCGATTACCCTATCTGATCTGCTGCGTCGGCCCAAGTTTCACTACTGTGATCTCCAACAGCATGGCTTAGGTATCGAGACCATTGAACGCTCTGAACGCGAGAGCGTCGAAATTGAAATTAAATATTCCGGGTATATTCAGCGCCAACAGCGTCAGATTGAGCAGGTCAGTCGGCAGGAACAACGCAAGTTACCCGAAGATATCGATTACGCCAGCATCGAAACCCTATCCATGGAAGCACGGGAAAAACTAGCAAAAGTACGCCCCCTGACGGTAGGGCAAGCCTCTCGCATTGGTGGCGTCAATCCTTCCGATATCAATGCTTTACTGTTTTATCTGGAAACCTTGGCGCGATTGTCCCCAGTCCGCTAAACGCCTGTGATACCATATTAAAGTCTTGTTGGCTGTGGTCAACAACGGGATGTAGCGCAGTTTG
>NZ_JANQOP010000103.1 GCF_028285745.1 Acaryochloris sp. IP29b_bin.137 | reverse complement strand
GGATATCCATCCCTTTTTCAAGGGCGCGACGAGCATTCTCGTTATAAATAATGCGTTTAGCCATGGAAGCTCAACCTCAAACTTAAAGGAGTAACAGCGTAGAGAGACAAAATAAAATTGCCCAGTGAGATGGGCAGAACGAATCAAACGGCGGTAGCCGTCTATTTAGTTGACAATTGCCAAAATATCTTTTTCAGAGAGCAAGACATACTCTTCACCACCGAGCTTGACATCCGTGCCGGCATACTTGGAATACAAAACTTTGTCACCTTCTTTCACATCCAAAGCTTGGCGAGAACCATCGTCACTTCGTTTGCCAGGACCAACAGCAGTGATTTCTCCCACCTGAGGCTTCTCTTTCGCCGCATCGGGTAGGATAATGCCACCGGCAGTTTGCTCTTCTGCCTCACTGACTTTAACAAATACGCGATCGCCCAGGGGCTTAACTGTAGAGACGCTTAAGGAAATAGCTGCCATACCGGCTCCTCCAAACTAAAGGGTAATGATTGGGATTTAGCACTCTCAACTCCCGAGTGCTAATCTATCTGAGGTGATCCACCAAATTCAATCTTCTAGCTGTACGGGTTCCCGAACTTAAGGGTCGAAGTCTGGCGAACAGCCATAAACAGGGCATTTGCCGATATTCGCAAACCGATTAAGGCTAGCGTTCTCGAGTGACTAGTTCGACCCCATCCCGTTGATCGGTTTGCTCAAAGTAAACATTAACCTGTTCTTCTCGAGCAGTGGGTAAGGCTTTACCGGTAAAGTCAGGATGAATCGGTAACTCTCGATGGCCGCGATCAATCAATACCAGTAACTGAATCAGCGTCGGACGCCCATAATCGTGGACTGCATTTAGGGCTGCACGAATCGTCCGCCCACTATAGATGACATCATCAACTAGAAGAATATTTTTTTGGGAAAGATCCGTTGGCAAGTCAGTTCTACCTGGAGTCCTAACCGTGATTTGATCTAAATCATCTCGATAAAATGTAATGTCTAGACTACCGACCGGCACGTGGATATGTTCTAGTGACTCAATTTGTTGGGCTAAGGCGGCTGCTAAGGGAACGCCCCGTGTAGGAATACCCAACAGCACGAGATTGTCTAGCGTTCCGATGCGTTCAATCACTTCGGATGCTAGGCGGGTGATGGTACGCCGTAAGGCTTGAGCCGACAATATTTCGACAATATCAGAAGACATGGATGGGATAACTTCCTAGTTTCATTGCGTTAGGAACCTCATTGTGATGGAAAATAGATTATACTCCGTTGATTTTACGCATTATTGCGGAAGCGAATCGTCCACAAAATTGATATTTCTAGATCTAGTGAATTGATTGAGTTGCCCTTTACTTCTTGACTTGCCATGGTACCCACTTATGACATAGCCAACAGCTATAAAAACATCATGGAACTTCTGGTTGATGAAGAAATCGATCAGCAAACTTGTACTTGGTCTTCAGAAGAGGCCCAGCGAGTCAATAGAATCGAGGTGGCAGCTCGTGCCTTAAATCAATTGCCGCCTCTATATGCCTCTAGTCAAGAAGGTGTAACCCTTCAATATGAGCGCGCTCAGCAAGATCATCGCCAGGAAATTACGGCAGCTGTGAGTGAGGCGCTAGAAGCAGTAAAACAACTTCCTTGGAAAGGATCGACTCCCTTTGATATTCGCTAATACGGCCTCTCCAATGAGAGAGGTCATCGTCGGCGATTACGCCGAAGGCGCTGTCTTAGAATTTAGACGCTCTTGGGCTTGTGTTAAGGCAGCTTGAACTTGCTCAAATCCAGTTCCCCCATAGCTATTACGGGCCGCAACCACCTGGCGAGGGGTGATCGCTTCATAGATGTCTGCTGCAAACTGAGGATGCAGTTGCTGCCACTCACTGAGGGTTAAATCTTTTAGCAATTTCCCTTGGGAGAGACATGTCTTCACGACTGCACCCACAATATTGTAGGCTTCTCGAAACGGAACGCCTTTCGCGGCTAAATAATCTGCCACGTCGGTTGCATTGGAGAAATCTTCACCCACAGCAGTTTCTAGGCGCTCTGTTACGAACTCAAGCCCTTCCTTAACTAAAATTTTCATGGCTTCTAGGCAGCCTTTGACGGTGATAACGCCATCAAAAAGGGCTTCTTTATCTTCTTGTAAATCCTTGTTATAAGCTAGAGGCAAGCCTTTCATCACGACTAGTAGGCTTTGGAGATGCCCAAATACTCGCCCAGATTTGCCCCGGACCAATTCAGGGACGTCAGGGTTTTTTTTCTGAGGCATAATGCTTGACCCCGTTGCACAACTGTCTCTGAGCTTGACGAAGCCAAACTCTTCTGAGGCCCACAAAATCACCTCCTCTGAAAAACGACTGAGATGCACCATGATTAAGCTGGCAGCACATAGAAACTCGATGGCAAAGTCGCGATCGCTAACGCCATCCAAACTGTTTCGGTAGAGATCCACAAACCCCAATTGGTCAGTCGTAGCTTGTCGATCGATGGGAAAAGGCGTTCCTGCTAGGGCCCCTAAACCCAACGGCGAGACATTAACTCGTTGATCAATTTCTCCCAGCCGCTGCCAATCCCGCTCAGCCATTTCGAAATACGCCAATAAGTGATGAGCTAAGCTGACGGGCTGGGCTCGCTGGAGATGGGTATACCCCGGAATCAGTGTTTGGACATGATCCTGGGCGATGTCAACTAATGCCTGTTGCCAATCTTGAAGCAGTGCTCGAATATGTTGAATATGATCATGGAGATAGAGACGAATGTCTGTACCCACCTGATCATTGCGAGAGCGGCCTGTATGGAGCTTTTTGCCCACCTCTCCAATCAGCTCTATTAATCGATGCTCGACCGCGAAGTGAACATCTTCTGCCTCGATACCAGGTCGAAATAAGCCTTGACGATATTCTTGGCGAATTTGCTCTAAACCTTGATAAATGGCGTCAGCGTCAGCTTGAGGAATAATCCCGGTCTGGGCCAGCATTTGGACATGGGCTTGAGACCCCGTGAGATCATATTCAATAAGGGCAATATCAAACTGGATACTGGCGTTGAAAGCCGCTATAACAGGGTTTAAGGCCGATTCAAACCGCTGGCTCCAGAGTGGTGAATCAGTCGAATCCGCTTTTTGGGGAGGGGGAGACGATGAAGAGAAAGTCAAGGTACTGAGTCGAAAAAAACAGCAAAGATAACGTCTATTGAGTTTTTTAGTAAGAGGTAATGCTACGAAAGACATAGCCAACAATAAAGCCGATAATAAGGGCCCAAACCTGACCCGATTGGATAAAGTTATCCCAAGCGGACTGAAAAGAAGAACCCAAGTTATCTTCAAATTGAGCGATCCATATGCTGTGTTGATGGGTCTGGAAGATGATCTTTTGAGCAATATGACTTTGACTCACCAGATCTAGGGTGGACTGAACGAGTGCTAGGTTCATTGGCGTAGGTCCCTCTTGGAACATCTTCACTTGTTATAAAAGCATGCCCAAGGCGAACAAGAACTTTAGATGTTGTGAAGATTTTTGCAAGCTGCGCTGTGTTTTAGCACTGTCAATTTTCCTTAGCCTTTGACACCACTCCCAGCTTCCGAAGGAACAATGTACCGCTGCATAATCAGGAAGAATAATAGAATTGGCGCAATTGAAATTAGAGACCCTGCTGCGACAAGGCGGAAATTGTTAGAAAAAGCACTGGATAATTTAGATACTCCTAATGGCAATGTGTAGTACTCTGGTTGATCAAGAATGATGAGAGGCCATAGAAACTCTCCCCAAGAACCAATGAAGACAAAAATAGCGAGGGTTATTAGGGCAGGGCGAACAGATGGAAGCATAACATGCCACCAAATCCCAAGATCATTACAACCATCAATTCTGGCTGCTTCTTCAAGTTCTTTGGGAACCCCTTGGAAAGCTTGACGCAAAAGGAAGATTCCAAATGCAGATGCGATTGAGGGGAAGATTACGCCCAGATAGGTATTTTTGAGTCCCAACTCGACTGCTAACACGTAGAGCGGGATCATCACAATCTGAAAAGGAATCATAATAGTGGAAACAACCACTGCAAAAATCAAATCTTTGCCCTTAAAATCGAGTCTAGCCAGTGGGTAAGCAGCCAGAGAACTGAATAAAACGTTAAGAGTAACCGTAAGGGATGAAACTAGAAGGCTGTTGAGAAAATACTGACCGAAGAGAGGCTCCTGTTGCCAAACACTGGGAAAATTGCGCCAAGTTGGATCAGAAGGGAAAAATTGCTTGAAGAAAAAGACGATATTTTCTAAGGCTGAGCCTTGAGAAGCTGTGCTTGGAAAAAGATTTTCCTGGCCTTTAAAGGCTGTACTCACCAACCACAGCAGGGGCAGCAGCATTACTAAGGCGATCACGCTAAGGACTAGGTACGTGATGCCTTTAGATAACCAATTCCGGTATCGAACTTGCTTAAGCACCATTGGCGTATCAGCGTTTATGACCTTTGTATCCTATCAAGGCAATTGATCTTAAAGCTGAGTTTAATCGCACATTCAATAACGATAAACGAAGCAATGGTGCTCGGATTATCAACTTACGCGCAGATCCATCACAGTTTTCATGGACATAGATTGAAAAAATTTGATAACACAGATGGCGCAGATAAAAATCTACTCTTCATCCGTGATTTGCTTCAGATGGATATGCTTTCGTCCCAGGGAAATTTCAAATTCATCACCAGGATTCAGCTCCATTTGCTTGGTGTAAGTAGAACCAATCAACAAGTTTCCGTTGGACTGAACGCTAATTCGGTAGCTGGCATTTCGCCCCCCTCGACCGTTACCATTTGCACTTTTTCCATCTAGCTCTACACCCTCTGCATCAATGAGAGCATTCAGAAATTTCATCATACTAATGCGTTCTGACCCATCTTCATTCAGGGTGTAGTAACCACATTCTTTCGCTTTCTCTTCACGACTTAGGTCTTCAAGCTGTTTGACTTTCTCAACCAAGGCTTGTCCACTTAAAGGAGCCTTGCCTTGTTTTTGCTTTTTAGCCATGATTTCTAAATCCTATCCTGCAATATCACCTATTGAGATAAGCATAATATATGCTACTTCTAGTCATCAATAAAGACAAAGCCTAGCGTGGGATTATTTCTAGATCAAACACATGCTCCTCCTGCGCTGCAATGACTGAGCGTAAATGGCAAAAAATATCGACTTTATCGAGAGAAGGAGATAGTAGCTATTAGGACTAGATCTGTAGAGGGAATCAAATGTATCCCTTAATTAGAACAGCAAAAACTGTTTTCTGGTAGTCTCTTGCCATTTTCCGTTACACTGGCTCTGTAAATCCACTTCTCCAATGAATTGAGATGCTGTCGTTGGTTGGAGAAACCACATGATTCTATATTAAGAAATAACTAGTAAATGCCATAGTTTTTTACGTATATCAATCCTAATTCAGATATAAGTGTGTCTCAAGATTGGGCGATCGGAGCAGGCATCTAGGTATTTTATTCATTTTGCCTGTACCGCCATGAATATATTCATCTAGAGGGTGCCGGATATTCTATTAATCCTGGCAGTTGCCGACTGGAACCGTCCACTAAATAACCCCTTACTTATGTGATAAAGGTAGAGGACTTAGGAAGGCTACAACCATAGCCTGAGTCGAAGATCTCTGAATTGAGTTGTGGTAGTAAAGAAGTCATCAATTGGGGAGATAACGGTCTAGCGTACAGTAAAAATATTCCCGGCATAAAAAAGGCTGTATCGATATCTCTCCTAGTAAAAGCGAAGGGGGCAGCTATTTCCACGCCACTTGTTAAATCATTGGAGTGTGGGGTAAGTAGTCTGCTTGATCAAGCAACCACAATGGCTTACAGCCACTGACCGCCCCGGAAGCGCCAACGGGGAAACATCAGCCGCATCAAGCTTTGGGATGCGATAAATACTCCAACCCAAACAAAGCCGTAGTGAACAATAAACCACCCTAACTGCCAGTCAGACGCAGGTATGAGAGGCAGCTCGATACCCAAAACCTCCACCAATAACACAATAAATATTGCTTCCCAAATAGCCGCAAGCCATTGCAGCGCTGCAGGCCAATCTTGGTCCCAACGGAAATTTTGGATCTGGATGTAAAGGTAGTCCCAACCCAAGCCAAAGACAATAATGTATTGTAGCAACCAGAAATAAACAGAACCTTCGGGATTGCCAAGGAAACCACCCCCGAATAAGAGTGTAATCACAAGGCCCACGGTTTCCATGAGGAGAATACGAGTTTGCCAGCGACCAAGAAGAGTGGGTGTCATAATTGAATCGTGTTAGGGAGTTTGGTTTTGCGCCCATCTCAGCCATTGCCAGAATGAGCCAATGCCGTTGAGGCGGCGTAAATTGGGGGCACGCGCTGTGACTAATCCATCGACAGCTCGTAAGGCAGTGTATTGAAGGCCCAAAAAGCTGTCTACAGCAGCGTAGGGACCGCCAAAGGTGATCGCTCCAGCCCCATACATACGACCATTTTGGTTCCGCATTTCCAGGAGTTCAAAATCGTTGGCGACAGCCAATCGACCAGCTGGGTTAAGGGGCAAATTATAGTGGGTGACCAGGTCGTTCAGTAAAGGACTCGCTTTTACCTTGCTATCCAGACCGGTGGCATCAATGATAAAGTCAGCTTCCAACTTAATTTCACCCCGTGGACCTTTCTCTTGGATATAGGTCGTGGGACGAGATTGGGTATTAGGGACCACGCGAGTGACCTCACCAAAGGTAATTTGATACCAGCCTTGATCCAGTCCTTGTTGAACAATGACTTTCCAATCCTGACGATCGGCTGTGGTGGTCCCACCCCAATCGGCCAGTAAGTTCGTGCGCTGATCGGGTGTGGCCTGCTCCAGTTCTTCCCGTAAGGTCCCCCCCCAACAGGCTTTGGGCCAATTAAAGGGTTGGAATTCAAAATGATTATCGACCGGCCTCTGGGCTTTGCGAAATCGATTCCCTTTAGGCTTAGGCGACCGCATTAAGTGCAAAATCGAAATATTGGGATTGCGATGGCGAGCCTCATGGATCCGCTGAATAATCCTTGAGGCTACGATTCCCCGCCCCCGAAGCACAACTGTTCCTCCCTGGCGTTCTAGGGTTTCATAAACGTGGTTATGATCTTCGTAGGCATTGACAACGGATTTAAAGTCTCGGGTTTGCTCTCGATAGGCTTTGAGGTCAGGTAGAAATTGTAAGACCGGATAGCCAGTGGCTAGATGGACATGACGGGCGATGACAAAGGCTGTTTGTTTGCGACCTGGAGAATACGCGATCGCATAGCGGCCATCATTCGTTTGCCGAATCGCTCGGACTCGACCGAACCGATAGATTTGGGGCCAGCCAATCCGAATGGCCTCTCGATCAATCGAGGCAAACACATTGCCTGCTCTAGGGGTGTAGGTTTGGGCAAAGGTGGGCTCTGCAAAAACCTGCCATAGATACTGCAGGGCAGGATTGAGTTTGCCTTTATTAAATTCTTGCCAAGCTTCTCGTAGGGCATAGCCCGGCCAACCCCAGATGTTGTCAGGGCAGGAGTCGGAATTAGACCGTAAACGCTCGTGTGGGGGAATCTGGGAATTGAGGCAGAGCCTTTGGTAACGAGCATAGGGGCGATCTTCGATGCCCAATGCGCGAATTTGCTGGGGCGCAGCCCCAAAGATGCGGAGAAAATCGACCCAAATAAAGCTCCCTAACCCCGCCCCCACAGCTAAATAATCGATCTCCTCCACTGAGAGTCGAGTGGCATACAAATCTTGGACCACAACCTGATGCGCTTGAAAGGCTGGGGGTAACACGTTAGCAGGGGCTGCGACAGGCTCAGCCGGAACGGGAGAGTCTGGTTCAGGAACTTGAATAATCGATTGCTCACTGGCCTCGGCTGTGGGTAGCCCCGTCCCGTCCAGGGTAAACATCAAGGTGATTTCGTAGGGACCAATCTTGAGCAGATCGCCATTGCTGACGTTACAGCTCGATTGCAGGACCCCATTCACCCAGGTGCCGTTACTGCTGTTTTGGTCGGTGATGCGAATATGGCCTTGCACCCACTCAATCAGGGTGTGATAACGGGAGACTTGGCTACTATTCAGGACGATCCGGGCCACGCGCTGGTTGTTTAGTTCAGCAGGCATGCGGGCAAATTCGCGACCAAAGGCAATCGGACAAGTTAAAAGTGGGGTTCGTTGTTCTCCGGTGACTGGATCTTGCCAGCTCAGCCGTACTTGCCCAGGAATGGTGCTCATACTTTACAGTCCCTAAGGCTTGCCAATAAAGACCGTGTTGGAGGTGGCCATTGAATGACCACACATGGGACAGTCTTGCTTAATCGCATCGTTACTATAGGCAGAAACATGGTGGCATTGGGGGCATTGCAGTCCATAGGCAGCCGTGGAGGAGGGGCCACTTTTGGGAAAGGTGGGGGGAATGGCTGGGGGCGTAATGGTCATGGCCGTAATTTGCAGCTCCACGCGCCCTAACTTGATCCGGCTGCCCGCCCGTATCGGTAAATCTCCCTGTTTAAGCAAAATGCCGTCTACTAGGGGGGGGTTTTGCAGGCGCAAGCTCCGAATAAAAAACTGCTGCGCTTGGGGTTGAAAGAAAATTTCGACGTGCAATCCTGAGACAGAGCGCTCTTGAAACACAATGTCACATAGGGCTGGGTCGCGACCTAAACGAATTTTCCCCGGCTGCTTGCTAGGTTGTTGATTGCGTAAAACTTGGGTTTTAGTTTGGCCGAATTCTGACCATTGGAGTGTTAATTCACTCATGGATGCCGCCAGCTCGTTAAGGTCTGAGTCAAGTGCAGAAGCAGTATTCCCTATTAATAGGCAGGATCTTGCCCACAGCAGGATAAGGTACCAAATGTTTTAAGGACTCTTTTGAGCCTTACCTTCCCCTCAGCATACCCGCGCTGCCGTGACAATCATCACCGCGATCTCAGTCTGCTACAAGCTATAGATGGCTGAATAAGGGGCATTCTTAAGATTGCAGCAATATCCCAATCCTGCTAAGAAATAAAACAGACTCCTATTTCTTGGCAGCTATCTTTAGCGCCACCATTCAGAAGTAATCAGCAGCGGGGCAACCTATGGTGAACGATCAGCAGAGTGGTTTACTCCGACTCATTTCAGCGCAGTCTAGTGCTGATGCATCACAGTCTTGTTATTCCCTATCTGAAACGGATGAAACAGCGATAGGTCGGACAGCAGATTGCCAAGTCATTATCGATTCAACGCTCTATGGCGGGGTCTCGCGCCGCCATGCGGTGGTCAGACCAACGGGGTCTCGAACTCCCCAAGGTGCCCCCATCTGGCAGATTTGTGATCTCAATAGTGCCAACGGCACCTATGTGAACGGTCAGCGAATTCAAGGGTGTCAAACCTTGAATGTGGGGGATCGGATTATGCTGAGCCACAATGGCCCTGAGTTCCTGTTTGAGCATCGAGCAACCCAGCTCGTGGACCAGGCTGCGGCAACGGGCTCTTCTGCCCCCATTCCAACACAGCCCTCATATCCCCCGCCTCAACCTGCACAACCGGTTTACCCACCTCAACCACCGGTTTACCCACCTCAGCCAGGCGCTGTGTCTAATCAGGTCACTGCTAGCCAATTGTTTCCCATCGTTTCAGCTCGCAAAGATCTCTTGGGCAAAGGATATCTAATACCCGGAATTCTGACGGTGATGATGGTGGTATTGCTGTTTATCTTTGCGACCAACCCACCGATCTTTAATTTGCTCTTGGCGTTGTATTTAGGGGGTGGCGGGTTCTATTTCATTTACCGATTATGCGGTAAAAAGAAGCCCTGGTGGGTGTTATTCCTTAGCACCTTATTTACGATGGTGATTCTGGTAACGCCCGTCTTGAGTTTGTTTATTCTGATTTTTCGAGGAATTTTGCCAGGGAATGTTCAAGATGCCTCTCCAGATTTTATTTCTCAACTAATTAGCCACTTCTTTGGGGCGGGTTTAATGGAAGAGCTATTGAAAGCGCTTCCTATCTTTGGGTTCTTTTTTTTGGGATCACAGTTACGTCCCCCCAGTCGTCAAAAAGTTGGCGTTTGGGAGCCCTTAGATGGCATTTTAATTGGGGCGGCTTCGGCGCTGGGATTTACCTTACTGGAAACCTTAGGTCAATATGTTCCTGGCATTGCGGCAGACGTTGCAAGATCGTCTGCAAATGAGTTTGCTGGAGCCTTAGCCGCGGTTCAGCTCTTGATTCCCAGGATTCTAGGTTCTGTCGCGGGACATATGGCCTATAGCGGTATTTTTGGCTATTTTATTGGTCTGAGCATTCTCAAGCCAGCTCAAAGATGGAAAATTTTAGGGATTGGCTATCTAACCTCTTCTGGCATTCATGCCTTTTGGAATGCTTCCGGTGGTCTAGCTCAAAATTTCGGAGACTTGGCTGTTGTTCTAGCCCTGATGATTGTTGGTGTCTTGGCCTATGTCTTTTTAACGGCTGCGATTCTCAAAGCCCGCCAGCTTTCACCGACGCGATCGCAAAATTTTGCCACCCGTATCGCCCCACCGAATTAGTCCTCCCCCATTGAGTAGGTATAAAGTCCTCAGACTAAGCCAATTTCCCGTAACCGTTCTTGCAGGTATTGTCGGGCTGTTTTACCCTCTGCGAGTATGACTTCAGGCCGAGGATGCAAAAACAGGGGCATGGATAAGCGAGATTGATACCGAGCCGGACCATCAGGATTAACCACGCGATGGGTGGTGGAGCGGTAAAAGCCTTGGCTGGCGAGCTGCAGCATATCCCCAACGTTGACCACAATATCGCCGCGATCGCAATTCACGGACTGCCACTGCCCCTCAGCATCTAACAACTCTAGACCCATGCTTGTCGCTGCAGGCAGCAGCGTAATCAAGTTGATATCTTCATGGGCGGCTGCGCGAACTGAACCTGGCGGAATCTCATCAGATAATGGCGGATAGTGAAGCAATCGAAACAGCGTTTCTTTGCTATTGGCAATCATGGCCCCTAAGGGCTCTGTAAAGCGTAAGCGAATGCTGGGCGGTGCTTGAACTTCGACCCACTCCAGCAACTCTATTGCCAAGTGCTGTAGTTGGTTAAATAACTCCCAAGTGGCATTCCCTATCCCTTTGGGGAGCGGATGTCCTTCATAGATATGAAAAAACTCTTTGAGGTCAGGGGTGGAATGCCCTTTGGCCTGCTCCGTTTGAAATGGGAAATAACCTGCTTGGATTTTGGGGTCAAAGGTATATTGAACTTTATCATCGCCCTCAAAAAAGGCTTGCCAGTCTTGATACGTCTGTGCCACTAATGCCGGATCAATCGGACTATGACGAAGAACAGCAAACCCGGACTGCTGTAGTGACTGAGCAACCGCTTGGGAAGCATCGACAGAACGATAGTCCAGGGTGGGTAAAGCGTTAATCATAGCGGTGATCCTTGGGCTGCAAGTCGGGCAGAACCGTAGGCGGCTTGTTGATGTTGGGCGGCATAGACAGGAACCTGAAGATGGCGTTGACGAATCGTTTGCCAGACAGAATTTTGAGCACCCCCACCCGCCGTATACACGGTCTGCAGCGAAGGAGCGCCATGCGCTTGCAATAGATGATAGCCCTGGGCTTCGATCCGGGCCAAGCTTTCGAGTAGACCCTGTAAAAATTCCGCTGGATCTTCTGGGCGAGGAGTGAGTCGCGGCTGCATATGGGGATCGTTAAGGGGAAATCGTTCTCCGGGTTTTAAAAGCGGGTAGTAATTCAAGGGACTCGGCTGGCTAGGGTCTATCTGTTGGCTGAGTTCCACGAGTTCTGCTGTGGAAAAAAAAGACTGAAGCACCGCTCCACCCGTATTGGATGCGCCACCGACCAACCAGTAATTTCCAAAGCGATGGCTATAGATGCCGTAGTCTGCCTGATCGATACGAGTCGGACTTAACAGTTTGAGGACAAGGGTAGAGCCTAAGGATGTGACAGCCATACCCGGTTGGTCGGCACCACTGGCGATAAAAGCAGCAATGCTATCCGTGGTGCCAGCACAAATTTGGCACTCTGAAGGGATGCCAAAGCGATCGACGAGATGCGCTTGAATGGTAGCAATTCTTGAACCCGGTTTGAGGACTTGGGGGAGCAGGGGGAGAAGCTGATTGAGGGGTGGTTGTTGAAACCAATCGGGATAGGCTGCGATGCTCGAAGAGCGGCCTATATCCTTCGGACAGCAAGCAACGGTCATCGCCGGATCATATCCCAATTTCAAACTGTTGTGTTCATCACTCAGACCCCAGCGACCATGAAGTAACCCGGCCAGCCAATCAGCCTGATGCATTAGATAGCGTACAGGGGCCATATCTACCGATCGACTCATCCCCAGCAATTTCGCCAAACTAGAGCTAGCACTGAGTACGGGATGACCCGCAGGAGCCAAAGTGGCCAGCAACTCTAAACTGGCTGGATCACAGGTATCGTTATACATCTGCGGTGGATAAAGGGGCGTGCCGTCAGCGCTACAGAGCAAAATGGTGGAGGAGGTACCGTTAATGGCAATGGCTTTTAGGTGCGATCGCACATCTGCAGATATCCCACCGATTAATTCCCATAGGGTATTTTGCCAATGGCCCGTGCGCTCTGCTGGAGACATTTCAGAAAGCGCACAACTCTCTTCTGCTAAGACGCTGTCATGCTGATCAATGACAATCGCTCGGGCACCCGATGTGCCAAAATCAATCCCTAAGGAATAATTCATAGGTCCCGCTTCGCATCGCGTGACATCTAGCCTTCCTGACTGGCATCTGATTCATTCGCATCTGATTCAGGTTTATGGTCAGACTCTGATGAAGCGGAAACGGCCTCAGACAACTGTAAAGATTGGCGATGGGATAACATTCCCATTAAGACTTGAGAGCGTTTACCTTCCCCTTCTTTATTCTCAGAATAGCGTTGAACCTCAAGGGCAACTTCTCCCCGGTCGCATCCTGAACACTGACGGAGGTCAACTTCTAAACGGGGGTGCGCGACCGTCTTCGCCTGTATATAGGTTGCGGCTTGGACCATCTGATCGGCCTGTACCGTATTGAGGAAAATCTCAGATCGATCGTCTGCGACCGTACCTATCCTTTGGCCCTGGGCGTACCACTGTTCGCAGGTCTCGCAAAACGGTTCCTCAGCTGCAGGCTTCGCTATGGCTAAACTGATGGCTTCGATAATGGCTAACTCAATCAGCCAATATAGCCAGGTAAACGTTTCATTTAGGGGGAGACCATCACCACTGCTACCGACGCGACCGATGCTAATTCCCTGTTTGGCAGCATATTTGAGATATCCCAAAAAGCCGGATGATCCGGTTTGTTCCTGCCAAAAAGCATCTATCAGAGCGTTTGCCTCCGCTGGATCTATGTCTTGCCCAAACTCTGCCTCAATCTGTTTGGCAAAGGACTGCTGGGTGAAGAAGTATTCCCCCCCCTGATAGGACCCATAGGTGATCAAGCCTGTCAGCAACCCAAATAGTAAACCGACCCATGGATTTCGAACTTTGCCTCTCTTAATGGCAATGGCAGTGCTTCCGCCACTTGTAAACCCCATCAGGGCTGGAAAGATCAGCAACAAATAAAGCCAACGGGCGATAAATGCGATCGCACCCCCTACGACTACCCCTCCCAGAGTTGAGAGCGCCAGTAGCCATACCCATCCTGTTCCAGGCACTGTGTTGCTAGGTCGATAGGGTTTCATAAGGTTACTTTCCGTCCAATCGTCTAACCGTCTGTGAATGGATCGATTGTACTGCTGTACTTATCCAGTTATTTTTTTGAAAACAAGTTGCAAGGGTTGAATGTGCCCCCGTCGATTAACTGTGATGTTGCCCCAAACGGCCTACCACGCCTCCAAGAGATAAGGGCTACACCCTCTCGCAATGCTGCCAAGAAGGGCTGTCAGCTTCCCCAAAGTCAGCCTGTTTAATTCATTGTGTCCTGCTCTTCTGGCCCCAACTCAGCCTTGCTCCAGCTCAGCACAGATATTGCCAAAGGCTTGTTGAGGATCCGCTGCAGCCGTAATCGGACGACCAATAACCAGATAATTTGCGCCTGCTTGGAGGGCCGCAGCCGGGGTCATTGCCCGCTTTTGATCCCCCATTTGAGTCCCTTGAGGTCGGACCCCTGGACAGACAATCAAGAAGTCATCTCCACAGACTTGACGCACTTGAGCTGCTTCCTGGGGAGAACAGACAACGCCTTCTAGCCCCACTGCCTGGGCTAGCAATCCCATTTGCAAGGCATATTCAGGCAGCTCTAAAGGGATCTTTAGATCTAAAGCCAGTTCTCGCAGGGAGAGGCTGGTGAGCACCGTAATCGCGATCAGCTTCGGGGGCAGGGTTTGAGTGGTCTGAGCTCCCTCTTGCAACGCCTGATGCGCAGCAGTGAGGGCAGGGCGGCCTGCTGTGGCATGAATCGTTACCAAATCGACCCCATAGGCGGCAGCGGCCCGACAAGCGCCCGCTACGGTATTGGGAATATCGTGAAACTTTAGGTCTAAAAAAATGCGCTTTTGCCGTCGCTTAAGCTGTTCTAGAATGCTGGGACCACAGCTTACAAATAGTTCTAAGCCCACTTTCCAAAACTGAACCTGAGGAATTTGATCGATCAGTGCGATCGCATCTACCTCTGACGATACATCCAGAGGCACAATAATCCGTTGAGCAAAAGTCACGACAGCAGCCTGCAATAGCGGTCGTTTAATACTCTACTGCCTAGGCATTAGTTTTGGGCGACTCTCGGCTAGCAAATGGTGTAGATTAACGACATTGCCAATCACTGCCACGGCTGGCGCCTCAAATTGGGTGGCTTCCATTTGGGCCAAAATGTCGGCTAGCGTACCCACCAGTTCTGCTTGATCAGGCCGTGTGCCCCAGCGGACTAAGGCAATGGGGGTCTCAGGATCTTTCCCCGCTGCTTGGAGTTCAGACAAAATATGAGGCAAATTGTACACCCCCATATAAATCACCAGCGTTTCTGACGCCTCCGCCATAGCCCGCCAATTGACCCGAGGCCGATATTTATCGACCGGCTCATGCCCGGTCACAAAGGTTACGGAAGAACTGTAGTGGCGATGGGTGACTGGAATTCCGGCATAGGCAGGTGCGGCAATTCCCGCCGTAATCCCAGGAATAATCTCAACGGAAACCCCAGCTCGGATGAGATCTTCCATCTCTTCTCCACCCCGGCCAAACACGAAAGGATCCCCCCCCTTGAGTCGAACCACAACGGCTTGGGTTTGGGCTTTATCAATCAGTAATTGAGTCGTTTCTGCTTGCAGTAAAGAATGATGACCTCGACGTTTACCCGCATGGATTTGCTCGGCTTGTTCACCAATCATGGCTAGGATCTCGGAACTTACGAGGGCATCGTAAACCACCACATCCGCACATTCTAAGAGGGTCTTCCCTTTGAGGGTTAGCAAACCCGGATCGCCCGGACCCGCGCCCACAAGGTAAACTTTTCCGAGGCAGTCGGCTGACGCTGGGGCAGAATCAACGGTCATAGATAACCTGAATCACAAGGAAACACTATCAGGCAGTTATTAAATCAAAAATTAAACGAACGAGTTGCGCACTTGGTTCTAAAGGTGAAGAAAAAGTTAAATTTATGTGCTTAAAATCACATTTTAGCTGATCCACTTCCTGGGAAATGGTGTCTATGATACTGCCTGTAAACAGAAAATAGGGTTTGATACCTACTTTTAACCCCGGTTGATTGGCTACCCGGGCCAGGGTTTGCCGCAAACTCGGGTGGACTGACCAAAAGGCTGGCGTAGCGTTTAGCTGTTTAGCCAGGGCTTCAATCGGTTGGTTCCCCCCCGGGTAGCGACTGCCATGGGAAAGGAGAATCCAACGATCCAGATCTTCTGTGGACATGGAGGTCCGTAAGATTTGAGCCATTTCAGGATGGTGACCGAGATGCGATCTCACCTCAATCGTCATCGACTTTGGTAAAAAGGGTTGTGCCGTAGCCACGACCTTGGGGATATCCACGCTGACATGAGTTCCAGGCAGCAAAAATAACGGCACAATGACCAATTGGTGAATTTGCTGTTGGTGCAAAGCTTGGCCCCAGCCACAAATTCGCTGGGTGAGGGGAACCGACCCAAACTCCAGGGTTGCGGTTTTCACCCACTGTGAATCCCCGCTCTGAGACTCTAAGGCCGCTTGAACCCATTGGCCTAACTGATGCAACGACGATTGCGATCGCGGATCACGACTCCCATGGGCCACCAACACGTAAGCAGTGGAAGAACTCACCCCTTAAAGGACCAACGCAACAACTGGTTTGAGGCCTTAGGACAGTAAAGGCAAGGACGGCAGTGGTTCAGGCAAAACAGGTTTCTTATCGACCGTCTGACCATACTCTATGACAATTTGCCGGAATTCTTCTCCATCAATGGTTTCACGTTCAAGAAGGACCTCCACTAGCCTGTCGACTAAACTGCGATTTTCGCGTAGCATTCGCCGAGCTGTCTCATAGCAATACATCACAATTTCCCGAACCTGTCGGTCAATTTGGACAGCCATCTCTTGAGAGTACTCAGCCCGATTGCCCCATTCTCCTCCTAAAAAGACATCTCCACCATTGCCTTTTTCAAGGGCTACATACCCCAGATCAGACATCCCTAGCTGAGTGACCATTTGCCGGGTCAGATTGGCCACTTGCTCGATGTCACCACTGGCACCAGCGGTAACTTCAGCATCGCCAAAGACTTCTACTTCGGCTGCACGACCCCCCAGAAAGATGGTGATTTGATCCAGGAGCCACGCCCGGGTATAAAGACCACTATCCACACGTTCTTCATTGTAGGTAGGTTGCGAAAAACCACCTACCCCCCCAGACCGAGGCAAGATAGTCACTTTATTGAGCGGGTCAGCGTCTTTTAATAGCGTTGCTAGTAACGCATGACCGACCTCATGATAAGCAATCAACCATTTCTTCTTGCTGTCTACATGGGGGGCCATGGCTAAACCGATGGTGATGCGATCGATGGCATCATCTACTTCTAAATCTGTAATGGCATCTTTGCGGCGTCGAGCCGTTAGGATAGCGGCTTCATTGAGGAGATTCGCCAATGCTGCACCCGAGAAACCAGGTGTACGGCGAGCAATCGCTTCCAAGGAGACTTGAGAGGCGATCTTCTTCTCTCGGCTATGGACTTCAAGAATGCCCAGGCGACCTTCGAAGGCAGGCAAATCAACCGTGACTTGGCGATCAAACCGTCCGGGCCGCAGTAAGGCAGAATCCAGGATATCCGGGCGGTTTGTGGCGGCAATGATAATAATGCCAGTATTCCCTTCAAACCCATCCATTTCAGTCAGCAGTTGATTGAGGGTCTGTTCCCGCTCGTCGTTGCCACCACCAATACCAGCGCCCCGCTGACGTCCGACAGCGTCGATCTCATCAATAAAAACCAGACAAGGGGCATTTTCTTTAGCCTTCTTGAACAGATCGCGAACGCGGGACGCACCGACGCCGACAAACATCTCGACAAATTCTGAACCTGAAATACTGAAGAAGGGAACCCCTGCCTCGCCTGAAATCGCTTTCGCAAGTAAGGTTTTCCCCGTTCCGGGCGGACCAATCAGTAACACCCCCCTGGGAATTCTGGCCCCAACGGCAGTGAAACGCTCCGGTTGTTTTAGAAAAGTGACCACTTCTTGCAGCTCTTCTTTGGCTTCTTCGATGCCAGCCACATCCACAAAGGTCACCCCCGTCTCTGACTCCATCTGGAACCGGGCCTTCGATTTACCAAAGTTTAGGATTTGGCCAGGCCCACTGTTGGAGCCAGCGGTGCGCCGTAAAAAGACAAGGAACAGGAAGATGATAACGATAATAAAGAAAAACTGAGTCAAAATCCCCAGCAAGGGGTTCTCTCCAGGATCTGGGACCTGCTCAAAATCAACCTTTTTATCTCTTAAAAGTCCATACAGTTCTGGGTTCTTGTCGAACAGAACCACTTTGGAAAACGCCTCTTCATCTGGTTGCTTCTTAAGCTTAAATTCAGCAATTTTTTGCTTTTCATAGATTTTTACAGTCTTAAGCTGGCCTGTTTCTACATACTCAATAAACTTGCTGTAGGGGACTTTCTCCTCATCGGACTGGGCCAAAACCGGTAAAGACTGGGACAGTAAAAGCCCAACTGCCAGAGCAGAGAGTTTCCCAACCCATCGACGGTGACCAAAATTGTGGTTCATACTCGTGTAACTTTTGACATTTCTGGGGAGACGATATTTACCCTAAGTTGAGGTAAATTGATCCTGCCTCTTCAAGCCTAGTTTACAAGTCATTTAGTCAGCAACTGTTCAGAATCTAGCGAGGGATATTGGGTGCTCCATTTTTGGAGATTCAAACAGCTTCAGTTTCCCCTAAGTCTTTGTGCTGGGGGCTTTCTTGGGGGGGTAGGTTACCGCTATGTCTGAAATTTGGGTCTAAATGTTCCCTCACCCTCAGAATAGGGAATTCTGAGTATACTACGCCTGCTTGCGGGTTATGGGCGAATAGATTGCCTTGCCCATGTTCTAACCAAACCCATACCGAACTGAACGAGGAGTTCAACCGATGAGCCATAAAGTTGTCCAACCGACCGAACTACTAGATGGGATCAGTGCAAATCAACTACGCCGTGAAATCACTGATGTGATGGCTGAAGGCGTCAAAACGATCCTTGTAGACTTACAAGACGTGACATTTATGAACAGTTCAGCCATTGGCGCATTAGTGGCGACGCTCAAAGCTGTCCGTGCTGGCGGTGGCGAGATGTTCCTATGCTCCCTGAACGATCAGGTGCGTATCATTTTCGAATTAACCAAAATGGACCAAATTTTTAAAATTTGTGCCGATCGCCATGAATTTGAGCAAAAGTTTGCTGTGACTGCCAATTAAGTCTATCCAGCATCAGCCAGACAATCTCGTCCGTTGGCCTAAAGTCTTTGATGCCTGCCCGCCAGCGATCGCATACAGCGCATCGCTGCTTTAGTTACTAGCCTATCTCAGCGTGAACATCCCAAAAGTCCTGCAAATTTTCATTCACCCCTGGCGAATTGGAGCCGTTGCAGGCATTCCCCTCTATGCTGATTTCACCTGCTTGGTTTCGACTGCACTGGGGTCATTCTGTTTGGCCTGGATGAGTCAAACGTTTCACCCCACTATGGGGCTACTCATCGGTCTCATCGACGGCTTAGCGCTCCCCTTCTGCATCTTCATTCATGAGATGAGTCGAGCCTTGACCGCCAAGCATTATCAAATACCCATACAGGGGGTTTATCTTCGGGGATTGGGTTCAGTGGCGAAAACTGATCAAACCTTTGCCCATCCCCTCCAAATGTTGGAGGTTTACTTTGCTGGATCACTGGTGAGCTTCATCTTGTACGCCTCGCTGAATTTGCTGAGCACGTTATCCCTCAATTGGGGGGGCATAGCAATTATTTCCCTCCATCACATTAAGGAATTTAACTTCGTCCTGGCAATTTTTTCCCTTGTTCCCCTCGTTCCGCTGAATGGGGGCTATATCTTTAGGGGGCTCCAGTGGGAGTGGACGCGGAAGCAACATCCGCTTGCAGACCATGATATTTATGGTGCCTACATTGCAGGGGGTAGCGCGATTGCTTTAGGGGTAATCTGGTATGGGAAACAACCGTTTTTAGGGGTGTGGATGCTGTACTTAGGGTTAATGACCTGCCTCAGACATCTGCTCTTTGATGGGGCATTGCTGCCCCTGGCGACAGAGCGACACTCCCCCAGAAATTTAGCAACTGCAACGGTCAATGTTCAGGTTTCTACTGACCGTTCTCCTAAGGGTTCGGTTCGCTCCACTGCCCCAAAACCCACGATTCGCCCAATTGATTTTAGTTATCTGGACGCAGAATTTTTATTGGCCACTCCCTCCAATCATCAATTCCAAGAAGGGTTGGATGCCACGGTAGAGATGCGATTGCAAGCAGCGATCGCGTCCTTCAATACCCTCTTGGAGGAGGACCCCCAGAATGCCGCTGCCCTCCATAATCGAGGCAATGCGTATCTACAGTTGGGGAAGAAGCAAGCCGCCCTCAGCGATTTCCAAGCTGCCCTCCGTCTGGAAACCGATGTCCCAGAGATTTATTTAGGCAAAGGGAATGCTTACTTTGCCCTGGGCGATTTTCCGGGCGCGATTATGGAGTACTCCGAAATCCTCAAGCGCGATCCTGAGCATGCTCGGGCCTATTTTAATCGGGCCAGCGCTCAGGTCTTAAATGGGAATCGTCCGGCTGCGATCGCAGATTATCGCAAAGCGCATCCCCTGTTTGCCGCCCGTGCCGATCAAACTCACACCTGTAAAATTGACCGACGTCTGAAAATTTTGACCCCTTAATTGCTGACTCACCCGCTTGCTTAAGCCTCGGCTCCAGTGAACAATAGGATAGGGCTGTTCGATGACCCTGCGTCTAGCCCATCGACTTGAATCCTGATCTGGAGAGCAACGTGACCCAACAATTTGACTATGACCTGGTAATTATTGGCGCTGGTGTTGGCGGTCATGGAGCGGCTTTACATGCAGTGGACTGTGGTCTAAAAACAGCCATTATCGAAGCCGCTGATATGGGAGGGACCTGCGTTAATCGGGGCTGCATTCCCTCCAAAGCCTTGTTAGCTGCTTCGGGGCGGGTACGGGAGCTACGCGACCAGCATCATTTGCAGTCTTTGGGTATTCAGCTGGGTCAGGTCAACTTCGACCGCGGCCAAATTGCCGCCCATGCCGATAACCTCGTGGATACCATTCGGGGCAACCTCACCAATAGTCTGACGCGCCTCAAGGTAGAAATTATCCAAGGTTGGGGCAAAGTGGTGGGCAACCAAAAAGTGGTGGTCAAATCCGATGCAGGCGAACAGACCGTTACTGCTCGCGACATTATCATTGCCAGTGGCTCTGTGCCTTGGGTGCCCCCAGGCATTGAAATTGATGGTCGAACCGTGTTTACCAGCGATGATGCCATTCGCTTATCCTGGTTGCCCGATTGGGTGGCGATTATAGGCAGTGGCTATATTGGCCTAGAGTTCTCTGACGTTTACACAGCCTTGGGCAGCGAAGTAACGATTATCGAAGCTCTCGACACTTTAATGCCCACCTTTGACCCGGATATCGCCAAAATTGCCAAGCGCGTTCTCATTGATCCCCGGGATATTGAAACCCATGCCGGCCGCTTAGCCAAGAAAGTTACCCCTGGTTCCCCGGTGGTGATTGAGCTAGCAGATGTGAAGACCAAAGAAGTCTTGGAGGTCTTGGAGGTAGATGCATGTCTCGTCGCTACTGGGCGGATTCCCGCCACCGATAATCTGGGCTTAGAAGCCATTAGTGTCGAAACGGATCGACGTGGCTTTATCCCCGTCAACGATCGCATGCAGGTATTGAGTCAAGGGGAAGTGGTGCCTCATGTTTATGCGATTGGCGATGCAACGGGCAAAATGATGTTGGCCCATGCCGCCTCTGCTCAAGGGATTGTGGTCGTGGAGAACATTTGCGATCGCCCTCGGGATGTCAATTACCGCAGCATTCCCGCAGCGGCATTCACCCACCCTGAAATTAGCTTTGTTGGTTTAACGGAACCCCAAGCTAAAGAGTTGGCAAAGGCTGAAGGGTTCAAAATTAAAACGGTGCGCTCTTATTTCAAGGCCAATTCCAAAGCCCTGGCAGAAAGCGAAGCCGATGGCTTAGCGAAACTCATCTACCGCGAAGATACGGGCGAGATTTTGGGCGGACATATCATCGGCCTCCATGCCGCTGATCTCATCCATGAAGTTTCGAATGCCGTCGCCCAAGGACAACCAGTCCAAAGCCTCACCCATCTGGTCCACACCCATCCCACTATTTCCGAAGTTCTGGACGAAGCGTTTAAGCGGGCGGCTGTCGGCTTTGCCCATTGATAGCCATCTGTTCCGATTGAACAGTTGAAACCGTAAGGGGGGCGCTTAAATCGTTATAATTGTTGGACCCTAGCTGTTTTTGGTCTCCATGCAAATTCGCCGTCGCCCCCCCAGTGTGGCCGTCAATGTTCAAGAGCTGCAATACCAGGTTAAAACCCCTGAAAATGAACCGCGCAATATTTTAGAAAAGATTGTTTGGTTCAAAGAAACGGAGGTAGCGCAGATGCGAGACTCTGTCTCTCTTCTAGATTTGCGTAAGCAGGTTGAGAATTGCAAGCCACCCCTCTCTTTTATTGACGCCTTAAGAAACGGCAAGACCCAACCCGCCTTGATTGCTGAAGTCAAAAAGGCATCACCTAGTAAAGGGGTCTTACGGGAAGATTTCGATCCGGTGGCCATTGCCCAGGCTTACGAAGCAGCAGGGGCCTCCTGCCTCTCCGTCCTCACCGATGCTGAATTTTTCCAAGGTAGCTTTGACTATTTGCAGCAAATTCGCGCTGCGGTTGATATTCCCTTACTCTGCAAGGAGTTTGTGATCTATCCCTACCAAATTTATTTGGCCCGCTCTCGCGGCGCTGATGCCGTGTTACTGATTGCGGCAATTTTGAGTGATCAGGATCTGACGTATTTTCTCAAAATCATTAAATCCCTGGGGATGGTTGCTTTAGTCGAAGTTCATACCCTTGAAGAGTTAGAGCGGGTGATGCATCTCCCCGACATTGAGCTGATTGGCATTAATAATCGAGATCTAGAGACCTTCACAGTGGATCTACAGGTGACCTGTCACCTACTGACTCAGTATAGAGACTTTTTTCAGCAGAACAATATCTTGGTTGTGAGTGAGTCTGGATTACAAACATCAGCCGATTTAACCACCGTCAAGCAAGCCGGTGCAGGAGCGGTCTTAATTGGAGAATCTCTAGTTAAGGATACTGCTGCTGCCTCCAGCGAAACAGAACGGATGCAAACTAAAATATCTGCTCTTTTTGCTTGAGGCTAGACTATTGATTGAATGCTAATGCTGCTATCAGCGGTTGCTGCCCAACCGCTTGGTGATAGCTAACCGTTATACCCTAAAGAGTCTATAGGTCGATTATGGGGACACTTCCGCTTCCATCACATATCCATTACGAACTTCTGCTCCAAATTTTGGAGCGACAAACCTTGCCATCTCTGAATCCCACGTCTAGCGAATATAGCCAGGCTCAGCAAGTTGTGGTCTCGCTGCGGAAAGCGCTATCCCACCAAAAAGCGTTAGAAGCTCACTGTCGTTGTTCCGATCGTCAGGTGGAACATCGTTGGTCATTAAATGACCAACCCATCCCAAAAGTCGATGTTCGATGATCTGAATCGGTCCAGGTTTTTAAAAAAGGCTATGCTTATCGAGAGCTTTACAAGTCGCCTGATAAACTGAATCACATTGGATTGCACCAGGCAATGGTGATCGCGTGGGAGCCTTACTTTGGCAGAGCAACTGGAGATTAATTGGGTTAATCAGGGTTTGGCAGAGCCAACCACACCATCCCAATCGCCCTTGGAAGCGGAGGCAGACTCGATCGCTCAAAATCTGGCAGGCGATACGCCCTTCCCCTCAACTGATTGGCTTGAGCCTGACGATGCATCTGAAGCCATTGCTGCCCTGCCAGGGGATGACGATTCCCTGCCTGAGCCGGAGGGAAATACGCCTCAGCAGCGGATCAAGCTGTTAGAGCAAGCCCTTGAGCAATGTCAACGCTATATCGATGAACTTAAATCTCAGTTGGTCAATCAAGCCTTTTTGGAAGAGCAGCTGGCGACCACAGAAGAGTTTTCGCATATTCAAAAGCAAGCGGTTTTGACGCTCCAGAACCAGCTCGCCAACCGCGAGCAGTTGCAGGGAGAATTAGAAAACCTTCGCAAATCAAAGTCGAATCTCACTCAACAGGTCGAGGATCAGGCGTCAACCCTGCGCTTTCAAGAGTCAGAAATCCTCAAGCTCCGAGACCAAGTGGTGGAAGAACGGACTGCCTTGGAACGCCTCCAAGATCAAGCCGAACGCCTCTCTCTCCAAATACAGTCCTCCCAAAAAACGGCTGTTCATGAGACTCAACAGCGCATTATTGCCCAAACGACGGCGGAACGGCTGCGAACACAATTGCGAGAATGTGAAGCTGATATTCAGGCCTTAGAAGTGCAGTTGCAGCAGGCGAGGGAAAGCCATACCAATCAGCAGGACATTATTGAGTCTCTGCAAAGCTCTGGTAAGTCAGATTCTCATAAAAACCAAGCCATCCAAAGCCTCAGTGCCAGTCTCTTAAAGGCACAAAACAAAATTGCTGAGCTGGAAACTCAGTTATCAAACCAATCGATTGTGCAAGCTCAATTTCAACATTCAACCCAAGAATTTGCGGAACAAGCTCAGTTGTTTCAAGACCGTTCTGAAGAGTTAGAGCAGCAAGTGGCGGAGATGCAAGAACAAATCCTGCATCAAGCCCAACAGGCCAGTGAGTACGAGACGGCTGTACAGCATTGGAAAGATCGCTCTTTCTCGGCAGAGCAAACGGTGGCCCAGATGAAGCAAGTCCTGGAGCATTTGCTGGCCGATCGCAAAGGCCCTGAGTTGCCGTTGTCCGAGAAATTAGATGATGCAATTACTGCGCTGTCTCAAGCGTATTCATCTGAAGATGGAGACCCGACAACGACCGCTCGCAAAAATATTAAACTCGATTTACCTGCTCTACTGCACCGCTGGCGCAATACCAAGACTTAGGAACAAAGACTTAAGACGGGTTGATGGGGGATGCGGCGTATGGAAAACGATAGAGGTCTGCCAGGATAGATGGAATACCGTATCAGCTGCTCCACTCCGGACTTATCTCCTGCGCTGGTTTCTCCAGATGCGGGTTGTTTAGAAGAGATCGATCCTTTGGGTCAGCCCTTAAAACTGGGATTAATGGCATCGGGGACCGGGAGTAACTTTGTTGCGATCGCAGATGCCATTGCCCAACATCGCTTAGCAGCGCAAATCCAGCTATTAATCTATAACAATCCTGAGGCCCCCGTTGCCCAACGAGCCCAAGAACGACATATTCCAGCGTATTTAATCAATCATCGCGACTTTGCAGCGCGTGAAACCTTTGACCAACAAATTGCTGATCGATTGCGGGCAGCCGACGTTGAATGGGTGGTCATGGTGGGGTGGATGCGACGAGTGACCTCAGTGTTAATTGAGGCATTTCCTGATCACATCATCAATATTCATCCCAGTTTATTACCCAGTTTCCCAGGCATTCGAGCTGTCGAACAAGCTTTGGCACATCAGGTTAAAATTTCGGGCTGTACCGTTCATATTGTGCGTCTTGAAGTCGATAGTGGACCGATCCTGATGCAGGCCGCAGTGCCCGTTTTTTCCAATGACACGCCCTCCCTCTTGCACCAACGAATTCAAACGCAAGAGCATCAGATCATTGTGCAGACCATTGCTCAACTGGCTCAAGCCAAACAGACGTCTGATCGCCAGCATAACGCCCTAGGATAGCGGTATCGATCCACCTGTTCTGCCATTCGACAATGTTCTCCGACGGGACAGCGCATGGCTCTCGATTTACTTTTTCTTTCTGAAAATGGCTACCTCCCTATTCAATCGCTAGAATTGGACAGTGCATCTGTCCTGCGCTTGTATGGAAGTTAGGCTGCAAAAATTATTATCTCAGTGGGGGATTGCGTCTCGTCGTCAGGCAGAGCAGCTTATTTTAGCGGGGCAAGTTAAGCTCAATGGGCAAATTGCAGAATTGGGTCAAAAAGCCGATCCCATTCATGATCAAATTACCCTAAAAGGACAAATTCTGAGACCGACTAATCGCCCTCAGCCCCTATATCTACTGGTAAATAAACCCAAGGGAATAGTCTCCACCTGTAAGGATCCCCAGCAGCGACCAACCGTCTTAGATCTCCTCCCTTCTGAGTATCGGCAAGGACAGGGCCTGCATCCCGTTGGTCGCTTAGATGCCGCTTCTACGGGCGCACTGCTGATCACCAATGATGGGCAGCTCACCTTTTCCCTGACCCATCCTCGTCATCATGTTGCTAAGACCTATCATGTTTGGCTGGAAGGATGTCCTCCCCCTGCGACTTTGTCGCAATGGCGTCAAGGGGTGTGGCTGGAAGGGAAAAAAACCTTGCCTGCGGAAGTCCGAATCCTAAAGCCTTACCAAAATAACACCAATTCTATTTGTCTAGAGGTTATTCTACTGGAAGGGAGAAACCGCCAAATTCGTCGTATTGCCAAACAACTGGGCTATCCCGTTCGCAGTCTGCATCGGACCCAGATCGGTTCAATATCCTTGCGTTCTCCATCAGGTAAACTATTACCTCAGGGACGCTATCGGTCGCTCACATCCTCTGAAATTGAGAGTTTGCGGCATATGATCACAGTTAGGAGCAGTCTAAGCCCAAGAAGGAGTTTCCCTTATGAATCCGCTCGAAATTGAGCCAGATTTGACGCAAAAGCTAACCGAAATTGGGGCTCGCCTCCGGGAAGCTCGCCAAGCCCAAGACACGTCTCTAGAAGAGATTTCTGGGAAAACCATGATCCCAACGCGATTGCTATCCGCCATTGAAGAGGGGCGAGTGGATAGTTTACCAGAAGCCATTTATACTCGCGGGTTTATTCGACGGTTTGGCGATAGTGTGGGTTTAAATGGGCCCAATCTGGCCGATGTCTATTCAGGTAATTTGAGTCAAGATCACCTCGAAACTGAGACCAAAACCAAGCAACGAAAGAAGCGATTGAGGGGGCTAAGGGGCGGCTTACGACCGGTTCATTTGTATGTGCTTTACATTGCTCTAATCATGTCTGCGGGTGTAGGCCTATCCTATCTGACAAATCCTTCAGCAATCACCTCTACCGGCGATCCCCCCGCCAGTTCTGGCGCAATTGATGCACCATCTGAACCAACCGCCCCTGAGAACAAAGCGAATGCTCAACAGGGCACTTCTTCGAAGCCCGTTGCCGCGCCCACAGCCACAAAGCCCGATCTGGTGCGAGTGGATCTCAGCATTAAAGAAGCCTCATGGATGGAAATTATTGTTGATGGCGAAGTCAGCTACGAAGGCATTCTGTCTCCCGGAACCAATAAAACCGTTGTAGCGAAAGAACAGCTTGTGATTACGGCAGGCAATGCGGGAGGTGTGATGTTAGCCGTCAATAAACAACCCGCGCAGTTAATGGGAGAACCGGGTGCTATTAAAGAATTGAAGCTAAAGCCTGAGACGCTGGCAAGCCAGTCTACCTAGGATCTCGATTAGCCTAACCATTGTCCCCTTAATAACTGCCACTGCCAAGGTGAAAGAGGGAGCCCTAAATAGAGGGGTAAGCAAATGATAAAGCTGAAAACGCTAGCCAAAAGCAGGATGATTGTGAAGGCCCGCAACCGCCTATCTGGGCTGTAAAGCCAATCGTTCATCAACCATGCTAAAGCTAAACTGCTAAACATGGAGGCAGGCATATAGTGATACAAAAAAGTGCAGCGACTGACCCCTATCCAGGGTAGATAGTTGGCCAAATAGTTCACCCCTACATAGCAAGAAATCCAGACCTGTTCTTCAGAAAGACTGGAAAGAGCCTGATGGTCTTTGATCGGGGGGGCAAGACGGTGCCAAATTTGCTGCCCCCCCTGGGCCAATAGGAAGAGAATGGCAATGGTGCAAGCCCACCAGAGAATAGGATTGCCCGTGGCATAAACGCTGTAAATCCAGTTAGCAGCAGCCTGCGGGAGGGGTGGGCCAGTGACAGGTAACGGTTCAACTGGACTCCGGGTCAGCTGATAAAAGTAACTAATGGGTTTAAGCAACAGCGGCCAAGTATACCAAGCCGAGCAATAGGGATGAACGTCGGCCCCGCCTACCCGATAGCGATGATAGCTAAAGATCTCTTTGTGAACCTGCCAAAAGTTAAAGTCAGGGTTTTGGGCCAGATGAGGAATCCACAAGAGGCTGTAGGTAAAGAGTGCGATCGCAGGGAGATACCCAAACAGTTGTAGCCAGGTTAATTCCGACAGCCTCTGAATCGGCAAAAGTCGCGTTTGGCGCTTCAAATCGTCAAACCTAGAGCGACAGAATTTGGCACCTCCCCACAGTAAGTAGAGACCGAGTAGAAACCCTAATCCATTCCATTTGACAGCTATGGTTGCCCCAAAACTCGCCCCTGCAGCCGCCAACCAGCCATTGCGCTGATGGCCTTTGTGATTCAAAGCGATAAGTACCAACCAGTGGGCCAACAAGCCAAAGAACAGAATATGAACATTGAGGAGCGCATATCGGGATTCCACCAACAGCAGACCATCCAGACTAGTGAGTACTGCCGCGATTAGAGCGTAGCTAGGTCGCTTACTGAGCTGGTAGGCCATTCCCGCCAGTATCAAAGGAATCGTGGCCCCAACCAGGGCATTGATCCATCGAAACCCCCAAGGATTAAACCCCTTGAGGGCAATTCCCAGAGCAATTAAATATTTCCCCAAGGGCGGATGGGCATCGAAGAACTCCGTTTGGGTCAGATAATGATGGCCGAACTTGGCAAAATAGACCTCATCAAAAACGAGGGTATTAAACCGTTCTAATCCCCAGAATCTGAAGGCAAGGGCAAAGACCCAAACGCAGCCTATGCCGATCCAAAACCACAGCGGAGGACGAGAGGGTGAAGCGCTCATCTAAGCCGCGTTTTCCAAAGCTGCCGTCCGTACTGCAATCTGCTGGGTTCGTTCGCCGCGCTTGAGGGTAAGCTGCAGATTTTGTCCCACCTTCGTCTTCTCAACAAAAGACTGCATCTCGTTGGCACTCTTAATGGGCTGACCATCCACCGACACAATCACATCCCCCCAGCGAATACCTGCCTTGGCAGCAGGCGTATTGGGGAACACCTTCATCACAAGCGCACCATCAATTTCAGGCAGGATAAAGGGAGAGTTGGGATCTTTATTGTTCTCCTGGGCCTGTTGGGGAGTCAGGGTGGTCATTTGCACCCCCACATAGGGATAGGCAATTTTTTCACCCCGAACCAGTTGATCTTTCAGACTTTTGGCTTTATTAATCGGAATCGCAAATCCAATGCCCATGGCATCGGCACGAATCGCGGTATTAATGCCAATCACTTCCCCAGCATCACTCAGTAAAGGCCCCCCAGAATTACCAGGATTAATCGCCGCATCGGTTTGAATAAAATCTAATCGCTTACCGGGGATGCCGACCTCCGCACTGGTGCGATGCAGGGTACTGATAATGCCCAGGGTGACGGTGTTATCTAGGCCAACGGGATTCCCAACCGCAATCGCCCAATCCCCGACTTGGGCTTGATCCGAATTGCCCAATGGCGCAACCGGCAGTGGTGCTTCGACCCCCTTGAGTTTGACCACCGCTAAATCAGAGACTTCATCGACACCGCGGACATCACCTTCAAACATTCGGCCATCTTTGAGGGTGACAGAAACAGTATCGGCTTTGCTAACCACATGGGCATTGGTCAGGATAATGCCCGAACTCTCAATAATAAATCCAGAGCCTTGTCCCCGGAGCCGATCTTCTCGGGGGCCTCGGGAGAACCCTTCCGGGCCAAAGAAGTCTCGTAGGAAGGGATCATCAAAAAAGGGATCTGCAGCAGGGCGAACAACAGTCCGTTCTGTATCGATTCGGACCACTGTATCTCCCACCTTTTGGACCACGTCGGAGATAAAGTTATGGGGGGCTCCGGTCGCTGCACTGGTGAGAATTTTGGCAGCAGGACTAGCCGGAGCAACTTCTGCCTGTACGGGCAGGATAGCCCCTAAGGTAAAACCCATCACCAAAATGGATGCTAACCCTCGTTGCAGCCAGGCAGGCCACTGTGTTGGCCGAGCGAGGGAGAATAATGCTTGAATGAACTTTGAGAAAAGCATATTCATAGGTTTCTTTCTGCTTTGCTGCCACCGTCTACGCTATAACAAGTTTAGTCGTTTCTTACTCCAACCTTCTGTAATGGCGGTGGGGTGACCCCCACTTGTGACCGAACCTTATGAGCCAATCTCCAACGTCTGAATCTACTCAATCCCCCCACCCAGAGAAGCCAAAACCCAAATATGGTGAACGCCAAATTGAAGCTGGGGAGTTGATTACTTTTCCGAATCCTCGTGTCGGTCGCCGCTATGACATTCACATCACTTTGCCAGAATTTACCTGTAAATGCCCTTTTTCTGGATATCCTGATTTCGCGACTATTTACCTGACCTACGTTCCCGATCAGCGAGTGGTGGAGCTAAAAGCGTTAAAGCTCTATATCAATAGCTACCGCGATCGCTATATTTCCCATGAGGAATCGGTAAACCAAATTTTAGATGATCTGGTTGCTGCTTGTGATCCCTTAGAAATCAAAGTGAAGGGTGACTTCTTGCCTAGAGGGAACGTCCACACCGTCATTGAAGTGCAGCATCGAAAATAGGAATTAGCGTCTGGGCGTAATAGATTTAGCCATGTAAATATCAGGCTTACCCAGCCCATTGGCATCCGGCATCACGCCGACGACAGAAAACCCACACTTTTGGTAGAACTCATAAGGATGCTGGTGTAGGTTTTGGAGCTGAGCAAGATGCTCCAGCACATTGGGATAGAGGTGGGTATCACTCAAACTCGTTTGGCCGCTCTCATCATCGGTCCCAACCCAAAGAGTCAATCCACCACGTTGCCACACGCAAGTTTCTAAATCGGCGACTAAGCGGCTCCCCCAACCTTGTCCCCGCTCGGAAGCCTTAACCACGAGCGGATGCAGTTCCCAAACATTGCCTGAATAGCCTGGATAAGGCAACCCGCCAATCCAACCCAAAACCTCACCGTCAGTATTGATCGCAATCCGACTGATCCGATTTGGCTGTAATGATTCTTGGACTTCCTGCATACCAGCGGCTAGATCAGGCCACGCATCGGGCCAGTTTTCGCGAAAGCTATCGACTAGCAAAGTCGCGACGTCAGTATGGATCTGAGGATTATCTGGGGGTAGATCGATAATAGGCATCTATCTACTCAGAATGTGAAGCCTGCAGTTTAACTGCTGTTCTCAAGATCTGGCCCGCTAACATTGCTGCGCCAAAGCCGTTATCAATATTGACCACTCCAATGCCGGGGGCACAGGAGTTGAGCATCGTGAGCAAAGGCGCAAGGCCATTAAAGCTGGCGCCATAGCCAATGCTAGTGGGGACGGCAATCACGGGACAATCGACTAAGCCCGCCACAACACTGGCTAAAGCGCCCTCCATGCCTGCCACTACGATCAAGACATCTGTAGATGCGATCGCATCTCGGCAACTCAGGAGTCGATGAATTCCAGCCACCCCCACATCCCAAAATCGGGTAATCGAAAATCCCCAGAGAGACGAAACTACAGCGGCTTCTTCAGCAACAGCTTGATCCGCTGTCCCTGCTGACAGAATCCCAATCTGTCCTGGATGTTTAGAGGTGGTTGGTAATGGAGTAGTGGAACAAATTCTAGCTTTGTCAAAATACTGCAGATGGGGCAATGTTGGCTGCAATTGGGCAAAGACCTCGGGGTCTATCCGCGTGGCGATCACACAATCCGACTGAGCCTGCATGGTTTTGAAAATTTCGATAATTTGCTCAGGGGTTTTGCCTGGCCCCCAAATCACCTCTGGGAAACCAGTTCGTAGGGTGCGATGGTGATCGATTTTGGCAAAATCACCGACGGGTTCGTAGGTCAGATATTTCAATTTTTGCAAGGCCAGTTCTGGACTGACCTTACCTGTTGAAACGTCCGTTAGCAACTGAGCAAGAGTATCGGGTTGGGTCACGAGAGCAGACCGTGAGGGTTGCAGTGAAAGAGGGAGAAGAAACTACCGTCTAAATCTTAATACGGTATATTTTAAGCAACTTCTGAACCCGTTTCTATAGCCAGTGCGAAAGGCTTGAGCTCGCTGAGTCCGAGTGCCGTGGGTGTTGGGATTAAATCGGGCGTGACCACTAGAGTAGGACTGGTAGTATCCTTCCCTGGCATCATTGGGATCCAGTAGGCCCTTACGGCTCGCATACTGAGCATAAACCCCTGCGAAGCAATCAGCCTGTAGCTCTTCTTGATAGAGATAGCGGTTTAATCGACTGAGCCCCAGTTGGCGTTGAACAGCATGACCATATTCATGAGCCATGATCGTGATCGCGGCAAAATCCCCCCAACGTCGATCGGCGCGGACTAGAAACGGAATATTGAGATAAATGCCATGATCGCGAGGACAGTAGAGGGCATTAAACGGACCAGAGACTCCACAGGCCGTTCGAACGGCACGGTAGTAGGTGTAGGATTTGGGGCGATACCATTTACGCCCCATCTGCTTAAAGGTTTTATCCCAAAACGCATTGATATCGGAATTGGCAAAATTGACTTTCTGACGCAGGGTTTGGCTAGTGGCTGGCCCAGAGGCAGTTAGCCATAGACTCGTTGCTAAACCGACAGAGAGAAGAAGTGTTGAGGCAGATCCACGTTGCGCTAAAAACCAATGATCCTTGGAGAGGCTGGGAGGCATAGAACTGGCGAGAGATTCAGAGGATATTAATTAACAGTGTAGACGGTATTTTTAGGCGAAAAGTTCAACGCCTTTGGTTTGAGATTTTGGTTCAAAACAAGGAATTTATCCATAAAAAAAGTAGAGAACCCCAAATAAAAACAGGAATTCTCTACTTTACGAAGAATAATGAGTTAGAGCAATTAGGCCGCAACAGCCGTTTTGGACTTCTCAGCTGCCAGTTGCCCTAAGATGGCATCGACATTTTGGCGGGCATCGCCAAACAACATTTCGGTGTTGTCGTTGTAGAACAAGGGGTTATCAACACCGGCATAGCCACTCGACATGCCACGCTTCATTACAACGACGTTTTCTGCGTTCCAGACTTCTAACACTGGCATCCCCGCAATGGGGCTCTCTGGATCGCTCAGGGCACTAGGATTAACCGTATCATTCGCGCCAATAACAAGGACCAAATCAGTTTCACCAAAGTCATCATTAATCTCGTCCATTTCCAACACGATATCGTAGGGAACGTTCGCTTCTGCCAGTAGAACATTCATATGTCCGGGTAATCGCCCTGCGACCGGATGAATACCAAACCGGACATTGGTACCCCGCTCCCGCAAGATTTTGGTAATTTGAGCCACAGGATGTTGGGCCTGGGCCACAGCCATGCCATAGCCTGGGGCAATAATGACATTCTTGGCATTTTTGAGCATTTCCACCGTGTTTTCAACGGTAGTTGAGGTGGCTTCGCCCACGGGGCCATCTGCTGACTTGGAGCCACCTTTAGGGGCGGCGCCAAAACCACCGAGAATCACGCTGAAGAATCCCCGGTTCATGGCTTTACACATGATGTAGCTGAGGATGGCACCGCTACTGCCCACTAAAGCACCTGTAATAATCAACAGGTCATTCCCAAGCATAAAGCCCGCAGCGGCCGCTGCCCAGCCAGAATAGCTGTTGAGCATGGAAATCACCACTGGCATATCGGCCCCGCCAATGGCGGCAACCAAATGGATGCCCAGCAGACTTGCGATCGCAGTCATGATCAGCAGCGGCTGCAAGCCAGTAGTGCCTTCAGCGCCCATAAACTGAGCCCCTAGAATCACCGAGCCCACCAGCATGCCAATATTGAGGAAATGACGCGCAGGCAGCATCAAGGGCTTGCTACCCATAATGGCTCGTAACTTGGCAAAGGCAATAATCGATCCGGTAAAGGTGACCGCGCCAATAAAGACCCCGAGGTAAATTTCGATATGGTGAATGACTTCTTCCCCCCCGGATAAACCTGATTCCGGTTGGAGATAGTTGGCAATGCCAACCAGCACTGCCGCTAAACCAACAAAACTATGCAAGATAGCAACCAGTTCAGGCATAGAGGTCATCGCAACGCGGGACGCCACAATCGCGCCAATAATGCCGCCGGGAATAACAACAGCAGCTAGGGTGCTGTAGCTGGTCACTTCGGCACTAAGAGCGGTAGCCCCCAACGCAATCACCATGCCGAGAATGCCATAGATGTTGCCCTTACGAGCGGTTTCCTGATTCGATAAACCGGCCAAACTGAGGATAAATAAGGCACTTGCTGCGATGTAAGCCACGGTGACAAGGCTATTGGTCATAGTCGACTCCTAAGAAAGCGGGAAAAGAGTGAGCCGTCCTATCCAGTTGAGGACGGCATGAGCTGAGACATTATTTACGGAACATTTGCAGCATCCGTTGGGTGACGAGAAATCCACCAGCAATATTGATCGTGCCAACCAGAATTGCGATCGCACCCAGTATGGTCGTCGGCGAACCCAATGGACCGGAGATTTGCAGCATGCCACCCAGAATGATGATGCCGCTAATCGCATTAGTGACACTCATCAGAGGTGTATGCAAGGCGGGGGCGACATTCCAAATCACCTGCCAACCCACGAAACAAGCCAACACAAACACGGTGAAGTGGGTCAAAAATGAAGGAGGCGCGGTTAAGCCAATCCCAAACAAGGCTGCGCCCACTGCAATGAGCGGAAGCCACTGACCAATGACTGATTTCTCTTTCACCTCTGGCTCAGCCGGCATGACCGGCTTCTTAGCCTCAGCAGTAGGCTTAGGAGGAGAAGGTTGGCTAACTTGGGGGGGAGGCCAGGTAATTTTGCCCTCTTGCAGAACCGTAGCGCCGCGCACCACTTCATCTTCAAAGTCAATTTTGTAGTCTTCCGCTCCGCCCATATCCTTGAGCAAATGGCAGAGGTTATTGCCATAAAGCTGGCTGGATTGGTTCGCCATCCGGCTAGGTAAGTCCGTCAACCCGACAATCGTGACGCCATGGTGTTGATAGACTTCGTTCGGTCGGGTTACTTCACAGTTACCCCCCTGCTCCGCAGCCATATCCACCACCACAGAGCCTTCCTTCATGCTCTCTACCATATCCTTGGTAATCAGCAACGGCGCTTTTTTACCTGGGATCAAAGCAGTGGTGATGATGATATCGACTTCTTGGGCTTGCTCAGCGAACAGCGCCATTTCAGCAGCAATAAATTCAGGGCTCATGGTTTTGGCATAGCCCCCCGCTCCGGTGCCATCTTCTTCAAATTCCAATTCTAGGAATTCAGCCCCCATACTTTGCACCTGTTCTTTGACAACAGGGCGAGTGTCGAAAGCGCGAACTACGGCACCCAAGCCTCGAGCGGCACCAATGGCGGCAAGACCCGCAACGCCAGCCCCAATCACCAATACCTTTGCAGGCGGTACTTTACCCGCAGCAGTGATTTGTCCGGTAAAAAAGCGACCAAAGTTATTGGCCGATTCCACTACTGCTCGATAACCCGCAATATTAGCCATGGAGCTAAGGGCATCCATTTTCTGGGCGCGGCTAATTCGAGGGATCGCATCCATCGCCAGGACATTGGCCTTTCGCTCAGCCAACTGCTTGAGTAAGTCTTCGTTTTGGGCAGGCCAGATAAAGCTGATTAGGGTTTTGGCTTCGTGTAGCAGTTCAGACTCATGACAGTTGAGGGTGGGGTGCATCTGGGGTGCCCGCACCTTAAGAATAATATCGGCAGCCTCCCAGAGTTGAGCAGCATCGGATACCACTTGGCATCCAGCCTGCTCATACACTTGATCAGAAAAGGTGGCTTCAGCGCCTGCTTTAGATTCAACCAGTACCTCAAATCCCATTTTTTGGAGGGTTTTGGCGGTATCAGGAGTAGCAGCAACCCGGCGTTCTCCTGGAAAAACTTCTTTGGGGATACCGATCTTGAGACCTGTTTGGGATTTGGGGCTATCAGCGTTCGCTAATGTCTTATCGGCAACTGTCATGAATGCTCCTTGCGGTGGTAAGTCTTCAACAGAAACAAAAAACTAAGGTGCGTCTAACCTCCTTAAGGACTGAGAGGCGTAGAATATAAAATTTTCAAAAATGGTTGATGTTTAACGGCTCACGACAATGATCAAGGTCCTCAAATTGCTGAGCACGGAGACAGGACAATCACTACAGCAATAGACGGCGACAGGAGACGGATCGGAAGGTGAAACGGATGTAAGACGTTAACAATAAACGGTTCGCTAAGGAATGGGCGGGCACCACTCAACTGAATGCGAATTGATTTAGATTTGCTCACCTACAAAATGGACAGGTTAATCGCATCCTAATCTTGATCCCCAAATTTGGGCGACATTCTTTAACTTGTCTTATAAATTCTTTGATCTGCTTTGTAGAGTGTTGTGTCGCTGAGAGTTGACACTGCTATTTAGATTGACCCACATCTGCCGACACACTCTACTGGGCATCAAGTATCGTTACCTTCCTGGAGCCGCTTTCCAGTTCTGAATAGATGGGGTGTCCGGGCATATTCCAGTATCCAATGGGTGAAGCAACCGATATGAGATCGCTCTGTTAAAGCCTGCAGGCGAGCCAGTTCAGTGAACATTGTGCCTTCTTGGGATTTGTAAGGCTGCCCCCATCTATCTCTAGCAACACCCTTAAGATCACTCAAGTTTTAGGGGATTGGAATGGGGTGCACTGGAATATTTACCAGAGGACGACTGGACTGGTATTCTCATACCTATCAACACTGGCCTCTGTAACTTCAAGAAGGTTGACAGTCTATGGATAGCATCCCTATTTCCGTGGTTGAGTGGGTGATTAATCTGGTACGAGCCTATGCGATCGCAGGTTTGATTTTCGCCCTTCTGTTCGTCACCTTCTTAGTCAAACGCGTGGATTCGGGTGCCCAGGGCTGGGCCATTGGCTTTCGAGTTCTGATTATTCCGGGGGTAGTTGCGTTTTGGCCGATGTTTGCAATTCGGCTATTGCGGGGCAAAGGCCATCCCACCGAAAAAAATGCCCATCGAATCGCCGCCAAGCAAAGCACAGGAGCCCAATAATGGTCATTTCTCGCCGTCAGGTTCACCTCTACTCGTTTGTGGTTCTGGCGATTGTGCTGCCCCTTTGCTTCATCGCCGGATTAGTCTGGCGACCAACCTTCGCGCCAGTGGATGCTTCAGCGGACGCCTTATTTCAACGAGCGGGATTTGCCCCCTCCTTCACTTGGGAGAACCAGGAGGTATGGCGTAAACCCAACCTGATCAAACAGGATCAAATTCAGCTCCGGGCAGAAAAGGTATTTGCCAAAGCGGGCGGCGATCCCTTTCTCAATCTTCAGCCCCAGACGGATTTACAGCAACCCGATTTGCTCGTCTACTGGCAGCAGGGAGACACGCCCCCCGAAGCCCTCAGCGAGACGTCGATCTTATTGGGGGCATTGTCGGGGGCGTCGAATCGTCAATTTGCCATCCCCACTGCCATGCAGGGACAAACGGGACACCTGCTGCTGTTTAGCCAAGCAACCCAAGAAATCATCTCTGCCTTTCCCCTAGATCCTGATTTAACCCAACCCAAACCCTAATCCATTCTGAGAGGAATTCATCTGTGGGCGTTGCATATAAAGCAGTGCAGTGGAATCGGCAAAAGTTCGTTTACGACCTTATTTTGCTGACCACTGTCGTTTTCTATCTCTTTTTCTTTGAAGGCATGAGCCTCCAATTGAGTAGTGATTTAGATATTAAAGGGATTTGGATTCGGGCCTTTGGCTCTGCCGCCTTTATCCTGCTGCACGTGATTCTTTCCATTGGTCCCCTTAGTCGTCTGAGCCCAAAGTTCTTGCCGCTGCTCTACAATCGGCGACATATGGGCGTCACTATGTTTATTCTGGCCCTGCTCCATGCCCGGGATGCCTTGGCCTGGTATCACGACTTTGGCAACCTCGAACCCATTGTGAGTCTGTTTGTTAGCAACACCCACTATGCAGACTTTATCCGTTTTCCCTTTGAAGCCCTGGGAGGGGTGGCCCTCGTTATCTTATTCTTGATGGCGGCGACCAGCCATGACTTTTGGCTCACTAATCTAACGGCTCCGGTTTGGAAAGCCCTGCATATGGGCGTCTATTTGGCTTACGGCTTATTGGTCGGTCATGTGGTCCTAGGGGCGTTGGAAACCAACACCCATCCGTTCCTGACCCTGGCTGTTGGCGTGGGATTTGTGTGGATTGTGGGGCTGCACCTGATCACTGCGCTTCGAGAAGCGAAAAAAGACGGTGCGCCCCTGTTTGGAACGCCTGCGCAGCCCCAAGTGGATGCCGATGGCTATGTCAATGTGGGCAGTGTCCATGACATTCCTGAGAACAGGGCCAAAATCGCAGTCATCGCTGGGGAACGGGTGGCCATCTTCAAGTATGACGGTCAGATCTCGGCCATTTCTAATGTTTGTCAACATCAAAATGGTCCCTTGGGAGAAGGCAAAATCGTGGATGGTTGTATTACCTGTCCCTGGCATGGTTATCAGTATCTGCCCGACAGCGGCATCTCTCCACCACCGTTTACGGAAAAAATTCCCACCTTTAATGTCAAGCTCCAGGGTGATCAGATTCTGGTCAGTGCAACCCCCAATCTCCCTGGCACGCCTGTTGTCCCTGCTGTTATCGGTCAAGTGTAACGATCATGAGTCGCCTCGATTCCCAGGATGAATTTTTTATTGGCTATCTAGGAGTGCCCCCCCACTTAAAACGGTTTTTGTTGGGGTTTATTCCTGTCCTCGTGCTGGCTGCTCTAGCCTTTGCCTCTATTCTGCCGCCCCTACATTTTGATCAGTCTAATTTAGGCAAACGGACGAAAGTCCCAGAGTTTGAAGGACTGCTGGTGGGCCAACCCTCCCCCCATCTCCTCGTGCCCAGAACGGGAGACGTGGGCACTGGCAGCGACTTTTCCCTCTACCTTTTATCAGGACCGGGCAAAACCTCCCCTAAACCCAAGGTGCTGGAGCATGTGGATAAATGGGTCAAACTTAAAGGCACACCCTTCCACCGCAACCACTTAACGGTGATTGCCACCAAATCTGCGGAACCGATGGCAGCGCCGACGGCGGGACCGACCCAACCGGCCAGCAGCTCATTAGGCGAGTTTTCCCTCAAAGGAGAAATCGTAGATGGCAAATGCTATCCCGGCGTGATGAAGCCAGGACGGACTAAAACCCATCGTTCCTGTGCGATTCGCTGCATCGCCGGTGGCGTACCGCCTGTGTTTGTGGTTCATAATCAGGCGGGGGACAAGCTCTATTTCTTGCTGTCAGATCTAGACGGGACAGCGGTGAATGCAAAGGTTCTGGACTTGGTCGCGGATCCGGTTCAAATTACCGGAGAAGTGATTCAATATGCGGATACCTTTGTCCTCAAAGCGGATCCAGCCACCTATCAGCTGCTGTAAATGCCCCAACTGTCCTTCTCCGCGATTAATCCCAAGCTGGCCTTGGTTATTTCCAGAGCATTAGCGGCTTTGCGGCCTTCGCTGATTGCGTTTCTAGTCACCAATGCCATGCTTCTGAGTGGGGGAACCCAGACGCCTATCTCCTTCTGTAATGTTCTATTTGTGGGGAATTTATGTGCTGCGATCGCAGTGGGTACCTGGTTTGGCTGGCGAGCAATTTGGCAAGATTGGCAGCGTTTGGATCGACGGATTAAGGTCGGACTGTTTCTCAATGGCTGCTTGGCGGCGCTCCTGTCTTCTTTAATCTTTGTGGGTCTAGCCTATACATCGGTCACCAATGCTGTGCTTTTAAGCCGTTTAGGCCCAGTAATTTATGCCTTGATTGGCACGCTGATTCTAGGCCGTAAAATCCAGCGATTTGAATGGCTTGGGTTTTCCCTGATCATTGCCGGGGTATTGGGGATTGTCCTCAAGACCAGCAACTTTCAGATCAATCAGGGAGATCTATTGATTTTGCTATCGGCGGTTGTGTATGCGGCCAGCTCTACCTTAGGGAAGCTGATGCTCTCTAAACAGACGAATTTACGCATGGTTGTATTTAGCCGTAATTTCATCTCGTCCATTATCTTTTTTATCATTGCCAATCTGGTGTTTGGCCCGGAGCATTTTACAGATGTACTGGCAGGGCAGCTCTGGATGGTGATGGTCATCTATGCGTTGATTATTATCGTCTTGGCGCAGTTTCTGTGGTACGCCGCCCTGGAACAGTTGAGTTCGCAAACGGTGGGTAAATGGACGGCTTTATCCCCCGTATTTGGGGTGACCTATGCCTTTTTGCTCAATGGTGAACGGCCTTCCATGGCTCAGTTCTTGGCGTTTCTGGTGATTATGGCTGGGATTTGCGTGACGAGCTTTAATCGGCAGTCTTCGCGCCCGATGGAAACGAACGAGATGGCCGACGGGGCTGAAAGCTGCATGTCTACGTCTTAAGGTTCGAGCAATATCCGCAAGCACTATTGCATCAAAGGTTCTAACAGAAATACAGTTCTTCTCACGGGTAGTTCTAGTCCTTACTGCCTGTGTCGAGAGAGACCAGACAGCAAGGAACGCAAATTTTCTCAGTTAAGGACAGCCCAAAGAATCGCGCGTATCCACCCCTGTGACTGGATTAACACCACTGGCCGTTTCACACAAGATTTTGACTTGATCCTTATCAATGACCGCAAAACTAAAGTCGGCATCTGTTACCTTGGCATCGCGAAGGCTGGACTGTAACAGCATCGCCTCCGTCAAAATGGCCCCGCTGAGATCGGCTTCCGCAAAGCTGCTGAGATAGGCCATGCCGCCCGTCATATCGACATTTTGGAAATTGGCCCCCGTAAGGTCGACCCCATTGAATACAACAGCCGTCAAATCCGCCTCACGAAAATTAGCCCCTGCTAATTGATTACTACTAAACTCGGCTTCTCGTAAATTTTGGCCGGAAAAATCTTGGGTGGCGATATCGGCATCATCAATGGCACGGGTCGCAGCAGAACTTGCTGCATGTACGGGTAAAGGCAGTAATAAGAATAAAACTAACAACGTACATAAAATAACGGTGCGAATCCGGAACATATCTTCTCTAAATGTCTAAATACGATTTCTAAAGCAAAGCGAGAGTCATAAGACCCCTTTGACAAAACTTAATACAAATTGGCCCCTTTGGCACATCCTCACAAATAAATTTCGGTCTTAGCGCCAACCTTACAAAGAACATAAAAGCCTGAGACTAAGAAGTCCAGGCAGCAGCATTCATGCTGAACTCCATTAAGGAGGGACCTTTTATCTCTATTAGTCGTAGAGGACTGTATAGAGCAACAACACTAAACCATTGCTATAGATAGTGTGGTCCGATAGCTGCAAACGAGTGGTGGGGATGGACAGCTGAGACCCTGCAAACAAAGGAATACCCGTACCAAACAGAACCGGATTGACTTTGAGAATAATGTCATCAATGAGTTGGGCAGCCAGAAGTGTTGTTGCCAATTGTCCACCTCCACAGAGGTAGATATCTTGACCCGTTCTGGCTTTCAGATCTCGGACTAGGGTCTCCAGTCCATCTGAAACGACGGTGATTGATTCATCTGGGCTAGTTTGCAATGTTCGAGAAATCACAAATTGCTGCATATGGGGGTATGGATTGGTTACGCCCTCTTTGACACCCACTTCATAAGTCTTTCGCCCCATCAACACCGCATCAAATTGTTTTAAAGCAGCTAAATAATCAGAGACATGGTCCCCTGTCATCAAAAAACCATCCAAGGAACCATCTTGATGGGCAATAAAACCATCCACTGTCGATGCAATGTAGTATTTCAGCTTCCGCATAAATCACCTCGTCATACCCTAGTCTTTTGAATCTAGACATTGATAGTGAATCTCGGCAAGCCGATGCAGCAAAACATGATAATCAGCCAGAAATGGATAGAAATCACTCTTTCACTGCGGGTACTGTCATTGAGAAACAACTAAGATTTTGGAGCATGTAGCGCAATTGGCCGGGACATAGATGCCTGATTTTGCAACTTCAATAGACATCCCATCCCAAACCCAATGACTAAACCCGATACATGGCCCATAAAGCTAACTTGGGGCGTCATCACGTCGAAGATCGTCTGAAGCACGACAAATAGACCAATCAATCGTAATCGGGTCGCTGCCATTTTTGATGAATGCTGGCGCAAGATGCGGATTTGGATCGCAGCTTCAGTTCCGATCACCCCCATAATTGCGCCAGAGGCCCCTACGGCCGCAGGAGTGACAAAAATATGGGTGATGGTCAATAGCGTTAATGCCAGCATGGACCCCATCGCAGTGGTCAAATAAGAGACCAAAAACCGCCAGGTTCCCAGCATTTTTTCCACAAATGGACCGAGCAGGGCTAACCCAAACATATTAAGGCTCAGATGCAAAGGGCCAAAGTGAAGAAAAGCGGCTGCTAAAAGTCGCCACCACTCTCCTGCAACGACTTCTGCAGGAATGAGAGCTCCCAGGGTATATAAGGCCACAGTATCAGTCCCAAAATTAAGCTCATTGGCACTACTTCCGAGAATAATTTCGGCAATAAAAAAGGCAAGATTAATCGCAATTAAGCCCAAAGTGATCGGTGAGCGCCCTATCTTACCTTGCTGCCGTTCACGATCCTGTAATTCGGAGAATAAGGCATCTCCCCACATTTTTAGCTGGTGGCGTGAATCATCGTTTAACGGATCGTTAATGTCGGCTTGGGGGGTACGCTGTCGCAAGGTATTAGCGTATAAACCATTGCCACTCGCAATCAGCTGATCGAACTCTTTTTGAGCGACCTCTGGTTCTCCCGCGGCCATCACAGCGGTCGATCCCCAAAACAGTTGAGCTGAGTCCGCGATTTTAGCCAGGGGACCTTGGAGTAGCCGCGCAACCAGCTCTGGCTGACCACAGAATGCAAACACAATGAGACGGCTGAAATCCCAATAATGTTTGATAGTCGCATTGGCCACTTGGGGCTGGAACCGCTCTAATTCCGCAATCATTTCATTGAGGCGATGGGTTTCTCCCAAGGCCATCAGGTAGGTGGTCATGAGTGAGCCACTACTCATGACTGTTTCCTTGGGAATCTCTTGGGTCATCCAGTCCAACATGGCCTGCCAGTCTCCCCGAAAACGAAAGAGTTGGCAGCGCGCGACCACCCCCATAAGGGAGGCGGATGAGTTGACAGGGATCAGGTGTGCCTCAGCTTCAGCGAGTTGACCCATCTGGGCCAACTCCATGGCTTGAAGATAGCGCGGCCATTGCCAAAAACTATCCATCGGATGCAGCAGCCGCAGGACTTGAGCCCATCGTCGAGCCGCTCGAAAATGCTGTTGCCAGGTGAGTTGATTGATGCGAACCGCACCCCGCTGAGGGATTAACACGATTAGAAACCAAATTGCCCCACTGATTACCCCCCCATGATTCGGCAAGACCCGCTGGAGTAAGAAGGTTAATCCGATGAGAAATACCGCTACAAAGCGCCAACCTCTGGCAGTCTTCCCTCGTTTAAAGCCGATGATCAGAAGGCTAATGCTGGATACATAGACCATCCACATCAGCAGTTGATTTAAGTTCATCACCGATCCTTAGATCCAGACTTGATGGTCATGGATGCCTCTCAGTTCAACGGTTTAATGCTCTAGCCATGATAATTCCCTTTGGGGGAAGGCTGCCAAAGAAAGGCCACGGAAAGGGAATGACTATTGCTTACTGTCTGTCAGACATAGCTCGGTCGGAGGCTATCGCATCCTGCGAACAACTGCGCTGGAAGTGAGCGATACTTAAGATCTGAAGAATGTAGATTATTGTTTTTCCTGGTTTATCCTCTGTTGGCCCATTTGATGACGAACAACGTGACGACCTCCAGTACTTCTGATTTACAAAATGTGTTGACCAAAGGTGTCAGCAAAACAACCCTCAATAATGGCTTAACGCTCTTGCTGAAGGAAGTCCATACCGCCCCCGTTGTCAGTGTGCAAGTGTGGTACCGGGTCGGTTCCCGCAACGAAACCTCCGGACTGAACGGCATTACTCACCAGCTAGAACATTTGATGTTTAAGGGCACGCAATCCCGCCCCATTCAATTTGGCAAGCTCTTTAGTGCTTTAGGCAGTGCCTCTAATGCATTTACCAGCTACGATATGACGGCCTATTACGGGACCGTTGGCAGTGACAAATTAGAAGCCTTACTGATTCTAGAAGCCGATCGCATGCAGAATATGGCTCTGACGCCGCAGAATCTGGACAGCGAAAAACGAGTTGTGGTGTCGGAGCTGCAGGGCTATGAAAATAGCCCTGACTATCGCCTCAGCAAGGCCGTGATGCAACAGGCGTTTCCGAATTCTCACTATGGGGTACCTGTCGGAGGGAATAAGGCGGATGTAGAACAATTGACCCTAGATCAAGTGCAGGAGTACTACCAGACGTATTATCAGCCCAGCAATGTCACGTTAGTCATTACGGGAGATTTTGACCATCGCATCGTTTTAGAGCAAATTCAGACCCACTTTGGTCAGATTCCGAGTAGTCCTGTTAATACGGCCCCTACACCGTTGCCGATGGATCCTAAAGCCCGCCCGGCCCCGCCAATTGTGCTGAAAGAGCCTGGCAGTGCCCCCTTGCTGGATGCGGTATATCCGATCCCCGATGCCCAACATCCTGATATTCCTGCCTTAGAAATTTTGGATTCAATTCTGTCTGCTGGGCGGAACTCACGGTTTTATCCAGCCTTAATTGAGTCCGGTTTAGCCACCCATGCCCATGCCTATGTGGCCTCGCTGATGGATGGGGGATGGTATAACATTTCGGTGACGGCAGCAACGGGCCAACTTACTGAGATAGATCAGGTAGTGGAGTCAACCCTGGAGCAGCTTCGCCGTCAGACGATTACCCTTGAAGAGCTGGAACGGGCCAAAACGCAAGTCAAAGCTGGCTTTATTCTGAGTAATCGGGAAATTGAGAATCAGGCCAGTCAGTTGGCCTATAACCAAATTGTCACGAACGATTACTGCTTTAGCGATCGCTACCTCAGGGGCATTGAAGCGGTAACCCCTGCCGATGTACAGCGAGTGGCTCAGACCTATCTCACCCCTACGCAAAAAACGGTTGGTTTTTTTGAGCCGACTCAACTCGAGGGACCACCCATGGCTGCTGGTCTACCTGCAACCCAAACCGCAGAGAATTTCACCCCGAGTGAACCCGTCGATCCGGTTGAGGTAGCTAACTATCTGCCGAACTTAGCCGCTTCAGCCCCCTCTGATATGCAGTCTTTGCCAGAGCGGTGGGTCCTAGAGAACGGATTAACGGTGCTGTTGCTGGCTGATCACAGTACGCCTACCGTGACTCTGAGTGGTTATATTGGCGCGGGCAATGAATGGGATTACCTGACCTTGGGTGGGGTTGCCAGCCTGACAGCAGATAACCTGATGAGTGGTACCACTGACAAAGATGATCTAGCGATTGCCAAAACCCTAGAAGATCGCGGGGCCAGTTTAGATTTTCTATCACTGCGAGAAGGGGTTGATGTGTCTGGATATGCCTTGTCTCCTGACTTACCGATTGTGTTGGAGACCTTGGCCGATGTCTTGCAGAACGCGACCTTTCCCCAACAGCAGTTGGACTTATCTCGCCAGCGTATGCTTACCCATTTGCAGCTCGAGCTAGATGATCCCGGTGCCTTGGCCCGACGAACCTTTCAGCAAAAAATTTATGCTCAAGACCATCCCTTTCATGGCTTTCCGACTGCAAACAGCCTGAAAAACATCAGTCAAGAAGGGATTCTGCGATTCTATGAGCAGCACTATCGTCCTGACAATATGATTCTGACTTTGGTGGGGGATTTTAAGGTAGCGGAGGTGAGATCGCACCTCTCCCGCACCCTCGGACAATGGCAAAATCCCCGATCTGCCCTTCCATTAGATTTTTCTGAACCTCAGCTTCCCCCGACGATTCAACGGGTTAACCAAGCTCTGCCGGGTAAGACACAAGTAGTGACTTATATGGGCTATCCCGGGATTGAGCGCCACCATCCCCTATACTACGCAGCCATGCTGCTTAACCAGATTATTGGGGGCGATACGCTATCCAGTCGATTAGGAACTGAAATTCGCGATCGCAAAGGACTCACCTACGGAATCTATAGCTATTTCGCTGCCGGCATTCATGCGGGTCCCTTTGCAGTGCAAATGCAGACCGCACCCGAAGATACCCAGACCGCCATTTCCAGTACCCTTGCCCTACTTAAACAAGTGAAGGCTGAGGGGATTACTCCATTCGAGCTAGAAACCGCTCAGCGATCCATCCTCAACAGCTACCCAGTAGACCTGGCGGATCCCGATCATTTGGCTCAACGATTACTGATGAATGAAGTTCTCGGTTTACCCCTCGAAGACATTCAACAACTTCCTCACCATATTGCGGCAGTAAACATGGCCGAGGTCGATCAAGCGATTCAGGCGTTTATTCACCCTGAGCGCGTTGTGATTGTGTCTGTGGGTCCAGTGGAGTAAGCGGCCAGTCCCTGCTAATGCCGTAGCCCTAGGCCACACAAAGATAAACACCCACGCTAGTCACAAGCCCACCCATAAATAGTTGAGCGAGACGAGCATGGCGTTGAAACACCTGCTGGCAAACAAGGCCCAGCCCAATGCCACTTAAATGGAGTAGTGCAGTCGTCACCACAAATCCCAATCCATAGGATAGACCAGAGGCCGAGGCTGGCATTTCTGCACCGTGGGCATAACCATGGTACAGAGCAAATAAAGCCACAATTCCAGCACTCTGACTCAGAGGCAGGCAAATTGCTGCTGTAATCAAGGCTCCTAGCATGAGGACCGAATAGGCAATGCCTTGCTCAATAAACGGAATGGTGAACCCCGTGGTGCCCATCAAGCCACCTAGAATCATGACCGCGACAAAGGTCAGGGGGACAGCCCAGAATGCCCGACGACCGAGTTGAGTTGCCCATAATCCCACCGCCACCATGGCAGCCAGGTGATCTACTCCACTGATCGGATGGGCCAATCCATGAAAGAACCCCAAAGAGTGACTGCCCTCAAAATGGGCCTGAGCACTCACCGGAACCAGCACAATTCCTAGCAACAACAAGGGCAGTAGACGCTGCGATAATCGAGTGCTTCTATCGAGCGATCGCAACGAGCGCAATATCTTATTCACAATCTGTACCTCGCAGATATATTGGCGAAAAGAATGCAATCAAGGGTATTCTGGCTTACTGTTTAGCAACCTTTGTGCAGGTGATAGCTCGCCTGTTAAGCGACATCGGGTCGCTAGGATGCATAAACAACTTACAGTTGCGGGACAGCGACGGCATTTCACCGAACTTTCCCCAGTTGCTGAGATGCAAATCTGTATTGACAAGCCCCAAAAGCAACTTGATTGGCAGCAAATAGCGCTCCAAATCATTGATTGTGAGCAGAGTATAGCACTATTACAAAACCCTGTAGCTAAGGATTCATAAAGAATATGTGCGATAGATTTGGAACGTATTCAAAGCGGTAAAGAAACGGCCATGTTAGAGCATGATGTTGTAATCGTTGGGGGTGGTTTGGCCGGGTGTCGAGCTGCACTAGAAATTGCTCGCCAGGCACCTGAGCTGAATATGGCAATGATTGCCAAAACCCATCCCATTCGGTCCCACTCCGTTGCTGCCCAGGGTGGGATTGCCGCCACTCTTAAGAATGTGGATGACCAGGACAGTTGGGAGGCCCATGCCTTCGATACCGTTAAAGGCTCCGATTACCTCGCCGATCAAGATGCCGTGGCCCTGTTGACCCAAGAAGCCCCTGAAGTCGTGATTGATCTCGAGCATCTAGGCGTTTTGTTCTCTCGACTGGAGGACGGTCGGATTGCTCAACGGGCCTTTGGCGGTCATAGCCATAACCGCACCTGTTACGCCGCCGATAAAACCGGCCATGCCATTCTCCACGAGCTATATAACAATATCCGCCGCTACGGCATCACCATCTACGACGAATGGTATGTGATGCGACTGATCCTGGAAGAGAACCGGGCGAAAGGCGTGGTAATGTACCATCTCCTCGATGGTAAGCTGCAGGTGTTAAGGGCGAAAGCCGTGATGTTTGCCACGGGCGGCTATGGTCGGGTCTTTAACACCACCTCTAATGACTTTGCCTCCACGGGCGATGGATTATCGATGACGGCACTGGCGGGTTTGCCCCTAGAGGATATGGAGTTTGTCCAGTTCCATCCCACGGGCTTATACCCGGCAGGGGTTTTGATTTCTGAAGCGGTTCGCGGCGAAGGCGCTTATCTAATCAATAGTGAAGGCGATCGCTTTATGGCGACCTATGCGCCCAACAAAATGGAGTTGGCCCCGCGGGATATTACCTCCAGAGCAATCACCACGGAAATTCGCCAGGGCCATGGTATTCATCCCGATGGCAGTGCCGGTGGACCCTTTGTTTACCTGGATTTACGCCATATGGGACGAGACAAAATCATGAGTCGCGTCCCCTTTTGCTGGGAAGAAGCCCATCGGTTGGCAGGGGTTGATGCGGTCAGCGAACCGATTCCAGTTCGCCCCACCGCTCACTACTCCATGGGCGGTATTCCGGTTAATACCGATGGACAAGTTCGTAATAGTGCGGATGGTTTGGTGGATAACTTTTTTGCCGCTGGGGAATGTGCCTGCGTGTCTGTCCATGGAGCCAATCGTTTAGGCAGCAATTCGTTGCTGGAATGTGTCGTGTATGGTCGGCGGACGGGGCGTGCGATCGCAACCTATGTTCAAAACCAATTCCTACCTAGGGTGAATGAACAGCATTATCTCCAGCAGGCCCAACAGCAGATCAAAGAACTACTGGCTCAGTCAGGTGACTTACGCATTTATGATGTTCGACAACAAGTCCAAGACTGTCTTAGCCAGCATTGTGGCGTGTTTCGCACCGAAGACATTATTAAAGCGGGCCTAGCGCAACTCCAAACCTTGAAGCAGCAGTATCAACAAATTCACCTGGATGACAAAGCGCTGCTTTGGAATACCGAAATTATCGAGGCCCTGGAATTACGAAATCTACTGGTCGTCGGTGAAGTGATTATGACGGGTGCCCTCCACCGCCAAGAGAGCCGAGGGGCCCATTCCCGAGAAGACTTTCCCACTCGAAATGATCAGCAATTTCTCAAACACACCCTGGCCTATTTCTCTTCAGCCGGGATAGAACTGCAATATATGCCCGTTAATCTCAATCGATTTGAGCCTCAGGAACGAAAATATTGAGTACCGCACTCATATCATCTCAGGCTTTAGGTTATAAATCACCTAGTCTCAATAACGTATTGAATTTTAAAATCTACGTAAACGATCGCATTAGTTTACGTCATCACCATGATCTAACGCCAACAACAATTGCTTTGATAAAAAAGGAGCACATTTTCTCTGTTTTTAAGGCTTTCAAGAAACCATGCCTCTCTGTGATCGATTCATGATGTAGCTTCTTGTTGTTCAAACAGCAAAATCTCTCTTCATTAATCAAGAATTATTTTATTCTTAAACTTCAGTTTCTCTACTCTTAAAGTTGGAATGAAACTCTAAGACTGGAGATAGATTTCAAGTTGAATATCTTTTGAAATTCCCAAAGGGGAATTATTGCGGGGACTCTAGAGCCATTATCGGCAAAGCTATTCTCTTTTATGACGATTAGTTGTCACTTCGGCAGCTCAAAAACTTTCACCATAGTATTAGTACTCTTGGGTGGATCATCTAACAGTACATATATCACAAGCTTGAGTTAATAACTCCAACAAAAAACCTAACAAAATCTGAATAGAACGGCAGATACACTTAAACTTCCTCAGGTTTTTAAGATTTTTATATTAGTCAAGTGATGGATCTTTAGAACTTAATCATTTGGCAGTTTTTGATGTGGATATTTCAGGTATTTATTAACAAGCACTGTTGTTCATTTAAACTTATCCGCTTATTAACTTCCTGATGTCTGTTACTTAACCTCAATAAGGAAAAATCCCATTTAGTTGTCCGCTGTTGACATTCTCTTCTGGGCCACGAGTTTCATGTCCAGAGCTGATACAGCAGCGAATGAATTTATTACTGAGGTCTATTTCATGACAAGTAACGTTATTTTTATTCATCCAGATGGAGCGGACCCATCACATTTTGCTGCTGCCCGGTTCGAATCCGTTGGCCCTGATGGTCGCTTGAATTGGGATGAAGCACCTGCAGCGGGTGTCTATCTGGGACACCTAGACGATAGCGTAGTCGCAACATCCAATGGGGGTGCGGTCGTCCACGCTTATGGCATCAAGTCCGTTGCGCCCAGCTATGGCTTTGATGAAAACGGGGTTGCATATCAATCCCTTGCTGCCCTTCAAGGCCAGAATGTTGCGGGTTCAGCTCCAGACGCAACGGTTCTACAAGAAGCGATTGCTGCAGGCCGCCCAACGGCTGTGATTAACTCAGGCTTTATTGCTGAACCTGGTACAGGCGTATTTCTAGCCGATGCGGAAAGTCGGCGCGATCGCGAAGGCATTACCGCTCAGATAGTAGAGTCTGGTGTCAACGTGATCATGGCTGCGGGTGAAATTGATTATCTTCCTGTTGGCACTGTTGGATTCTTCGGTGAAGAAGGAACCCGAACAGATGGCCGTAACCTCATCGAGGAAGCCGAAGTCATGGGCTATACCGTTGTGTATACCCGTGAGCAATTGGAAAGTTTGCCAGCAGACACCGAACGCGTGCTGGGTGTTTTCGCTGCCGATGATACCTATAACGACGTTCCTGAAGGGCAACTCATTCAAGACGGTTTTGTGGATGATAACGGTGAACTGATTACCTATGGTCAGCCACCTCTCAATCCAAATCCGCCTACTGTGGCTGAGATGCTGGAAGCAACGCTCAAGCTCGATTTATTTAGCCAAGAAGAAGACGGATTCTTTATCGTTCTGGAAGAAGAAGGAACCGATAACTTTGGCAATAACAACAATGCTCGGGGGACGATTGATGCTACTCTCAGAGCCGATGCCGCCATTGGGGTAGCACGCGATTTTATTGATAACGTCAACGCCAATACCTTTGTCGTCACCGCTGCAGACAGTGCAGGCGGAGCTTTAGAGATTGACGATGTTTCCGGCCCCACAGTAGGAACCACCACGACCCAACGGCAGTTGGACGAAGCTGGGGAAGACAGCGGCATTACCGTACCTTTAGATGGCACAACGGGCAGCGACACCGCGCCATTTGTGAGCGCACCGGATAGAAACGGCAACAGCTACGAATTCGGCGTTGCATGGGCGGGTCTACCGGACTTTGCGGGGAGCATTGTTTCAAAAGCCTACGGCGAAGGGGCAGACCGTTTACCTGCAACCCTCGATAACACAACGATTTATCGACTGATCTACGAAAGTCTCTTTGATGTTCGCCTAGATGCACCAGAGGGTGTGCCCGATGATCTGGATCCTCGTGAAGCTCCAGAACCCACTGCCGATACTGGCAACGTCATTTTTATTCACCCGGACGGGACCAGCCCCTCGCACTATGCAGCAGCACGGTTCTCATCCTTGGGGACCGATGGCCGTCTGAATTGGGACCAGATGAGCAATGCAGGGGTCTATTTAGGCCATATTGATGATCGTCTCGTTTCCACTTCTAATGCAGGAGCGGTTGTTCATGCGTACGGTGTAAAACCCTTTGCAGGTAGCTATGGGTTTGATGCGCCTGTTGACGAAGGGGGCCAAGAAATCGTTGCCCTTTCCGGTCAGAATGCCACCATTGCCCAAGAGGCCCAGGCTGCTGGTAAAGCCGTCGGCATCATTAACTCTGGATTTATTGCCGAGCCCGGCACAGGCGTTTTTCTGGCTGATGTAGACAATCGAGGTGAGACGGAGGCCATCACTGCTGAAATTCTGGATCAGCGTCCAGATGTGATGCTTGGGGCGGGTGAAACAGATTATTTACCCGTTGGTACAGTGGGCTTTTTCGGGGAAGAAGGAACCCGAACTGATGGCCGCAACCTGATTGAGGAAGCCGAATCAGCAGGGTATGAGGTTGTTTTCACCCGCGACGAACTGTTAGCGGTCGACACCGCCAATACGGATCGCTTGCTGGGTATTTTTGCAGCAGAAGACACCTATAACGACTTTTTCGAAGATGAGCTGCGTCGAGATGGTTTTGTCGACGAAAATGGTGATCTGATTTTGTATGGTCAGCCCCCCCTCAACCCCAATCCACCGACTGTGGCTGAGATGCTGGAGGTGGCACTGCCGATTCTCAACCGTGACCCAGATGGTTTCTTCTTGGCCTTGGAAGAGGAAGGAACAGACAATTTCGGTAATGATAACAATGCTGCTGGCACTATCGAAGCCGCTCTCCGTGCAGATGAAGCTATCGGTGTTGCCCTTGATTTTGTCGACAATGTTGATCCCAACACATTAGTCATCACAGCTGCAGATTCTGATGCAGGTGGCTTAGAAGTCGACGATGTCCCGATTAGTGGCTTTGGCTTAGATCCAGCCGATCCAGCCGCAGGGTTTACCCTTCGAACTCAAGCTGAATTGGCCGCTTTTGGCGATGACGCTGACGGAACGCTTGTTCAGGTTGATGATATTGACGGCAGCAATGACGTACCTGGCTTCAGTACCGATATTTTCGAAGCTTTCACCACAGGCGCTCCCGATGCCGACGGTGACGTGTTTGACTTCGGTGTTGCTTGGGCCACTCGCTCTGATGTCAATGGTGGCATCGTCTCCAAAACCTATGGTCTAAATGCTGACCTATTACCTGCCACAACAGACAATACTGATATCTATCGCGTCATGTATCAGACCCTGTTTGGTGTTGCTCCTGAAGCAGCAGGTAACAGCGAGTTAGAAGGATTTGCGTCTCTCCCCGCCGACACCTTTGCTGAGGGACCTCCTGCAGGTGGCGACAATGGTAATGGCGGCCCCATCGATGCCAACGGTCGCACGGGTCCTTTTGAGGGTCAACCCGTCCAAGGTTTTAGTGGTGTACAGTTTGCAGACAGCGATGGTAGTTTCTGGTTCTTGTCTGACAATGGCTTTGGGGCGAAAACCAATAGCTCTGATTATTTACTGCGACTCTACAAAGTTGACCCCAGCTTTGCAGGTTCAGAAGGTGGCGATGGATCGGTTGAGGTCGAAGACTTTATTCAACTCTCTGATCCCAATAACCTCATTCCTTTTGAGATTCAGAATGAAGGTACGACTGAGCGTCAGCTCACCGGGTCTGATTTCGATGTTGAGTCTTTTGTCATTGATGGCAATGGCGACATTTGGGTGGGTGAAGAATTTGGCCCTTACCTCCTGCACTTCAATAGCGATGGTGAGTTAATCGAAGCCCCCACTGCTACACCCAACCCGGTAGAACTGAATACCCTCAACGGCCAAGATCCCATCGTCATTGGACACCGGGGGGCCAGCGGTATTTTGCCCGAGCACACCTTAGAGGCCTATGCCACAGCCATCGCCCAAGGAGCTGACTTTATTGAGCCTGACTTGGTGATTACCAAAGATGGTGTTCTGATTGCTCGCCATGAGCCATTGCTGGATGACACCACCAACGTCGCCGATGTCTTCGGTCCTGAGCGGATGTCGACCAAAATGCTGGATGGGGTGGAAACCACTGGCTACTTCGCCGAAGACTTCACCTTAGAAGAAATCAAAATGCTGCGAGCCGTGCAGTCTCGTGATTTTAGATCGCAGAATTTCAACGGCGCTTTCGAGATTCCCACCCTCAAAGAAGTGATTGAGCTGGTCCAGGACGTCGAAGCCCAAACTGGACAAGTAGTTGGTATTTATCCCGAAACTAAGCATCCCACCTTCTTTGATTTACAGGATCTATCCCTGGAAGAGCCACTCATTGCGACCCTCCAAGAAACGGGCTTTACGGATCCCAGCCGTCTATTTATCCAGTCCTTCGAGTTTCAGAACTTAATTGAACTCCAAGGCATGTTAGATGCAGAAGGGTTAGGCAATATTCCCCTAGTCCAGCTCTATGGCAATACCACTGCGAGTGCCAATCCTGATTCTGGATTTTCTGTGCCCTACGATATTCGCTACAACGTTGAACAAGACAACGACTTAGCGGCCATTTATGGGCAAGACTTCTTAGATGCCGCAGAAAATGCGCTGTCAGAAAACACCATCTACAGTGATTTAGACAATCCTGAAATTCTCCAAATTATTAGCGAGAAATATGCCGAAGGTGCTGGCCCTTGGAAAAATAATTTCTTACTGCGAGAAGCCCTTGATACTCCTGTCGATGGGGATGGCGACGGCAATGCTGAAATCACCACCCAACTGACCGGGGAAGTGACCTCTTTTGTGGATGATGCCCACGCCGCTGGATTACAGGTTCATCCCTATACCCTGCGGAATGAAGAGCGGTTTCTAACCCTCAATGCCGATGGCACTCCACAAACCCCTGAGGAGGAAATTAAGCAGCTGATTGACATTGGGGTAGATGGGTTCTTCACCGATTTTCCAGGGACCGGAGACGCAGTTCGAGATCAAATCGTGGCCGACGTGGTACGCTCACCCGATAATCCTGATGTGTTGGCAGGGGATGAGGTCTCTAACCTACCTCGCTCACGCGGATTCGAAGGAATGGCCATCAGCCCCGATCGGATGACCCTCTATCCCATGTTGGAGGGCACCGTCGAAGGCGATCCAGAAGGTTCCCTCAGAATTTATGAATTCGACGTAGAATCCAGCAAATATCAAGGTCTGGTCGGTCGCTATCAGCTAGATGACCCCAGCCATGCCATTGGTGATTTCACAGTCATTAATGAGAACGAATATCTTGTGATTGAGCGGGATGGCAATCAAGGAGATGAAGCTGCCTTCAAGAAAATCTTCAAGGTGGATTTGTCTCAATTGGATGACGAAGGGTTTGTGATGAAGGAAGAACTGGTTGATCTTCTGAGCATCAATGATCCGAATGATTTGAATGGGGATGGAGAGACAACTTTCAACTTTCCCTTCGTCACCATCGAAGATGTCCTGGTCATTGACGAAGACACGCTATTGGTCGCCAATGACAATAACTATCCTTTCTCCGTTGGTCGCGGACCTGACATCGACAACAACGAAATCATTCAAATCAAGCTGAGTGAACCACTTGACCTTGATCCCCGAGTGGGCCTAGCGGGTCTTGAGAATGATGGGGGCTCCTCAGGTGGTGACGACAACGGTGATTCGCCCACCGATCACCAAGGGAGTCGTGGAGACGATTCCCTTGCAGGGGGGACAACTGATGATGACCTCAGCGGGGGACGAGGTGACGACACTATTGTTGGTGGAGAAGGCGACGACAACATCCTTGGTGGACGTGGCAATGATCTGCTAGAAGGTGGCCAAGGCGATGATGATCTGTATGGAGATCGCGATCAAGATACTCTGAATGGTAATGAGGGTGACGATAATCTGATTGGTGGTATGGGAAATGACTTACTGACAGGGGGTACGGGTGAAGACCTGTTTGCTCTTGCTGTGGGTGAAGGAATCGATACCATCACAGATTTTACCCTTGATGACGTGATTGGACTGGTGGGTGACCTCTCTTTTGCTCAATTAGCAATTGAGCAAGGGGTGGGAACTGAAGCAGCAGATACGTTGATTTCTGTGGCAGCAACCGATGAACTCTTGGCTATTTTGAGTGGGGTACAGGCCGACACCATCATTAGCTCGAGCTTTGAGGCTTTTGTTATCTAAGCCGAATTCTCAGGTCTGTCTTTAGATAAACGACTGAATCAGCGACGAGAGGTGCTTCTGCAAAGAAGCCATCTCTCGTTTTTCTTTGGAGGGGGACAATCTGGGATTCAGGGTGAGATCGCACCGCCTTAGATGCTTGGGGAGTCCAAAAGAGGTTGAAATCCTATGGCGCTCCCCCCTGCTTGAACACCCAATAGAAGATTTTACCTAATGGGGTAAGGTCTGGGATGTGATCCTCGGAACAGTCATATGTGGCCCCAGATAATGAGGTGGCGATCGCTCACTGCTCGCACCTGTAATTCTGCTAATCCAGCTTTCACCAGTTGATCTTCCACTTCATTCACTCGATAAGCGGCCAAGAGCGAATTAAAGAAATCACGTCGCAGCACCTCCGGTTCCCCTTGGGCATAGAGATCGACGAAATCCCTTGCGGTCTCTCGCGTTGCGGGTCGCATTAAATCCATAATAAAGACCCAAGTTCCCGGCCCAGATTGTTGTTTAACCTCTGTCCACAGGGCCATCGGATCAGCCAAATGGTGGAGCAAACTATTCGAAAAAATTAGGGGGAACGATACCGTATCGCGTTTGGTATCACTAGCCGTATCCCTTTGAGGTACATATATTTTTTTGAGGGTAATGCGGTCTTGGAGTTCTGCTGCGGCTACGGCCTGATAGCCATAGTTCAGCATCGCCTCCGACGCATCCCATCCTTCCACTGACCAGGCTGGGAATGCGCGGGCAAAGCGCAGGGTAATATCCCCAGGACCACAGCCTAAATCTAAGGCTTTTCCTGTCTTGGGTAACTCGGGAAACGTCTCTTGCAGGAGCTGCACAAAATGATTGTGAGGCTCTTCAAAGTTGGCCTCTGCATAGGCCTGCGCCTGTCCATCATCATCCATTAACTCCGGTTCGGGGACCCGCGTTAGCAAGACACTGGCTTCAGATCCAGGGTTCGTCATCCTCTAAGTCCTCGATCGGAATATTTTTAATCACGTCTTCTGGGGTAACCGCTTCGACATTTGGGTGAGATGTAGGTCGAGATTCAGCCGGGTGAGCCAGTTCCTCAGTCAGGTTAAAGGCACTATCTTCGACTCGCTCCCAAAGGGCTCGGCCTTTTTGCTTAGCCTGCTGCATCAGCTTCTGGGATTTTTCTTGTAGCTGTTGGCCAAAGTCCTCTTCCTCCTCCGCTTCTTGGCCAAAGGATTCCACCTGTTCATTGGCCTGTTGCGCCAGTTTTTGCAGGCGTTCTTCGGCTTGTTGGGTTAACTTTTGGGCACGAGACGAAAGGGAATCCAGTTCTTGGGTATAGCCAGACTTGATGCGATCGCTCACCTGTACGAGCCGATCTTCCAGTCCCTCTTGGAAGACTCTCAGGTTTTGACTCACCTTGGCCGTAACCAGAACTTTTCTGCGGCCAAAGCTGATGACGGCTCGGGGGGGGAGTTGATAAATTCCACTGGTAAAGCCTCGCCAGCCTCCCGACTTAAACAAATAATGAGAAATATTGCCCGTTTGCCGATCAAAGAGGCAATCGATAATCCGGCCTAGCCGTTCCCCTGCATCGGTCCATAACTCCAGACCAATCAGGGTTTCTAGTAGGGCCACTTCTTTGACGTTGGTTTCAGCAGCCCCAGAAGAGACCAAAATACTTTCCGGGCCAATCCGATAGAGCTGTTTCAGATTAAAGGCATAGCGCTGCTTGGTCATCAAGCCAGGTTTGCAGACAAACCCCATGACCCGGTGGGCAGGGGGATGCATCCAGACCACATCGATCCGACCTAATTCTTCTGTCGTATCACGGTCAATCACCAATCGATTTAACAATTGGCTATGGCGCATGATCTTGGCAGCGTCAGCCATTGGCTCCTCAATATTCCGCTTACGCTTTTTAGTGTAGCGTAGGGGGTTCGCTGTCCTGGCCCCGTAGACAAAGACCCCCAACCTTAGGGATGATTGAGCCTATGGAACCGATGCGGAAGACCCTAACCCTCCCCCATATTCAACTCTCCTACTTGGAATGGTTTACAGGCCCTGAGCCTGTGCTGCTTCTGCATGGTTTAGGGGATCATGCCCGGGTCTGGTCTGATCTTGCGATCGCATTAGGCAATCGCTATCATCTGGTGGCCCTAGATATGCGAGGACATGGGGAGAGTGACAAACCCAATCAGGGATATACCTTTACCGAGTTAATGGGAGACTTGGAAGCCCTGCTAGATCATTTGGGCTGGTCTCAGGTTCATGGGATTGCCCATTCTTGGACGGCCAAGCTGCTGCCGATTTGGGCCACCACTGCCCCCCAACGTTTACACAGCATGGTTCTGGTGGACCCCTTCTATATCAACAGAATGCCTGGCTTTGTCAACTTTACCTTTCCATTGCTCTACAAGGTGTTGCCCTTTTTGCAAGGGATGGGACCGTTCCCCAGCTACGAAGCGGCAGCAGAGCAGGCTCAAAAACTCAATCAGTTTCAAGGTTGGAGTTCTCTGCAGCAGCGGGTCTTTGCAGAAGGGATTGAACAAAAAGCGGATGGTAGCTGGGGCAGTAAGTTTACGGTACCTGCCCGCAATGAAATCTTTCAGGAATCTGTGGCGGTGTCTGGCTTAACGGCCCCCATCGATATTCCAACCCTCTTGGTACAGCCAGAACAGGGAATTAATCGCCGCGCCAGCAACTTAAAAACCTACCAGACCTATCTAAAGCAGCTTCAAATCAAACGTCTGCCGGGCAACCATTGGCCGTTTTTAGTGGAAGCGGCGCACTTTAACTTAGCCGTGATCGAGTTTCTGCACTCTCTATCCAATCCTAGAGAGGGGAATGGGTAAGGGTAAGATCATTCGTGGTGGAGAATGCGATTGCAACCCACTTACACCAAACGGAACCCTCTTACTGAGGCGTACCAATAAAGGTGAACGCAGCCCAGTCTCTCGGATGAGGCTGCGTTTGCTTGACCGTTAGCATCGCCTGTCTCAGGGCTTGCGCCTTATCAGGATTCCGCTGGAGATTTTGATAAAACGCTGTCATCAGTTCTGCCGTGGCGTCATCGGGAATCGCCCAGAGAGAGACAACTAAGCTGGGGACGCCTGCTCCTAGAAAGGCCCGTGATAATCCCACCACACCATCCCCACTAATGCGGCCCCGCCCAGTGTTGCAAGCACTGAGAACGACAAGCTTGGCTTGAAGGGGTAGATTGAGAATCTCAAAAGAATGCAGCAGGCCATCGGCAGTTGTAGTAGGGGTGAGAGCGACAGCACTGCGGAGGCCCAAAGTGCTGTCGAGTAAGCCATGAGTCGCAAGATGAATCAAATCTGCTTGACGAATTTGATCCGTAATCGCCGTCTCGGTGGCCGTAGAACCAATGAGTGGCTGCGTGTTGAGGAGTTTCGCCACGGCTTTGGCTTCTTGTTCTGCCCCGGGGAGAGGAATCAGTTTTTCGAGGGGTTCACCGACCCCCAATCGCACGGTGGGCATAGTGGGATTGCCGACAATCAGTGCTTGGCTTTGCTGTAAGTCGAGGGTAGCATCGGTTTTATCTAACAGACTGAGCACCTGAATAGAGGGGGCTGACAGTAAGGTATGTTGTTCTAGCAGATATCGACCAGCGGTATCTTTCAACGCTGCAAAGGGAGCGAGATAGAGACTGCCATCTGGGACGAAGGTGACTGGCGCAGTCGGTTCTGAGGGTAATAAATCCACAATCGGGTCGATTAAGCGTTGATACAGGGTTTCTAAAGGTTGATTCTGAGCCGTTTGAGTAGGTCGAAAGGCAATTTGAGTAGCCCAATCAACGCCGCGACTGACCACACCAATGGACTGGCGACTCTTTTCGACCAGCCGTTGCAGGGACTGCGGGGAAGAAATTGCTTCTCCTAACCTGACTTGGCGAAAATGAATAATACCCGTAGGCTGAATCACCCAGATAAACAGTCGCGATTCCTGAGGACCATTGACCGTTCGGGCTGCTAGGGTCCGCGTCTCCTTTAATAGGTAGGAATATTGGACAATGGTGGTCTGCTGTTGGCGGGCAACCTGGCGCATCTGCTCTAGGGTGATGGGGGGTTGACTTTGCTGGATCAGATCCGCTGTGGCTTGGGCGCGACTCTGTTCGGCGATTAGCAATCCTTCATCGGTTCGGCCCTGATCAATCAAAATCTGCTGCAGTAGCTGGTACGCATCTTTCAATCCTTCCCGCAGATTTAAGTTGAGACTGTCTCGACTCATGGAAAAAAGATTGGCATTTTCCAACGTCTGCTGGCGAAGAGCAGTGTAGGACTGGATGGCTTGCTTAAGCGCCTGCTCTGCGGGCTGGAGCTGGCCGGCTTGCCAATAGATATACCCTAAGTTTTCCAGGGCACGGGCTTCTGAAATATCTCCATTCTTGGGTGTGGAAGCATTCACTTGCTTCAGAAGAGCAAGGCCCTGTTTTTGGGCTTGAATGGCCTGTTTGTAGTCTTGGCGCTGGGTGTAGGCCAGACTTAAATCTTCCAGGGACCAAGCTTGCCAGAACGGATCGTTAGCCTGTTTAGCCAGGTCAATATTGTTGCGGAAAAGCTTAATGGCCGCTGCTGTGTCCCCCGTTTTTTGCAAAAGGGCACCCCATTGTTTTTGGGCCACCATCTGCATCCGAGGCTGGGACTGCTGACGGACCAGACGGGTCAATTCCTCATAGGTTTTGGCAGCAGTGGAGAAATTCCCTTGAGCCTGATAGGCACTCGCGAGGGCAAGGAGAGCGTTATGGATGGCCGTCGTGTCTTTTTGCCGGCGGGCGTCGTTTAGGTTCTCCTGAAAGAGCTTGATGGCGACCTCATACTTTTTCTGAGACAAATAAATCCCTGCCAAAAAGGTGCGAGCAATTCCGGCCTGTTGGGGCTCATGCAAAGATTGAGCGAGGGGGAGATATTCTTCAAAGATTTCAAGCCCTCGCTGCTGGTTGCCCGTTGACATCTGAGCAATACCCAGCTGAAACAAAATCAGTGAGCGGGCTTTGGGAGCTGTGGGAAATGTCTGAAGTTGATTCTCAAGAAACTGAATTCCTTCTAAATCCCCGAGTTTGCTGTGGCTGCTGGCGAGTTCTTTGAGGGCGTTGCGTTCCCTGCCGCGATCGCGAATATCTCGTGCTAAATCTAATGCCTGTTGATGAAGCTGAACCGCTTGCTGATACTGACCTACGTAGCGATGGGCAATCCCGGCTCCATTTAGAATATCAACCTGCTGCCAGCGGTTTTCAGGACCTGCTTTCTGGGCTTCGATCAGTTCAGCTTCATAGGTTTGCAATCGCTGTTGGTAATAGTCTCGTAAAACGTTTGGGTCCTGGGCCAGCAGGGGTGATACGGACAATACCGATAACGATACGGCACTAAGCAAGGAGACGAGTAGACGCTTCATTGAGATGTTAGGAACATTTGGGGTGGATTAGCCTTGTTCCATGGCAGAAGCAGGACAGACTTGTACCATTTCTGGAGAAGGCTAATCTGATATTTCCCCATTTCCTTCAAGGGCTGTCTGTTGGCTCGCTCATGATAAACCGAGCCGTCAATGGAAACTGAACCCAGAAGGAAAAGTAAAAGAACGAAAGATACCAATATCGAAAGACAAAGGACAGATTATCGCCCCCAATCAAGACAATAAATACATAGTCATAGATAAACAGGGGTAAGGTTAAGTAGAGCGCTAGCCAGAAGGCGTTCTTGACGTAATCCTTGTTGCCCATTCGCTCCAAGATGATAGGGGCCAATGGAATATAGAGAATGGTGACTGCAATACAGATGGCAACCTTCGCCGTGAAGGGCCAGCTTTGGTAGTAGTCAGGTAAACCTAATAGAACGAAAAATCCCCATGTAACAAAGCTCATAAGAAGCAAGGCTAGGTGGGTTTTAGGCGTCAAAGTGGTCATATTTTTCAAGTTCACAAGACTAAGGCTGTGCCAAGGGAGCCAACTCACTATCAAGGGGAACCAGATCAATTTCCACTCGTTGGTTCAGGGCTTGAGCAATCTTTTGCAACATCGAAAGAGAAGGCCCGTCATAATCAGCAGTGAAGCGAGATCGAAGTCTGCGAACACGCTGCCATGTTGAAGGGTTGAGCAGTATTTACAGAGCCTCGTTGGCATTATCTGGTTGGTAGTTGTTTATTTCCAGCAACGCGGCGAAATGAGTAAGTAAGCAGAGAAAAGTATGTGGCGAACCACATAATTATGATCTATTCGGTCGGTGGTCGAATGGCCCCCTAGTAAACTCTTTACCACCTAAACTGACCATCAAGAGTTGAAAGATTCCAAAAATAATCAAAAGTATACCGACATACTGCAAGGGAATTCCATTCAATAACCAGTTCTCACCAAAAATGAGGCAAACCAAACCACTACCGATGCACCAGAAATCCATAAAGACATGCCCTTTTTTATAGTGTTTGGATATTGTGGCTATATCGGGTGGACGACCAGTCGTGGGTGAACGTCCATCAATCGTGAGATAGTACAGACAGCTTAAACAATTTGAGTAAATGTGAACAACACCCTTATGTTTACCAATCTGGAAAGAATAGTCCCCATCAAAGTCCTCTTTCCATGAGCTAGATGATAAATCAAGTGATTGTCCATCGACAGTAATTTTGGGCTTTCTCAGAAATGGATGATCGAGTTCTACAATATGGCCCCTATCTTCCAATTCAAACTTCCATGTTCGTTTTGTCATACTGAGAGCGAAAATATTCCAATCAATGGATGATATCGACTGCTCTGGACAACAAGAATTTATATTCAGAGCTTCTTAAATAGTTTTCCCAAAAAGCTGACTGGGCTTACATATATGCAGATCTGAAACTTGCTCAGAATGCTAATCTATTGCTTGGGTGAAAGGCAAAAAAATCTGACTTTTAATGGGGTTTTCCCCTCTAAGTTTCCAAGACCTGTAAGATTAAAGTAAATGAAGCCTCTAAGCACATCAATTGCTATTTCAATACTCTCCCCGCATTGAGAATAGCTAATAGAGAAACACCGACATCAGCAAACACAGCTTCCTATGGAGTCACGATACTTAATTGTCCCCAGGAGTAGAAATAGACTTTTGACTCCCAATACAACCCCAATGTTTTGCCAGACAATGCGGCGGGTTGTGTAAGTCATTTGGATCGTTTCTACCGCTTAAGTTGGTGTATGGGCCATATATCTCCGCATCTGCAGTTTCAATGGCTGTATCTGAGCCGATTCCCTCCATGGCAATACCCACATTGGCGCGTGCGATCGCAGGGGCGTCATTAGGGAATCGGTGCTAGTCCCATGACAAGAACCAGAGGAACGCCTGAAATATAGAGTCTAAGATCTAGCAAGCGGTCGATTAGCAAAGAAAATGGCTCAGCGAATTATTGGGTTGACAGGGGGGATTGCGACGGGGAAGTCCAGCGTTGCGGCTTATTTAGAATCTCGATATGAGCTTCCTATTTTAGATGCAGATCTCTATGCCCGGGACGCGGTGAAACCGGGGTCAGTCGCTTTGACTAATATTGTGCATCGATATGGCGCGGAGATTTTGCTTGCCAATGGACATTTGGATCGGAAGCAGTTGGGCAATATTGTCTTCAACGATAAATCGGAACGTGCTTGGTTAGAAGGGCAAATTCATCCCTATGTGCGGGAGCGAATCCTATCCACCCAGCGACAACTGGCTAATCCGGTTATTGTGACCGTGGTGCCATTGCTGTTTGAAGCGAAGCTAACGGATTTGGTCACAGAAATTTGGGTGGTCGTCTGTTCAGAAGAGCAGCAATGTCAGCGACTGATGCAGCGGGATTCTATTTCCCAGTCTCAGGCGGAGGCTAGGGTTGCCAGCCAAATGCCGATGATGGAGAAGGCAAGCCGAGGGACGGTTGTCCTCTACAACGACGCTGATTGTCCTTATCTATATGTTCAAGTGGACCAAGCAATCAACTGAGCATGGGGGCAGGGGTGGCTCCTAAAGAGCGGTTGACATGTTCCAGTTCTAGCTGCGATCAAACATCCGGTCGGGGAGGACGCGGCGGATGATATCGCCTTCATGTTCTTCTCCCTTGAGCATCCGATTCCAGTAGACCCAGGGCAAAACATGTCGTTTTAAAAACCACATGCTCGACCGTTCTTGGGTGGAGTCCAGAGGGAAGCTGGGATAAGGTTGAGCCTCGTAATCGAACTCAGCCAGGATTGTTTTGTCATACCCAGTGATTAACGGACAGCAGCTATAGCCATTGTATTGACCTGTCAGTGGAGCTTGGTTCATGTGGGACAGCAAATTCTGCACCAGTACCGGGGCTTCCCGGCGAATGGCGGCTGCGGTTTTAGATGTGGGCAGCGAAGATGCATCTCCTAAGCTAAAAATATTGGGATATCGATGATGTTGAGTGGTGTACTGATCCACATCAACCCAACCGCCTGGCCCCTCCACCGCCAGAGGGCTGTGTCTGATCACATCTGGAGCACTCATGGGCGGTGCCACATGGATCATGTCATAGGGCAAAGAGATCGTTTCTGTCTCAGTCCCATTACTCACGGCAAAGATGGCAACTTTTTCATCGGGATGAATTTCGGTCAAATTGTGCTGGGTTTTCAGATTAATGCCTTTCCGTTTGACAACGTCCATCAGCGCTGGGACATAGACATCGACCCCAAAAATTTTTCCGGTTGCAGTGCAATAGCTGATCTGGCTGTTCTGTCGGATGCCCCTACGACTAAAGGCTTCTTCCGCTAGATACATGATTTTTTGGGGCGCTCCTGCACACTTAATGGGGGTGGCGGGATAGGTAAAAATGGCATTGCCCCCTGGGAATTTTTGGATGGTTTCCCAGGTATAGGCTGCACCCCCAACGGCATAGTTGCTACAGACGCCTCCATTGCCAAGCGCTTCTGGGAGCCCTTTGATCTGATCCCAGTTGATCTGAATCCCAGGGCAAATCACCAGATAGTCATAGATAACCGGAGTGCCATGTTGAGTGTGGAGCCGATTCTGATCGGGCTCAAATTGGACGACGGTATCCTGAAGCCAGGTTACTTCCGGCGGAATGAGGGTTTGCTGAGGCTGGACGGTAGCCTCAAAAGGGATGCAGCCACCGCCGACGAGGGTCCAACCCGGTTGGTAATAGTGCTGATCAGAGGGTTCAATAATGAGGATATCGAGGGACCGCATTTGCTTCAGCAACTGAGCGGCAACCGTAATCCCTGCAGCCCCCCCGCCAACGATAACGATTTGATGGGAGATGGGAGGTTGACTAGTCTTTTCTGCAGCTGTTTGAGTCGCCGTCATTGTATTGTGTCCCTCAACTAGACATTGCGGTTATTATCCGGGATAAAGACTGCCGAGTTGCCCGGGTTACTTAATCTTTTCCATATCTCTGTTTGGATCAAATCCAGGTTTTGCTGCCATTTCGGATCCCCCTAGCCCGAAAACAGTTGCCGTTCGGTTGAGTTTGATCTTACTCAATTAAGCCGATGCCTATTTCCCTGTTATCGCAACATCCCTGGTGGTGGCCAAGGATTGAACGACTGTTTCCAAGCTAGTTGAAGAGAGATCTTGCAGTTGAATCGTCTGCTGAATATTGGAATATTGGCGATTCATCGAACGGCGATACGCTGGATCGTAGTGTTTCTCTAGCAGCGATCGCACTAATTCAGACCAAGCGCCCTCATCAATCAGCTGATGCCACGCTTGAAATTGAGCCTTACTATAACTGCGCCTCAGGAGATGGAGCTTCTCTTTTAATAGGTCTGGCTTTAGGGTGAAGTGGGCATAGTGAGTCAGCAGCCATTTGACACGGGCCGCCATAGGGACTTGGATCTCAATACAGGGTGCCTGCTTCATCTGGAGCCACAAGGCTTGAGGCACAAACCGCTCTCCAATTTTGCTGCTTTCCGCTTCAACCCAAACCGGTCGATAAGGATCAAAGGTTTGCAACACCGACAATACGTCAGACTCAAACTGTTTCTGAGACGGTTGACGGTTTCGTTCAGCTCCAAGCAACGACCCCCGATGATTAGCCAACGCCTCCAACTGTAAGATCTGGGCATCTTGGCGCGACAATCGCTCCAAAATCTCTGTTTTGGCCGTTCCCGTCAGTCCGCACACCATGCGATACGAAAAACGATACGGCAGTTGATTTAACTGTTCCCGCACATAAGCTCGATAGGTTTTATACCCACCATCCAGTAAAGTCGTTTGCCAGCCGACCTGGGTTAAAACCAAGGCCATACTCTGCGATCGCTGCCCGCCCCGCCAGCAATAGATGAGAGGATGATACGCTTTGGGTTTATCAGCAAAATGGTGGCTTAAATGGCGGGATAAATTGTGGGCAACCAAAGCAGCCCCCTGTTTCCGAGCCGCAAATGCAGAGACCTGCTTATACAACGTGCCAACGTGAGCCCGTTCCTGATTATCGAGGACAGGAAGATTGACGGCACCCGGTAGATGATCCTCCGCGAATTCAGCGGGCGATCGCACATCGATAATTTCGCTATAGGCCTGTGAACATAGATCCGTTGTAATGTTTGGGGTCAGAGGCATTCAGAGTTAGAGAAAGCTAGGCATCAGCAGGAAACGTTTTTTTGAATTCATCAATCAAGTCATCCATTTCTTCTAACGCTTGGTTGACATCGATTCTCAAGGTGCCCAGGTCGGGTTGATCGAGCAATTGTACCAACAAGCCCCGCTTGGTTTCTAAAAGGGCAATGCGATCGCGCATCGTTTGACTATCCACCACGTTATCCTCACAGCAAGCATACACAAGACTTAATAATTCTAACAATCGGATTACCCCGTTCACCCCCTAGGTCCAAAAACCGCTCTTCTCAGTCATACCGATTCAAATTGTTTAATGCTCTAGATCGTTGGACTGTCATCGTTTCAGGCAACTGCAGAGAATCTAAGCTAAGCTTACTTATGAATACGTTATCTTTGGGCATTCGCTGTGCTTCGACGTTCAACTCTGTTCTCTCTATGCCTGGCGGCTAGTCTAGGTGCAATTTCACCGCCCGCTCTGGGACAAGCAGTAGCACCTCGCATCCTCAAATTGGATTCTAAACAGCTCGAAAAAACGGGTTTAGTTCTGTTCAAAGAGGCTGTCTATCTCAGTCAATTTCAGCAAGTTGAACCTGCCCTTGCCCGGGTAAAGTTAGCCACTCAGTTAGCACCCAAGTCTGCAGATGCATGGGCATTACTGGGGGGGCTATATCTCAATCAAAAGCAAGTTGATAAAGGCATTTCAGCCTTAGAAAAATCCCGAACCCTTAATGCTAAAAATGCTGGCGTTCACTTCAGCTTAGGCGCAGCCTACTTTGGTGAGGAAAAATATGAACAGGCTGCCCAACTGTTAACGATGGGGCTGAAGATTAAGCCCGATGTGCCCGAGGCACTGTTTGATCTAGGAAATACCTATTACAAAATGGGTAAATTGAAAGAGGCCATTAAACAGTACGAGAAGTCCCTGGATCAGAACCAAAAGTTTTGGCCTGCCATCAATAACATTGGCTTAGTGCACTATGAAAATGGGAATATTGGCCGTGCCATCAAGCAGTGGGAAGCTGCGATAGCCATTGATGCAAAGTCAGGAGAACCGAAGCTTGCCCTTGCTGTGGCTACCTATGTTGAGGGCAAGAAAGAAGAAGGCTTATCCCTCGCGAAGTCAGCCCTGCAGCTAGATGGCCGCTATGGCAAGGTCTCGTTCTTAGAAGAGAATCTATGGGGAGAAAAGCTCATTGCCGATACCAAAGTCGTATTTGCAACGCCAGAAATGCAGGCCACATTAAGTGAGTTGGATGTTGAATCGGATGACGGTTCTTCAGCTAGTTCCTCTACCGAGGAGCCGACCAACCCTTAATTTCTTTCGGCTGTTTAACATGATTTCTTGCACCTTTTTAAACGTAGCGTTGTGGCAGATTTAGGTATTTTCCATCCAACCGATCTCACCGTCGAAGACGCTCAGTACGTCAGTCGATTGAATACGCCTTTCCGCCTGCGAACCCTGAAACAAAAGGATTTGACTGACGTCGCAGCCCTATTGAGTTATTGCTTCTATCCCCAGGAAGGCTGGAAGTCCTGGTTTAACCCGCTGATGCAAATGGGCATCTCCCACGATCTCCAGTCCCGCTATAGTGTGCGAACGATGCCCTATACCAGTCTAATCGGGGCTCAAATTGTCCATCGCTCCACCCCAAAATTAATCGGTACGGTTGAGGTAGCCTTAAAGTCGCTGTCGCCGTGGATGCCCTTTTCCCCAGGGGTTCCCTATATTTCAAATTTGGCGGTCTTGCCTCAGAGCCGCCGCCAAGGTGTGGGGAAACAACTCTTGTTCGCCTGCGAAGAGTTGGTGCGCCAGTGGGAGTACAATCGCATCTACCTTCATGTTCTGGATGACAATACCCCTGCTCGCCGCCTCTATGCCAAAGCTGGATACTACCGAGTAGACAGTCCTGTCCACTGGTCTGGCCTCCTGTTTGGACAATCGAACCGCTTACTCCTATGCAAGAGCCTTTAAGGCTTCGTGACATCAGAGTCAATAGGTTATAGGTGTGCTGTCCCCCCGATGCGGTTTCTACGCTGTGGGTCTGGGTTTGCCTAACTATGCTATGGCCACACCTCACAGTCGGTTTCTTTTACACTTTGAAATGGGCTGAAAAGCTTGTGGAGCCAGAGAAATCTTAATGATCTTTGGGCCGTCATTCGTTTGGGCCAGTTTTATCCAGAAAAAAGTGTGATCATCTATGCTGTTGCAACCCGATCAAAGAACCAAGTTAGACGATACTGACGATATTCAGTTTTATGGTTATCCTCGGTTTGTCACTCATGTTGATGCAGGTTTTATCCGACAGTTGACCGATCTCTATCGGCAGCATCTTCAGCCCGGTTTTACGATCCTCGATTTAATGAGTAGTTGGGTCTCTCACTTACCGGAAGAGATTGAGTTTGCCAAGGTGGTGGGCCACGGTTTGAATGCTGAAGAACTGGCTAAAAACCCTCGATTAGATGACTTCTATGTCCAGAATCTTAATCAAAACCTCCAGCTCCCCCATGACGATCGCACTTTTGATGCCGTCGTGATCGCCGTGTCCGTGCAGTACCTGCAGTACCCGGAAGCTATTTTCAGTGAAATTCATCGGGTTCTTAAACCTAACGGCGTCGTCATTGTTAGCTTCTCCAACCGAATGTTCTATCAAAAAGCCATTCAGGCTTGGCGAGAGCGAACGGACCACCAACGTCTTCAGCTTGTGCAGTCTTATTTTAGCGCTGTGAAAGGCATGGGTCCTCCTCAGCTCATTGCCAACGATCCTCCTCAATCTTCGCTATTGTCATGGATGGGGCTGGGGGGAGGCGATCCTTTTTTTGCAGTCGTTAAGCAACGACTCTCCTCATCCGCCCAGGAATGTTCAATGAACGGGGTGAGCGGTCAGTCCGTTTAAAATCTCCTTACAATTGAGGAAAGCCCCTAGCAAAAAATTCCTAGGGGCAGCTATGGCTTATCAACTTACTCAGGATGCCCATTTTCAGATGCTTGCGGAGCGTTGGAGCAGAAAAAAACAAATCAGCATATCAACTTTTTTTGATATCTTTGCCTGACATGCATTGAATATCCGTGGTCGGGGAGCGATGCGTGTAACTATAGCGACCTCAATTGGTCGTTTACGTCTAACGTTGGAACCATGCAGTCAGCGCAACTGCTAATGCATCCGATGCATCGTCTGGTCGAGGCAAAGTACTGAGTTTGAGTTCCCGGGCAACAGCCACCTGTACATCCTCCTTATTGGCGGCACCGTATCCGGTCAAGGCCAGTTTAATTTGGGCAGGCGTATATTCGATCACTGGCAACTGATGCTGGGCTAAAACCAGCATAACTACCCCACGGGCCTGGGCGACCAGGATGGTATTTCCCATCCGATAGAAAAAGAGCTTTTCTAAGGCAACCAAATCTGGCTTTTGATCCGTGAGGACTTGGTGCAAGTCTTCATAAATGGTCTGCAAGCGTTTCCCAACATCGGTTTTAGCCGGAGTTTGGATGATGCCATAATCCAGCAGTTCAAGGGTGTTGTGATCCGCTCTGATGGAGCCAAATCCAAGAGATGCTAATCCTGGATCGATCCCCAATATACGCTTCGTCACAGTTTGTGGGGCATTTCCTCAGTAATCATCCGGTCGAAGGCACGCGATTAAAACGGGCCTAGAAGAGAATTCTCTCATGGGAGACATCAAGAAATTGGCTAGGATCTTTATAATAGTAGGACGCTATGGGTGGGTTCAGCGTTGATTGGCCTGTTTGTCGGTTTACCCCTTTATGTTCTATTGATCTTTTATCCAATCGTTAGAAACCAGAATGACTCTTCTTCTTTTTTCAAACCTTGTTTCTGTGCAGAATCCTCTGGTTGCTGGTTTCTTTTTACCCATTGACGGTTTGTTCTCAACCCAAGGGGTCATGGTGATGCTTTTGGTTGCTTACGCGGGCGCCATGTGGATGTTTCTATCCAGTGCACCCAAGGTTCACACGCTAATGGTGTCGGACTTGGAGGTAGCTCGACAATTCTTTGAGGGAGAGCTGCAACTTCGAACCGCTGAGGTGCCGCTGCACTACTATTACAACTATGAACAAACCTTAGGATTATCGGGTATTGACCCGATGTATATGTCCACTGAATTAGGAAGGCCAGCGATGCAGCAGTTTGGTGGAACAGATGGATTTTGGTATCAACTCAAAAAAAATGTGCAGCTTCACGTGATCGGAGGGGCGAGCATTGGTGACAAAAATCGCCAGCGCCATGTTTGCTTTGATCATGATTGCCTAGAGCAAATTTTGATCAAGGTTCAAACTCGCTATGTGAAATATAAGATTCGACGGGAAAAACCTCTAAACTTTTTAGTGAAGACCTATGAAGGTTCTGTCATCGAATTTGCTGAAGTTTCAAATTAGGCGTAAGTAATGACCCTACCCTGGCAATCCGTCAAATCGTATCAGGATATCCTCTATCACAAAGCTGACGGTATTGCCAAAATCACTATCAATAGGCCCCATAAGCGCAATGCGTTCCGGCCCCAAACCGTTTTTGAACTTTACGATGCGTTTATTGATGCTCGTGAAGATCCTTCCCTTGGCGTCATTCTATTAACAGGAGCAGGCCCCCATACGGATGGTAAATATGCCTTTTGTTCGGGTGGGGATCAAAGCGTTAGACAATCTGCAGGATATGTGGGCGAAGATGGTGTACCTCGCCTGAACGTCCTTGATCTACAGCGCTTGATCCGCTCGATTCCCAAAGTTGTGATTGCTCTGGTGGCGGGCTATGCCATTGGCGGCGGCCATGTGCTCCATTTGATCTGTGATTTGTCTATTGCCGCTGAGAACGCTGTGTTTGGACAGACTGGACCGAAGGTCGGCAGTTTTGATGCAGGCTTTGGCGCCAGCTATCTGGCTAGGGTGGTTGGACAAAAGAGAGCCCGAGAAATTTGGTTTTTATGTCGGCAATATGATGCTCAGGCTGCTCTAGATATGGGGTTAGTGAACACCGTGGTGCCCGTGAGTGAGTTGGAAGCTGAGGGCGTGCGATGGGCACAAGAAATTCTGCAGAAAAGCCCGCTGGCCATTAGATGCCTTAAAGCTGCCTTCAATGCAGACTGCGATGGTCAGGCCGGCTTGCAAGAGCTTGCGGGGAATGCCACGTTGTTGTTCTATATGAACGAAGAAAGTGCTGAAGGGAAGAATGCCTTTTTAGAAAAGCGTGATCCCGATTTTCGCCAGTTTCCTTGGCGTCCCTAGTTCCCTCAAAAGGGATTTTCGCCATTCTGCCGTTATCAGGCTCTTCCCTCGGAAACGGATAAAAACAACAACCGGGAGAAATATCTTCTCCCGGTTGCCTAGTGTAGGGTTGATGTTATTTAAGTTGATCGAGAGATCAACACTAGATTAAATGAGCAATTTATAGAGTGATAAGAACTAAGACAGGGATTTAAGCAGTTGGGGCTAAAACTCGGGGAGTGGATGTGGCCTCAAGACCGTAAGTTGCTATAGATTCGGGGTGATGACTCATGGATATGACTTCCATAGCAGAGGAAAAACTCGGGATCATCAGAGAACAAGCTTTCCACTCTCCACGAACTGGAGCCCCGAGCCTCTGGCAATGGCCACCTCGTCTTCCTTCAGGGGAATAATGTTGACAATAGCGGCAAGCAAAGGAGGGAGAACTCAAAGTATTCATAGAGTGTGTTGAAAATTAGTAATTTAACAAACAGAAAAGCTTCGTAATTTTTTTTAATAAATTTAGAAGCCTGCTCCTTCAGCTAAGAAAGAATTTCTGCCTAGGTTATTTCCCTTTTTATATTATGTTTCCCAATTTGTGGAATAGATGCTCTGAAGGGCCTAAAAAACCTTTAAGGGCAAGCTGTTAACTGATCCCCATCCCTAAAGACTGCATTTACATTTTCTTTATGTTTTCCAAGGGGAGACCGAAAAAAAACGTCAATACTAAACCATGAAGGATGTAAATGAACGGCGGGGCTTAGCTTTCGCTGAGAAAAATAATTTAGAAAAAGGACTTATCGGCAAAAAATCGCTAAACCTAAATATGGGATAAAGGCTAATGCAAAACAAAGATAATTGCTTTAACTCTATCTTTGTATAAATTCGCAAAACTTATGGTCAATTTGGATACTAATTAAGTCAAGTTCGAGGGCAGAACAATGTAAATAAATATTTAATGCCTTAGAGTACGGATTAGCAGGAACCCCAAATGAAAATTGTCAGTTGGAATGTCAATTCGATTCGAACACGCTTGGACCAGGTCTTGGACTGGCTGTATCCCCAATCAGTTGATGTCTTGTGTTTGCAGGAAACCAAGGTCGTGGATGAGGACTTTCCCCGCGTTCCGTTCTTGGACGAGGGATATCAGGTTTACGTTTCAGGCCAAAAAGCCTATAACGGCGTAGCTCTGGTGAGTCGCTCAGCACTATCTGAGGTAAGTAGCGGTTTTTCGCCTCTATTAGAGAATGATCAGGCTCAAAAGTTCGATCAGCAGAAGCGCCTCATTACGGGGATCATTGCTCCGGGGGTAAGAATTTTGAATCTCTACGTCCCCAATGGTTCTGAAGTGGGGAGTGATAAATATATCTATAAGCTGGAATGGCTGGCATTACTGCATGACTATATTGAGCAATTACGTTCTCAAGGGCCAACTCATTTGCTGGTGTGTGGTGATTTTAATATTGCTTTGGAGGACCGGGATATCCATGATTCCTCTAATCGGGCAAACCATATCATGGCAACTGATGCAGAACGGCAGGCTTTACAAACGATCTTGGACCTCGGATTGCAGGATGCTTTTCGCAAGTTCAATGCTGAGTCTGGTCAATTTAGCTGGTGGAATTATCGAGCAGGAGCTTTCCCAAAAAACTTAGGGTGGCGTATTGATCATCACTATCTGACTCCAGCGCTCTATAAAAGCGCTCAAGCCTGCACGATCGATGTTGCCCCCCGGAGATTGCCAAAACCGAGTGACCATGCCCCAGTCGTCGTTGAGATTGATACAACCCACCTTAACTAAGAGGTTGCAGGCTTTAGGTATTGCAAGGCAGGAGGATTTGTAGCCAAGCACCGCCCGTTTGGGGATGATTGCGGGCTCGAATGGTGCCGCCGTGAGCAAGAATGATTTGCTGTGCGATCGCAAGTCCCAATCCACTTCCCCCTTGGGATGTGGCAGTCGCCGGTAGTTCAGGCTCAGAACCAGAGACGAGGATAGAGGTGGCAGTAGGTTCCAAGCTAGAGCTGGATTGACGTTCAAGGAGCTCAGACTGGTTAAGGGAAAAGGTGCTCCGTACTCGAGAGGGATCAGAACGATAGAACCGCTTAAAAACATGGGGAAGCACTTCTGCCGAGAAGCCTGAGCCGGTGTCAATAATGTCAATACATAGCCATTGATTCGGTTCTCCAGGTTGGGGAGAAGCAGTTTCCGTCTCCACCTGAACAAGAATCGGTTGATCGATGGGACTATGTTTGATGGCATTATCTAAAAGATTCAGAAACACGCGATACAACCGATTCTTGTCAACTTCCAAGATGAAATCCTCTAAGCCTTGGTAAAACAGCGATAAATTACGTTGTTGGGCCAGGGGTTCTAGATTCAGCCAAGCTTTGTGAATCAAGCTGGGAACGTTGATGGATTGGCGTTGTAGTGTTTGGGCCTGATTAAAGGTGATTCGACTCAGTTCTAATAAGTCCTTGACCAGATCGCTTAAGCGAATGACTTCCTGCAGCAGTCGATCAATATGAGTTCGATGTTGCCAGCTCACCTGCTGCTCTAGGGTTTCGACCATCAGTCGGATCGACGTTAAGGGGGTTTTGAGTTCATGGGCAACATCTGACGTCCAGCGATCGCGATCATCTGCTAGGTTTTTCGCTTCTGTTCGATCTTCGATAAAGACCCCCACATGTCCTTTCGGTAAGGGAATGCCAACAGCGCGCAGCGGTTTTTCCTGGGAACGCTCTGAGTGATGCAGGTTCCAATCGATCTGATGTTCCTGCTGATGGGTCCGCACCTGACGAATTAGCTGATCGAGTTCCAGGGATCTCACGACTTCCAAGAGTAGACAATTCGGTAGAGTTTCCCATGAGCGATGGTGGATGGAGAGGAGATCACATGCCCGTTCATTGATCCAATACAGGTTATCCACCCCGTTCACTTGTAAATAGCCAATCGGCGACCGATAGAGGACATCTTGCCAGCCCAGGATCTCCTGCTCGTTGCGTTGGAGTTCATCTTGCAAGGCATGAGTGACCCGAGACAGTCGGCTTAGTGGGGAAAGCGCCGACTGATAGTGTTCACTCGGTAAAGCATGAATGATTTGTTCTAGACGGTCATTATAGCGGTGGGCAAATATTGCCAGTAGTCCGAGACCGCAGCCTAACCCTACTAGAAACCATACCAATTCCACAAATCTCTCCGGTGTGTCAGCCTGAGTCTACCCCCAATGGATGGATTTAACCGAACCGATAACCAAATCCTCTAATGGTTACTAAATAATCTGGATTACTGGGATCAAGTTCTATCTTTTCTCGTAGCCAGCGGATATGCACATCTACCGTTTTACTATCGCCAATATAGTCAGGACCCCAAATTTTTTCCAGGATTTGCTCTCTGGGCCACACTCGACGGGGGTAGCTCATAAACAATTCTAGAATCCTAAATTCCTTGGGTGATAAGCTCACCTCTTCCCCTCGAACCGTGACCCGACATTCTTCAGGGTGCAAACTAATTTCTCGGCAGGTGAGAATGGTCCCTTGGGAATCCGTATTATTTAATCGCTGGCGGCGCAGCAATGCCCGACAGCGAGCCACTAACTCTCGCATGCCAAAGGGTTTGGTGAGGTAATCGTCTGCACCGACTTCGAGGCCAACCACCCGATCAGCTTCCGTATCTTTGGCGCTCAACATCAGGACGGGGACAGTCGAACCCTCACGGCGGATAAACCGGCATAGATCAATGCCATTGATGCCGGGAAGCATGATATCCAAAATAATCAGATCGAGGGAGGATGCCTGTTGCGATCGCGACTTAAAGAGTTGAATCACATCCAGAGCCGTTTGACCATCAGCGGCAGTGATGACCCGATAGCCTTCATTTTGTAGAGCAGGGGCGATGGTCTCGCGAATATTTTCCTCATCTTCTACTAACAGAATCTGCCCCATTGTGGTGGGAAGCTGCTCAAAAGGGCGAGCACTAGGGTCAGTAGATAGCATACAGAGTGCTGGAATGGCGACAGGCCGATTCTAACATTGAATCTCTTGGGAACCATTGGCCTGAAGGGTCTTTAACCGAAGCATAACCTGAATATGATCGGTTCATGGAGGAAATTAATGCATAGAGCTGGATTTTGTAGATCCTTTGCTGATTGTTGCTAGATATAACCCACTTAAAACGATAAAAAAGGCAATCCAGTTCAGCCAATTGAGCTGTTCAGCAAAGATTCGCCAAGCCAGGATAGCGGTAATTAGGGGTTCCATCAGCATAAAGACGGAAACAAACCCTGAGGTAAATTGCTTCAAACAGTAAGCTAATAGACTTTGCCCCACGCCTTGGCTAATCACACCCAAGGCAATAACGGCTAGCCAAACTGTGATTGACGTCGGAAACAGCTGATTTCCTCCCAGTAAGACAATGGGAACCGTCAATAGCCCAGTGACCACACAAGACGACAACATAATGGTTTGGGTGGAAAACTTGACCCGCAATTTCTCAATTACCAGGAAGTTGGCAGCATAGAAAACAGCTGATAGTAATGCGGCACCGTCGCCGATCAGCCCACTGGAGCCCACCTGACAATCGCCAATACCGATGATCAACACGCCAGTGATGGCCAATCCCATCCCCAATAGAAATTGACGATTGAAGCGATGACCTAAGAATAACCATCCACCCAGGGTCGCAAACAAAGGCGTCATATTATGGAGCAAATTTGAATTTGCCACACTCGTTTGTGTGAGTGACCAGGCCCAAGATCCGGCTCGACCGTAGATTAGAATCCCCAGACATAGAAACCACGCCAAATCACGCATTTGTAGTGATTTAGAGGAAGGTACAGTTACGGTGCGAGGTTGCCGAAATTGTTGAAAACCACTCCAACCTCCTAAGGCTAAGGAAGCAATCCAGAATCGATTGAAGATGGTGGCGCTGGCTGTCAGTTCTACTTCACTCAACCGTGTGAAAATTGCCGAAAACGACAAAATACAAACAGCGGCTAGCAGTGCAGCAAAGGGAACAACCGTGGAAGCGGGTGATGTAGATTTTTGGTAAAGATACTCTAGGACTTGAGGGTCAGCAGGACGCTGCAGGGGCTCAAGAGTCTGCTGCTGCTCTAGGTCTTTGGTAAGCATTGTCAATTGAATTTGAGGAGTGAGCTACCGTGGGTGGATGATCCCCCAATATTATGTAATGTTACGAGACCCCTGGGCAAAATATATATTGTGTAATTTTTTGATACATTCCGCTGACTTTGGTCGGATTTTATGGTGAAAGCAGTAAAAATAGTTGAATCACGACCGCATTAGCGATGTCCATACAACAGGCTCCCAGTATGGGGATAACCAATAATGCTTTAGGTGAAGGGCCGTAGCGATGGGTCAAGGTGGTCATATTGGCCATTCCCACGGGCATCGCGCCTAAGACCATCCCCGTGAATCCTGCACAAATCACGCTAGCGTCGTAATCACGACCCGCTGCCCAAAACACAACAAAGTAAGCAAATAATCCAGCACAAAGGGTTTGGGCACCTAACAAGATCAGTAAGGGGCCAGCTGTATGGGCCCAAGACAGAATCTGTAAGTTCATCAGACTCATCACCAAAAAAAGTTGCAGACTGACATCGTTCCAGAATGACAAGGCTGCCGTGTTGAAGTTGATCTTTCCCCAGTCCAGTAGATTAATCAAGAGAATGCCCACCAACATCACAGGCAGAAATTGAGGCAAGACCATGCCCCAATGGAGGGTGAGCAGGTGTAATCCCAACCCGAGGGCAAGGGAGGTTGCAATAAGTAAAACACTCCCAAACATGCCGTCCAAACTGGCAGGTATGGTTATCGGAGTGTCTGTTGTGGCGTCAATTGAGGGAGCGATGGATTCCAGCTCATATCGGTGAATTAAATGCTGACTAATGGGACCTGCTAACAATCCGCCGACGATCAGTCCTAAGGTGGCTGCAGCCAAGCTGAATTCCAAGGCTCCTGTCCACCCTTGTTGCTCAATCAGCGTTCCCCAGGTAATGGCTGTGCCATGCCCCCCGACAAAGGCAATTGTCCCTCCTAGTAATCCATAGATGATGGGGCAACCCACAAGACAGGCCACTGAAATCCCGACTGCATTTTGCAGAAATAAGAATAGGATGACTGCCCCAATCACCGCCATCAATGTTTTACCCCCTTCTTGGAGTTGCTTAAATCGAGCCGCGAGTCCAATGGTGCTGAAGAAGATCAACAGCAGTTGGTTGCGCAGACTCAGATCAAACCGCAGATGCCAGGACGTACAGAGGTTGATATAGCTCACCAGACCACACCCTAGCAGGCCCCCCGTTACTGCAGCGGGAATATTGAACGCCTTGAGTAAAGGGATCGTCCGGGTCACGAGGATGCCAAATCCAAGGACAAAGATACTGATAAGCAGGAAGGTCAAGCAATCGATGCTGATCACAGAATCCATCATGAAGCGGACCTATGGAGGAACGCCACACATTCCACATGAGAGGTTTGGGGGAAAAAATCGACGGGTTGCACCCGGTTCAGGTCATACGGTCCTGATTGACACAATCGGTTCAAATCTCGAGCCAGGGTTGCTGGGTGGCAACTAACATAAACAATGCGCTGAGGCGAAATGGCGAGTAATTGCTCAAGGACACTCTGATGACAGCCTTTGCGGGGCGGGTCTAAGATGACGAGGTCGGGGGTAAAAGGAAGCTCTTTTAGGCAATCTTTAGCAGCACCAACGCGAAACGTGGCATTCGTAATGTCATTAAGAGCCGTATTAGTTTCGGCTTGGTCAATCGCTGCTGCTTGCGCTTCAATGCCAATAATCTCTTTAACCTGTCGGGCTAAAGGAAGTGTTAAGGTGCCGATACCGCAATAAACATCTACGACCTGTTCGGTACCTGTGAGTTGGAGGTGGGCACAGAGCGTTTTGAGCAGGACTTCCGCTTGCTCAGTATGGACCTGGAAGAAGGTATCGGGTCGCAGTTGAAACGTCAGCCCGGCAAAGGTCTCATATAAATAGTTGCGACCCACAATGTTAACCGTGTCTTTGCCAAAGATGCGATTAGTGCGGTGCGAATTGAAATTGAGGCAAACTCCCACGAGCTGGGGATAATGCTCTAACCATTTCTGGGCTTGCGCTTCAAAATTAGCTAAAAGTTGAGACGCCTGACTGGGCTTGGCATTGATGATAAGTGTCATCAAAATTTCTCCGGTTCGACGACCAATGCGCAGCGAAAGATGGCGAATTAAACCCTGATGATTTTGTTCGTTATAAATGGACCAACCTTGTTGTTGAACATCTGTTTTGATTTCTGCCAAGAACGGATCAAATTGTGGATCTTGAACGGGACATTGGTTAAGGTTGATTAATTTGTGGCTGCCTTTTCGGTAGTAGCCTGCCTGGACCCGTTGGGAATTGGGACTAAAAATGACAGGATAGGTCACTTTGTTTCGATAGCCTAGGGGAGACTCTGCTGCAAGTACGGCATCAACGTTGGGAGAGGGGAACTGTCCGATTCTTTCCAGTGCCTGAACGACCTGATTTTGCTTGGCTACGAGTTGATAAGCATAAGCGACCGGTTGCCACTGACACCCGCCACATTTATCGGCAACCATACAGTGGGGTCTAACTCGATGCGGCGAAGGCTGAATAATCGCGTGGAGTTGACCATGGGCATAACGGGGTTTGACACGAACCAGTCGAGCCTGAATGCGATCACCCGGAACGGTGTTTGGGACGAAAACGACCTGATTCTGTGCCCCCCATCGCCCGACTCCATCTCCGGTGGGACTGAGATCGAGAATGTCTAATTCCAGCAAGCGACCTTGTACCCAAGGATTTTGTGGGCTGAACACGGGTGGATCGGGTGGATTGGTGTTTCGGGGATGGTCAATGGACATGGCATGTTTTACGGCTTGCGGTAGTGAGACGTTAACGAGCGTTGTTCTTTAGTTCTGGAACTAGAGAGAGGTAAACGGCTGGCGTACAAGATGAATGCTTCTATTTTGAAGACATTCCATGATATCTGAACCGTGGCGATTTTCCTTCAGGGTTGGATCGATGGTTGCGATCGCAACCGCCTTGCCCCCCATCAATTCTGGTGGAATGGGATACGGGTTCGCCATCGCCCAACCCTAAGGAGAACGCCAAGGGAAACCATCAGAGTCGATTGTCAGTTGGGCATCGAACGTCACTGGCAGTTTTCACTTCTCTTTACCGGATCTGCGACGACACAATAGTTCGGTCGTTCTGACACACCCCCGCCACAACCTGTTGATAGTCTACAAGCTGGCCTTATATCCAGTTGGGAGATTGCAATGCTGACGTTGGCGTTTATTTTGTGTGTGACCGCTATTGCCTTGTTTATGGAGCTTAGTCAGAAGATCATCGCTCTCTTATCACCCATATCTTCTACTACAGAACCCTGCCCCCTATCGTTCTGGGACTAATAATTCTGGAGTCGTCAAGCATTTTATATTAAAAGCTGGAGGGTTTTTATGAGTTATGACCGCATTCTGGTAGCCATTGACACCTCTTCCTTGGGGGGAATTGTTTTTGAGCAGGCCTTAGAAATAGCTCAACTTCACACAGCAAAACTATATCTCCTTCACTGTGTGGAAACGTCAATCAAGCGCTCGAGTTTATTGACGGCTTCTCCAAAGGGAACATCAAAAAGTGCCGGTTATTTTACTCCCTATGATGATGCTGATCTGCAATTTGCTCAGCAAAAATGGGAGGCTCAGATTGAACAGGCGAATGAGTGGCTACTGGAGTATTACCAGCATGCTACTCAACAAGGCGTACCAGTGACCTGTGAGGCTGTTTTTGGAGAACCAGGGTATCAAATTTGTGCCCTAGCGAATGAGTGGCAAGTTGATGTCATTGCCATGGGACGCCAAGGCCACTCCGGCCTGGCAGAGTTATTTCTGGGCAGTGTCAGCAATTATGTGTTGCACCATGCCCCCTGCTCAGTACTAGTCGTTCAAGGCAACGCCACTTAGAAGCAGTGCCTTCATCGGGGAACCATCTACGATGCTAAACATTATGGAGCCAGTTGAGGAGTCATCTCGCTCTGAACATGAGCTTTCGGCTCAGGAATCTATTGATTGCTTCGATAGCGATGCCAAAAGGGGGTTAACGGCAGAAGCAGTGACCCATCGCTATGAAATCTATGGCTGGAATCAGCTTCCCACCAAGCCCGGGAAACCGGCTTGGCTTAGATTTCTGCTGCAATTTCATCAGCCGCTTCTCTATATTCTGCTCATTGCAGGGGGCGTTAAGGCATTTTTAGGATCATGGACGAACGCAGCCGTGATTTGGAGCGTGACGGTCATTAATGCCGGAATTGGCTATATGCAAGAAGCAAAGGCAGAGGGCGCAATCGCCTCCTTAGCCAAGGCCGTCATCACGGAAACGACTGTTCTCCGCGATGGACAAACGTTGCGCATTCCCTCACGAGAGTTAGTCCCCGGAGATATTGTGATGCTGGCATCCGGTGATAAAGTTCCAGCCGATATGCGACTCATCAACATCAAAAATTTACAGGCCGATGAGTCAGCCCTGACGGGAGAATCTGTCCCTGTGGACAAATCGATCCAACCCCTACCAGCAGATATTTCCCTGGCAGAACGGACCAATATGGCCTATGCGGGCAGCTTTGTCACCTTTGGGCAGGGAACCGGAGTGGTGGTCGCCACAGGAGCTGCAACAGAAGTCGGGCAAATTTCTCAATCCATGGTGCAGCGGGTCAACCTCAGTACGCCCCTAACCCGCAAATTTGCCAAGTTTAGTCGCATTTTGCTCTACGGTATTTTGACCCTGGCAACCCTCACCTTTGCCATTGGGTTGGGGCAAGGGGAGTCTTGGATTGATATGTTTGAGGCTGCCGTTGCTCTAGCAGTCAGTGCGATTCCAGAAGGGTTACCTGCGGTCGTCACGATTACCTTGGCCATTGGCGTCAATCGGATGGCACGCCGTCACGCTATTATTCGCAAACTTCCAGCCGTTGAGGCGTTAGGGGGGGCAACCGTGATTTGCTCCGATAAAACGGGAACGCTCACGGAAAATCAAATGACGGTCCAGGCGATTTATGCCGGCGGAGAAATCTACCGGGTGAGTGGGAGTGGCTATAGTCCCAAAGGAGATATTTGCTTAACAGTCCGTAATCCCGTGAGTCCACTTGAAGATGAGCTACCTCCGACCTTGAAGGAGTGTCTGATCGCTGGATTGCTCTGCAATGACTCCCAGCTCAAACAAACGGGAGAGGATTGGTCCGTTGTTGGCGACCCTACGGAGGGTGCATTGATCACGGCAGCCGCCAAAGCTAGCCTCAGCCAGTCTAGTTTGACGGCTTCAATCCCCCGGTTGGATGCGATTCCCTTTGAATCGCAATATCAATATATGGCAACTTTGCATGATCCAGTTTCCCCCATCATTTATGTCAAAGGATCGGTCGAGGCGCTTTTGAGTCGATGCTCCCAAATGATGGGACGCGATAATCAAAAGCCCCCCCTCGACTCCGCAGAAATTGAGAAAACAGTCAGAAAGATGACAGAAAAAGGGTTGCGGGTTCTTGCCTTTGCTAAAAAGGAAGCCCGTGCCCATCAACATTCCATTGATCATGAAGACATCGAAACAGACCTTATTTTTCTAGGCTTACAGGGCATGATTGACCCCCCTCGCCCAGAGGCGATTGCTGCAGTTCATGCCTGCCAGGCTGCTGGTATTCAAGTGAAAATGATTACTGGAGACCATATTGCCACGGCTCGGACCATTGCCCAGCGGATGGGGATCCAGAAAGCCGGACCAGTGGTGGCTTTTGAAGGGCGGCAATTAGCCAGCATGGATGATCAGCAACTGGCTCAGGCGGTTGAAGAGGGAGACGTGTTTGCCAGAATTGCGCCGACCCAAAAGCTGCGATTGGTTGAAGCACTTCAGGCAAACGGTGAAATCGTCGCCATGACCGGGGATGGCGTCAATGATGCGCCAGCCCTTAAGCAAGCTGATATTGGAACTGCGATGGGTAAAGGGGGCACAGAAGTGGCGCGAGAAGCGGCAGATATGCTGCTGACAGACGATAATTTTGCCTCCGTTGAGGCGGCGGTAGAAGAGGGGCGTACCGTCTATCAGAATTTGCGAAAAGCGATCGCATTTCTGTTACCCGTCAATGGCGGTGAATCGATGACCATTTTGATTAGTGCCCTGCTCGCCCGAGATTTGCCCATTCTCTCGCTCCAGATTCTATGGCTAAACCTGATCAACTCCCTGACCATGACAGTACCTTTAGCCTTTGAGCCGAAGGCCAATGGGTTGATGCAACATCCCCCTCGAAATCCCAACGAACCCTTAATTACAGGGAAGTTATTGCGTCGAATTTTGGTGGTTTCCCTCTTTAACTGGATTCTGATTTTCGGTCTGTTTGAGTGGGCTAAATCCACCACGGGGGATATTACAGTAGCTCGAACAATGGCGATCCAAGCGCTCGTGGCCGCTCGCATTGTCTATCTTCTGAGTATTAGCCAGCTAGGGCTCAGTCTGTTCCACTCTCTTCGCCATCGAACCGTGTCGATTATCCATGCGCCCATCTTGGTCATGGGAATAGTTGGAGCGATTGCTCTCCAACTCCTTTTCAGCCAGTGGACTGTAATGAATCAGCTTTTTGAGACCGCGCCCTTAACCTGGATGCAGTGGCTTATTTGCTTGTTGCCGATGTTGCCCATGCTACCGATGGCAGCCCTGGCTAACTGGATTGATCCATCACAATCATGAATATTCACACCTCACCAGTGTTTTTTCCCTAGGCTCAACGACTACAAATTTCTCAAACCCGCTATGAATGGGTTTCCTAACTGGATTAATGTGATTTTCTTGCTAACTTAAACTAACCTTGGGGTTATCCTCCCACAGCCATCAGTCTGAGCCATCTGTAATTGGAAGCTATAGCTTCTCTGAAAGTGGGATAAACCACATACTTGACTCCAAATTCCTGACAGACCTCCGCCATAATAGGGGCAATTTGGGGATAGTGAATATGACAGATCTGGGGAAACAGATGATGAACCGCCTGGTAGTTTAGTCCACCGACATACCAATTCAAAAAAGGATTTTGGGGCGCAAAGTCGGCAGTGGTTTTCAGTTGAAAAATAGCCCACTCATCCTCAACTTGGTTTGATTCTGGATCAGGCTGAGGAAATTCAACATCCTCAAGAACATGGGCCAACATGAAAATCTCACAAACGATGGCTCCATAGGTCAAATAGGCAATCACAAAACCAGTCCCTATCTCGAATAGCGAGTAGCCCACAAAATATGGAATACCAATAAAGAACGAAATACCAATGGCTCTGCCAACCCAGAATGTTAAATGATCGATGGGCTGTTTGGGAGGAAGGGGATTGTCTTGATAGGGGGTGTTGCGGATAAATCGTTGAATATCCCTGAAATACCAATAAATGGGAATAAAGGGATAGATGAACCAAATCCAATAATGCTGCCATCGATGGTGGGGTTGATGGGCCGTATGTGGGGACATGCGGACCACACCGTCTCCCTCAATCTCGTTGTCATAGCCTTCAATATTCGTATAGACATGATGGAGCTGATTGTGGCGAAATTTCCATAGGAAACTAGAGACGCCAATCACGTCATAACAGCTGCCAATAATCCGATTGACAAGGGGACTAGATGAGTAACCTCCATGATTAGCATCATGACCAATGCTCATGCCGAAGCCAGCCACCCCCATCCCTAGCGCAACACAACCCAGTATCTTGATGGCAAGGTTGGGTGGACCAAAAAGAATGATGGCCCATGCAGTCAAGGTCCAAGTGGCAATCACTAGCGACTTGAAATACATCGCTAGATTATCTCGGGGTCTGATATTGTTTGTGGTGAAATATTCGTTGACCCGTCGGTTTAATTCTTTCCTAAACCCGATGTTCCTGGCGAAGGTAACTTGTGAGTTTGTCAATTTCGATACCTGTTGAGTTGATCGAATTCTATATCTAAACCTTGCCCTTAAATTAGAATCACTGGATTTCAGATAGTTATCTTAATCAACCCCCCCTATGGCATTGGCCCAGACCATAGACTCAATCAGCAAATGCATAGAGCTATGACAAGTTATATTTTGACATCAAAAAGTTGTCGTTTTGGGATGTTTAGGCTTTGCTGGACACTTTGTCTAGGCTAGAAAGTCATTCTAGATGGGGTGAGGATAGGCTCGGAAACAAAGGACCCAATTCCCCTGATTTCCACTGTGGGTACTTTTCCATAATCTGCTGAAATATATCAGAGGCTAGAAATTCAGCTAACCAGGCCTGCAAATGGCACCAAGGCTGAGCATCAAACCATTGTCGGTCTGTGTTGGCAAATTGACGAACAAAGGGGGCAATAGCCATATCAGCCCAAGATCTATGCTGATCAGATAGATAAGCCGTTTCTCCTAGTTGATGATTGAGCTTTTCAAGGAATTGGGATCCTTCAGTCCGATGTTCTACTGCATTGGTATTTTCGTAACGCTGTGCATACTTGTAACGGTCTAGATGGTGCTTAAAGGGACCATCACATTCTGCAACGAGGGCTTGCAGATTCATCATTTGATCGGGATCAAAACGGAGCCAACGTTCAGGATCCTGCTGTTTGAGAGCCCACATCATGATGTCTAGGCTTTCTGCCAAGACGGAACCGTCAACCTTAATCAGGACTGGGACCGTTCCTTTTGGGGAAACGTTCAGCATCTCTTGGGGCTTGTCTCGCAATACCACTTCTCGCAGTTCACAGACCTGTCGGCTAACTGTCAAAGCTAACCGGGCTCGCATGGCATAAGGACAACGACGAAACGAATACAAAATGGGATAGGTTGCCATGCAATTTAGGGGTTTGGATCGAGTTGATGGCGAGCATATTTTGCCCCGATATGGACTTGGTTGCGTTGCTTTGCGAGTTCCATTTGTCGCTGACGCTCTGCAAATCGCTGTTTTTGGGTCTCCGTTTGGGTGCCATGGCAATGGGGACAGCTTTGCCCCGGGACGTAGTGCTCCGAGGCCATATCTTCAGGGCTAATGGGAGTTCGACAGGCTCGGCATAGCTGATATCGACCCGGTTTAAGGCCATGGCCGACAGCCACTCGCTCATCAAAGACAAAACAATCGCCCTGCCATAGACTTTCGCTTTCTGGCACTTTCTCTAAATAGCTGAGGATGCCTCCTTGCAGGTGATAGACCTCTTCAAAACCTTGATGTCGCAATAAGGCGGTTGATTTTTCACAGCGAATACCGCCTGTACAAAACATGGCCACTTTGGGCTTTTTCTGCAATTCAGCTTGTGCTTGAAGCCATTGGGGCAACTCTGAAAAACTTTGAGTGTTGGGATTAACCGCACCTTTGAAGGTGCCTATAGCCACCTCATAATCGTTGCGTACATCAATGATTACCACGTTTGGATCGGCGAGTAACTGGTTCCAGTCTTCCGGCTTTACGTATTCTCCAACGGTTTGAGTGGGGTCAATGTCTGGAACCCCCATTTTGATAATTTCTTTTTTCAGCCGGACCTTCATCCGATAAAAGGGGCGTTTCTCTGACCAGGATTCTTTTGGTGCTAAATCGGCGAAGCGTGAATCCTTACGCAGAAAATCTAAGACTGCCTGGATATTGTGGGGTAGACCTGCGATCGCACCATTGATTCCTTCCGTCGCCAACAGAATAGTGCCTTGAACATTATTGTCTTCGCAACAAGACAGGAGGGGAGCTTTTAACTCCTTATAGTCTTGCAGTTCAACAAATTTATAGAAGGCAACCGTTAAAAATTCAGCCATCAATGTCGATTGAGAATATCGAGGATTAGATAAAGCACAACCTTTACCATGAAAGGCGACTGCTTTAAGCTGTTTCCTATGTTAGGACATCCCCATGCATCCTAGCGCTTACAAGTGGGCCACACACCAGTCTAACCCAGCTTCCAATCTATAAATTGAGCCAAATGGGGGGCTAGAACGATTGCCCTGCCGTGACGGATCTCAATTGATTGCCCTGCTTCAGCACACTTTGTTCCCCATCAAATTCTACAAAGGTGGCCCCGGTCTCATCGATGGATTCTCCTAACTTAACGTGGCGCGTAGAGCCATTAATAGAGACCATAAACACAGGCTGATCACCCAAGTTAGTGCCCCCCAAGAACTTGCGCTCGCCATCATTCGGTGGGGTTAAGGGCAAAGGTTTAACAACGGGCAACTCATCCGCTTGGGGAGTGGCCTTAGCTGCAGCAATCACTGGCGTATTGGCAGGCTGAGGCAAGGCTTCCGGTTGAGCTGGTGGAGTGGGAACTTCGGTTACGGGAACGTACACTCGCTCAACATTATTATGGGGAGCCGAAGCTGAGTTTGGACCTGCAACACTCACCTTGGGTACATTGGGTAAACTGGGAAGCCCAGCACCAGGAGAAATGGTGGCTGTCTTAGGCTGTGTTTTAGCCTGAGCAGCAGCCAGTTTTGCCGCTTTAGTTTCTTGATTAATTCGTTCCAGGGATTGGCTGACATAATCAGCAAACGCCACGGTCTCGGCAGGCACTTGAGGGGATGCGATCTCAGATTGAGGGGCAGCGGCTACAGGCGCATGCTGGAGTCGCAGTTGCCGTCCCACCCAAAACATACTGATACCGACTAAGGAGACACAAGCCGAAGTCATCAGTAAACGTTTTCCAGTTAGCGGTTTTTTGGCAGGCTCTTGTAAAGAGACAACATCGAGGCTGAGCGAAGTCTCTAGATCCTCTCTAAGGGCCAAGGTTGACTCTAACGGTGTGTAGGGGACCAATAAATCATCACTAGGATGGTCTGTGGACGAATGACGAAATAAACCTTGTCCTTTGATGGTTTCTAGCAAAGCCTGTCCTACACCCCCATCTCTCGATGTTGCCAAGGCCAAGCTTGAACTCTCCAGATCAGCTTCAAAGTCATGGAATAACTCATCCATGAGTTCGTCAGCCCCCATACTGGCTTGAGACGCAGGCGAAGTGGATGATTGTTGGGGTTCATCGACACTTAGAATAGGGTTTGAACTGACTTCTTCAACCATGTCTTTTTAGAAACAATCAATATTTACTACAGTTTCAGTACAAGAAGCTTAGCAAGTTTTAGTTTGGGTAGAAAGCAATTGGAAACTAAAAACTTCTTGCAGCTTCATAAGATAGCTTGCATCCAGTGTGCCCAATTCTTTGCCAAAGGGATCTATCGTCTTCCATCCCTCCCAACAATCGGTAGAAATCAAGTTGAGCAAGTCAATCAGCCGATGGCTCACTCAACTTAGTTTCTCAAACTGACGCACTTGAAGATAAAGCTAAGACGGTGTTTTGTCCTCCAAAGCCAGAGCTTAAACATAAAACGGATTGCAGGTTGTGGCTAAGGGGTTTGCGGACAAAATTCAGATCGAATGCGGGCTCTTGCAGTCCGACACAAGGAGGGAGCACTCTCTGGGAAAGGGCCATCAAACAAAATACACATCCCAATGCAGCCGATGCACCGAGGGTATGTCCGGTGGCTCCCTTGGTAGAGCTAACGGCCACCGAAGATGGAAATAATTCTTTAATGACGAACGCCTCTGCTCGATCATTGAGTTGAGTGGCCGTGCCATGGGCATGGATATAGCCAATATCAGATGTCTCCAGATCGCTACGTTGAAGACAGCTCCTAATCGCAGTGATTGCCGCCTTTCTGCTAGTCTCGGGGGCAGTCATATGGTAGGCATCGACGGTTAACCCTGTCCCTAAGATTTGACCATATACGTTGGCATGTCTTTTTTTCGCTAAAGTCTCGTCTTCTAAAACTAAAATTGCGGCTCCTTCTCCTAAAACAAACCCTTCCCGGTTCTGATCAAAGGGGTAGGCTCCTGAATGGGCCATAGCACCCATTTTATTGAAGCCTGCTAGGGTCAATGGCGTTATCGGGGCTTCAACGGCACCAACGATGACTCGTGAACAGTATCCCGCTCGGATGAGGTCTGCGCCCTGAGCAATGGCCCAAATTCCCGTGGCACAGGCAGCACGAGGAGCCAAAACAGGACCTTGAGCTTCTACGAATTGAGCCACTATTGAGGCAGGAGACACGCTATAAATTTGGGCAAGATACGCTGGCGTCGATAGTAGCGATCTCACGACATTGGCGGAAGCATGATAAACAGATGCTCCTTCTTCCCATTGAAATTGAGAGCCACGACTAGAACCAATGGCTATCCCGCAATCTGGAAGCGGTGACGAGAGACCCGCATCGGATAAAGCCTCTGTCAGAGCAGGTTTTAATAAGTCCTCAAGATGACTAGGCCGAGAATCGACTAATGCTAAAGGTTGGGCAGGAATCTCTGGAAAAGGATGGTACTTCTTGATTCCCGATTCACCCCTTAGAAGCCGATGCCAGGTCTTGTCCAGACTAGGGGCTAGGGCTGAAACTACCCCTATTCCTGTAACAACAACCCTTGGCACCATACGAGATTATAAAGACCTCTCAAACCAAAGCTGCTGTCCACCTTGCCATCATGATGGTTGGCAGCTAAATCCATTCTGAAATATACAGATCAGCAAGTGATTATGAAATCCCATCAGCAAACTCAACAACAGGGGCATATCACAAGTGTTTGCCCATCGAATATGGATATCCCTTGTGACCAGCCACTATCCAACTATCGCTTCAGATTCTCAATGCCTGCGGTGACTTTTGCCGACTCAATGCGATCGCCTTGTTGAATCTGATCAACCACATCCATCCCTTCAGTCACGTAGCCAAAGACAGCATAGTTTCCATCTAGGAAATCAATATTCTCAAGGGTGAAATAGAACTGCGCAGAAGCAGAGTCAGGTAATTGAGAGCGGGCCATCGCCACCGCCCCTTTTGTGTGTTTTAACTTCGGTAGTTGATTCACACCAGCAGACTGAAGGGTTTTGCTGTATGTCGCCTGCTCAGCCCCTTCCGGCAGAATCTCTAACGGCACATATCTGGGTTCCTTCGTTTCAGGATCAATGTAGCTTCCTGTCCCCAGTCGTTGAACAGGGAAATTGGGATCCTTACTTTGAGGGTCTCCCCCTTGAACAACAAAGGGAGAGGGTGACCGCACAACCCGATGAAAAGCCGTGCCGTTATACACTTCTTTATCAACTAAATCGATAAAGTTACCGGCTGTGATAGGAGCATTATTACCGTCAATTGCCAAGGTAATGGTTTTTCCATTAACTTTAAGCACCACAGTGGCATTCCCCTGCAACTGAGGAAGTTGAGCAAAGGGGGAAGTAGACTCTGAACCAGGCACTGAATCAGGTTCTGAGCTGCCCTCTTGACTGGGACTAGACACTGAAGAACTAGTGGGTGATGCTCCAGTATCTGATGTACCAGAAGAATTAGAAGGCGCACTACATGCCACCAGTAAAAACACGAGTACCATCACCCAGAATGATCTGAATAAGCCGATGGATTTTGTTGAATGGATCATATAGAGACAATAAATTAGAGTTATGGTTTTACAACCCTTCCATGGGAACGCCCAAGAAACGAGCAATTTCAGCTGCTTGATTCTCGATCTTATCTAGCGCCATGGGCTGACCTGCTCGGGTTAAGGGGATATCGTTGCGGCCCTTGATCCTCAGATATATGGTCCGTTGAGGATTGAGTCCCTCACGAATTTTGACCTGAACAGACTGGATATTCTCCAAAGGATACATTTGTTCAATTTTGCGGTTCTTGCCCGGGCGTCCCCAACGGAATAGTCGAAATTTCCCAGAATCTTGGCTAAATTCATTAAATCCGGAACCGACATTCCAACTTATGGTTAACCATAGATAAGTTGCTAAAAGTAAACCACAAGTCCCATAGAATGTGAGTGCGATGCCCTGAGGGATGAAAATCAGATCGACTGCATTACCTGTTGGCAGAAGATCGATTTTGAAATAACTGGAAAGACCAGCTAAGAAGAAACCGACCCCTCCGATGGAGACCATCGTCGCGATCATATAGTTACTTAATCGACGAGTCCCAAGAACCTCGTAACGCAATGTCTGCTTATCTAATAGTTTCTGTGTGGTCATGGTGTCAGGTGAGCTCTTGTGATTCCTTAGCTAATGATGAGCACTGATATATGAGTATAAGCTGCTCAGCTAAACAATGGATGAGTCTACGATGGACTGCCAAGCAGTACTTCCTTATCGTCTCCGCATGCAAATCTATCAGCAGCCATATTTCAGATACTAACCAACGCTAGACACAAATTTGATGGGATTAATATAGTTCTCAACTCATATGTGAAGTTTTATTTAGATAGTCCTATATAACTTTACTTCTCTTAAAGCCAGGATAAAGAATAGCCATTTGGGTAGCCAAGCCCCAAAAAACCGATGGTTGAGGTAGATAAAGTTTTGTGCAGCATACCCCCTGCAAGTTGGCTAAACCTCTGTGTATGTGCCTTTGTAGCCGCTACATTTTCTGACGAAACTCTGTTACATTTAGTGAATGATCTCTATAACATTTGGTTATGAAGAGGTGTAGGTTGAGGTTCTAGGGCGATTTACACTATTAATTCCCAGAACCCAAACTCTCGATTCCTTAGTCCGGTTTCTGAGAAACCTCACAAGGTTCGAAAGAAAATTTTGCGGCCTTGCAATTTTTAAGTTAGATCAAGAGGGTTTATTTCCATGACCATAGCAGTCG